>NZ_JAMYND010000002.1:0-333836 GCF_040318885.1 Mesorhizobium sp. M0998
TACAATGCAGAGCGCCCGCACGAGGCGATCGCCGGCGCCGTGCCGCTCGACCGCTACCGGTCTTCCCCGCGCGACTTCAGGGAGACCCAGCAGCCCTTCGACTATGCGCCCGGCGACCATATCCGCAAGATCCAGCAGAAGGGCGCGACCTCGCTGTTCGGCCGCCACTTCAAGATCTGCAATGCCTTCGCCGGGCGCGCCGTCGCCTTCCGTGCGACCGACAAGGACGGCGTCTTCAACGTCTTCTTCCGCCATCAGAAAATCCAAACCATCGACCTCAACCTCGTCGAGAGATAGCATGGAGCACTGTTCGCGATGTCCTCGCACACCTGTTCGCGATGTCTCCGGTCCAAACAGGGGGGAGATTGGCAGCTTGACGGGCAGCGCGAACCTCGCAAACAGAACCTCAATCCGGCCCGAACCCCGGCGATGTCGCACTGCCGTCATCCAGCTTCGACAGCCATTCGACCAGCGTCGCGCGGTAGCGCGTCAGGCCTTTGTAGTTGGCGAGTTCCTCGGGCAGGTCGCGGATGACGCGGTGCAGGCGCCTTGCCCATTTCGGCTGCGTCACCAGCTCGTCCATCTTGATCAGGTAGCAGCGGATCGGGAAGACGATCGCATTCGAGCGCGGCAGCCGCCAGAAGCTCTGCAGCTCGACGCGCAGATGGACCTTGTCGCCGACGTTTTTGGGCGTCACCGTGGTCCGGTCCGGACCCCATTTGTGATAATTTTCCGGGCTGGTATCGAGGCGCGGATTGATGGTCATCGTCCAGTTCAGCC
Organism: Mesorhizobium sp. M0998; assembly: GCF_040318885.1. NCBI lineage: Bacteria > Pseudomonadati > Pseudomonadota > Alphaproteobacteria > Hyphomicrobiales > Phyllobacteriaceae > Mesorhizobium > Mesorhizobium sp. M0998. The sequence goes on from NZ_JAMYND010000002.1 coordinate 781, forward strand.
GGCGCGCCGGCTTGCCCTGCTGGATATTGGAGAGGAATTTCAGCGCCCGGACGAAGATGCCCTTCTCATGCGCCAGCGGCACCGGCGCGTGCCATTCGAAGAAGTTCATGCCGATGTCGAAATCGAGCGACCAGTCGGCCTGGGTGGTGACCATGCCGGCATCCATCCACAGATTGCCGTCGCGCTGGTCGAGGATGCAGAAATCGCCCTGGCTCTGGCGGGTGATGTATTCCATCGGCCCATAGGGGAGCGTCGAGACGTCGCCGAAGGTGAAGCTGTCGTCGATGCCGAGCGGCCGGTTGATCCAGCGCCAGCGGTCGCCATGGCGCGTCAGCGTGAAATGCTCGGGATAGCCCAGCGCCTGCTGCTCCATCAAAAGCTCGAGCAGATCCCAGCCGGCCAGCGTCATGTGCGGCAGCGACTGGCAGCGCAGCGGATCCTCGGCCAGCACCAAAGCGCGGTCCTGCATCTCGGCGACATAGTGCTCGTCGACGTCGATCAAATTCTCCAGCACGCTGCCCTTCGGCCCGACGACATGCGGCTCGATGTTGACGGCATACATGTAGCTGTCTTCATGGAACGGGAACGGGAACCGCCTGATGTGCTCGGGGCTGTTCCTGAAGGTGAAGTCGTCGCGGAACGTTTCCTTGCGAAAGGTGATGCCCAAGCTCGCCTCCTATCTTTCCAGTACCAGCGACCTGCCCTCGAAACGCGAGACGCAGGGCATGATCTTGCAGCCCGAACGGTGGTCTTCCTCGCTCAGCCAGTGGTCGTTGTGGATGAATTTGCCGTCATGCGAAATGACGTTGGTCTCGCACTGGCCGCAGACGCCGCCGCGGCAGAGATAGGGCGGATCGACGCCGGCCGCCTCGATCGCCTCGAGCAGGCTCTGCTGCTCGTCGACACGGATGGTCTTGCCGCTGAGCGCCAGCGTCACGTCGAAGGGCGCGCCGGGCTGGGGTGCGGCGAAATGCTCGAAATGCACGGTCTCCGGAGGCCAGCCGAGGGCCGCGGCACGCTCGCGCACCCAGCCGATCATGCCGGACGGGCCGCAGACATAGAGATGCGTGCCGAGCGGCTGCGACGACAGCAGCCGGTCGAGATCGACGCGCTCGTCGCGATCGTCGTGATAGAGCCTAACCCGGCGATCGTAGCGCTCTCTCAGCAGGTCGGCATAGGTGCCGAGCGAGGCGGTGCGGCAGGTGTAATGCAATTCGAAATTGCCGCCTTCCGCCGCCAGCTGCGCGGTCTGCGCCATGAACGGGGTGATGCCGATTCCACCGGCCAGCATCAGATGCTTCCTGGCCCGAAGATCGAGCGAGAACAGGTTGACGGGGTAGCTCACCACCATCTCCGTGCCCGGCCTGACATGCCTGTGCATGAACAGCGAGCCGCCGCGGCCGGCGTCGTCGCGGCGCACCGAGATGGTGTATTCGCTGGTGTCGAGCGGCGAGCCCATTAGCGAATAGGGATTGAGCCTGGTGCGTTCGCCATCGCGCATCTCGACGACGACATGGGCGCCGCCGGAGAAGGTCGGCAAAAGCTCGCCGTCGCGCCGGCGGAAATGAAAGCGCGTCACCAGTTCGTTGACCGGGACGACATCGCTGACGACGACATCGAGCTTGGTGGTGCCGGTGCTCATCGAAAGACCTCCTCGATCGGAGGAATTTCGCTGCGGTCCTCGGCGTTGATGCAGACGCCCTGGAAGGCGGCGAGCCGCCGCGAATAATGATCGCGCACCAGAAGCAAGAGGCCGCAATGCGAACAGGTTGCCGGCTGCGTCGTCACGTTCTCGGTGATGCCCTTGCAGTGGACGCACTGCATGCGGCGCGCCAGCGAGCCGCGATGCTCGGTCTGAACCGAGGTGTGGTCGATGCCGGCTTCCAGCGCCGCCTGCATGGCCTGGCCGATCAGCCCCTCGGTGCCGGCAAGATAGAGCCTGAGTCCCATATGCGCGTTGGCCAGCGTCTGCTTCAGCCGCGGCAGGGCGCTGGCAAAGGAATGGCCGAGGTAGAACTGTGCCGGCTTCAGGGCTTCGAGCGCATCGGCGTATTTGCCGTCGCGGCCGGGAATGAAGATGATGTGGGCGCCACCGAAGAAATCCGCCGGTGCCTTGGCGGCCAAATCGGCAATCGCCAGCGCTCCCTCTGCATCCGCTATGAAAAGATGATGCTTGCCAGGCTGCGGAGACAGGGTCCCATAGACCGGGCGACTGATGATGCTTTTCGCTGCCATACCCGCAGTATGCCTCAGCCTTTCGCCGTGCGCTTGGTCTTCTTCGGATCATCGAAAGGAAGCGGCTCGGCGGTTGCGCTGATGGTGCCGCTCTTGTTGCGGATCTCGAGCCTGGTGCCCTGCACCGCGCAGTCGACGTCGAGTCGGGCAATGCCCATCGATTTTTTGACCAGCGGCGAATACATGGCGCAGGTCACCACGCCGACCTTTTTGCCGTCGCGATAGACCGGCGCGCCCTCGTCGGCCGGCTCCTTGCCTTCGAGCAGCACGCCGAAGATCTTGAAGCGCTCCTTGCCCTTGAGGCGGTAGTGCTCCTCGGCACCGCGAAAGCCCGTCTTGCCGGGGCTGACGGTGAAGTCGAGACCAAGCTCCCACAGTGTGTCGCCGGGGCCTTCGTTCTCGAACGGGTATTTCTGCGAATTGTCGTAGGGGTAAAACAGCAGGTAGCTCTCGACGCGCAGCATGTCGAGCGTGGTGAAGCGGCACGGGATGATGCCGGCACTCTTGCCCTCGTCGAGGATCCTGTCCCAGATCGTTCCGGCGTCCTGGCCACGGCAGAAGATCTCGTAGCCGCGCTCGCCGGTGTAGCCGGTGCGCGAGATCATCACCGGAAAGCCGAACAACTGGGTCTGCATGTGGTGGAAATAATTGAGGTCGCGAATGCCGGGCACATGCTTTGCCAGATAATCGACGGCGGTCGGGCCTTGCAGCGAAAGATCGTGCAGATTGTCGTCGAAGCGCAGCGACACGTCGCGACCGACGGAAGCGCGCTGCAACTCTTCATGGCCGGTGCCCGAGCCATGCACGACCATCCAGGAATTCGGGCCGGTGCGGTAGAGGATGCAGTCGTCGGTGAACTTGCCGGCCTCGTTGAGCATGCAGGCATAGGCCGACTTGCCGGGATAGATCTTTTCGACGTCGCGCGTCGTCGCCAGGTCGATCAGGTGCGAGGCGTGCGGCCCGGTGATGTGGACCTTCTTCAAGCCGGACACGTCCATCAGGCCGGCCTTGGTGCGGATGGCGATATACTCTTCGTCGGCGTCCTTGTCGTAGGTCCAGGCGGTGCCCATGCCGCTCCAGTCCTCGAGCTTCGAGCCGAGCGCGCGATGGCGGTCCGCAAGCGTCGAAAATCTCCAGGATGCCGTCATCCGCTGTCCTCCGTTCGAAAGAAACTTTTTTGCTTTCCCCTGCTCCCTGCACACAGGCGGGAGCGTTGGCTTGAATATTGATCGCAAACGCCGGGAGCCTGCAATACCCGTAAGCAAATAATTTCATTGTCAGGCAAATCCGGCGCGCCCAAACAAACGGTTAACGTCGCGTAAAATCGTCTTGACAATTCCACAATTCGGCCGGATTTTATGAAAAAAATTTCACTCTCTTGAAAGATGGCAATGACCGGCCAATCTGGACCGGCGTTGAAAAAGGGGAAAGCCGATGTCCGACCTGCAACAGCGCGTGGAAGCGCTGTACCGTTCCGACGTGCTTGGATCCATGCTCCTGATCGTCTGCCTGTGGGCGACGATCCTCTTTGTCCTGTTCATGACGTGGCCATACGTCCCCGACGCCGGCATCAAGCTCGTCGTCGCGGTCGCCGCCGCCGCCGTGCTGATCTTCAACACGGCCGCGATCCTGGCGATGGTCAACCACTACAAGGAAGACAAGGACTTCATCTACGGCCTCGACATCAAGAATGCCGACGCCTACCGCAACCGCAAGTCCTGAGGGGGAGACGCATGGCCCGCTATACACCGCCCGAACAGAGCAAGGCCGGACAGGTTTTCGATATCGCCGTCGTCGTGGTCGCGATTTTCGTCGCGCTGTGGCTGCCGCTGAAACTAGGGCTGGCAGGGGCGGCAAAATCCATCGACGCGCTCGACGCCAAGACGTGGGAAGCGCTCGGCCAGAACCCGACCATGGCCTCGATCTGGGAAAAGCTCGGCTACACGCCGGAAACCGCGCACGACATCATTCAGAACCGGTTCCACTACATCATCGACTGGCCGACGCTGATCATCATGGCGGCAGTGCTGATCGGCTATTTCATCTTTCTGTTCCGCGCATCGGACCGCGAATACCGCGACGTCATCGACGAAAAGTTCGGCGACAAATAGATAGGAAGCATCGTCATGTGGGTGGCACTCTCTTACGCATGCTGGGGCATCTCGATCGTGCTCGCGCTGTGGATGCTCTACGACTGGTTCAAGATCGACACGACCTATTCCGAAGAGATGCTGACCTCGTCCAGGGAAGGCGAACTTGAAGCCGTGTCCGAAAAACACCGGATCTGAGTGGGGGATTGAACGATGACGATCACGGCTGAACCAGCGGTGCAAGTGCAGGGCGACAGGGTTTCACTGCTCAGGGTGCTCGGCCCCGCCCATGTCTGGGCGCTCGGTGTCGGCATCGTTCTGGTCGGCGAATTCACCGGCTGGAATTTCGCGGCGGACAAGGGCGGCGCGCTGGCGGCGCTGATCGTCTGCTGGATCGTCGGCCTGCTCTACACCTCGGTCGCGATGATCGATTCCGAAGTTACCTCGACGGTTGCCGCCGCCGGCGGCCAATATGCGCAGGCCAAGCACATTGTCGGGCCGCTGATGGCCTTCAACGTCGCGCTGTTCCTGGTCTTTGCCTACACCATGCTCGAAGTGTCGGACGCGATCCTGCTCGGCGACACCATCGTCGCCAAGGCCGGCGTCGAGGGCCTCAACCACAATTCCTTCATCGCCGCGACAATCGTCGTGCTGGCATGGCTGAACTATCGCGGCGTGCTGATGACGCTCAACGTCAACTTCGTCATCACCGCCATCGCCTATGTCTCGATCGTCATCCTGTTCTTCTCGGTCAGCCCGTGGACGCAAGGCGCCGTGCTCAAGCTCAACGAGTTGGTGACCCCGGGCAACGCCCTGCCCTACGGCTGGATCGGCGTCATCGCCGCCTTCCAGTTCGGCATCTGGTATTATCTCGGCATCGAGGGCACCACGCAGGCCGCCGAGGAAGTGCGCTCGCCGGCGCGCTCGCTGCCCTATGGCACGATGGCCGGTATGATCACGCTTCTGATCGCCGCCGCCATGACCTGGTATGTCTGCGCCTCGATGATGCCCTGGGAATATCTCGGCATCACCTATTATCCGCTGTGGGATGCAGGCAAACTGACCGGCAGTGCGCTGCTGGAGAACCTGTTGTTCATCGCGACGCTGCTTGCCGCGCTCGCCTCCGCCAATGGCTGCATCAACGACGCCGCGCGCGCCTGGTTTTCGCTCGGCCGCGACCGCTATCTGCCGACCTGGTTCTCGGCGGTGCATCCGAAATACCGCACGCCCTATCGCTCGATCCTGTTTCTGCTGCCGATCGCGCTCGCCTTCGCCTTCATCGCCGACCTCAACCAGGCGATCACCTTCTCGATCCTGTCGGGCGTGCTGCAATACACTTTCATGAGCATCAACATCATCATGTTCAGGAAAAAGTGGCCGCTCGGCTCGATCCGCCGCGGCTACACCCATCCGTTCCATCCGCTGCCGGCGATCGTCTTGTTCTGCCTTTGCGTCGTCACCTTCTTTGCGATCTTCCTCGGCTTCGGCTCGCAGCTGATCGCCATGGTCGCCTTCTACTTCCTGATCTCGCTGTGGTTCCACTTCTACCGCTACAAATTCGTGCGCCGTGGCGCCCAGTTCACCATGCCGTGGCCGAAGCCGCAGGGCTACTGACGGCGCGCCCGGTCTGGGCGGGCATTTGCGTGACGAGGTGCGTTAGGTGATCTCAGCATTGCTCGCCGGGGCGGTTGCCCTGGCTCTCGTCCTCCATATAGCCTGGCTTGCGCGGGCCAGCCGCGCCAAGGCTTCGACCGGGCTTGCCGCCGACGAAGCCGGCGTCCGCGTCGTCGTCCCCGACGCGGCCAACGTCTCGGACGGCACTGCCGGCGTCGTCACCTTCGCCGGCTCGTGGAACGGCCGGCGGGTGCAGGTGCGGACCATCGTCGACACGCTGGCGATCAGGAAGCTGCCGGCGCGCTGGCTTAGCGTTTCGATCACCGAAAAGGTCGCGATACCAGGCACTTTCGATATGATGATGCGGCCGGGATCGCCGACGACTTTTTCCAATTTCGATCATCTCGTCCACCCGCTGCCGAAGGCGGCGGGGTTTCCGGCCGAGGCGGTGCTGCGGAGCGACCGCAAGGGCGTGCGCTTCCCCGAAGCCATCATCGCCGGCCACCTCGATGTCTTTGCCGAGGAGCGCGCCAAGGAATTGCTGATCACGCCGAACGGCGTGCGCATCGTCTGGCTGCTGGCCGAGGCCGAGCGGGCGCGCTACGGCGTATTCCGGCAAGCCGAATTCGGCACGGTCAGGCTCGATCCGGTGCTGATCGAGAGGCTGCTGTCGTCGGCTTCGGCGCTGCGCGATGCCATCAATCAAAGCGAACGGCAAGCGGCATGACCAGCCAGATCACCACCTCCCCCGCACCACCGAGCCCCTATCTGGTTCTGGGCGCTGCGATCGTTTTGCCGGCGAGCGGGCATGTCGTGCTCGGCGTGCCGGTGCGCGGCCTACAATTCCTGTTCTTCATGGTGATCCTCGCCTGGGTCACCGCCAAGATCGCGCCGCCCGACGCCAGCTTCGTCGGACGCCATGCCGGCGGCTTCCTGATCTATGCCCTGTCGATCCTGGATGCCTACAAGATCGCCCGCATCCGCTATGCCAAATGGGTTCACAATGGCGGCCAGCGCAGCGATAGTGCGGCCGGCGGCGCCTCAGCCGATATATAACGACAGGAAAATTTTTTTCATACCAATTGAATTCCCGGGACTCATTCGATACATCTCGGAGGGAACAAACTCGCGGAGGCTGACATGTGCGGAATCGTCGGACTGTTTTTGAAGGACAAGTCGCTCGAGCCCCAGCTTGGCGCGATGCTGTCGGAGATGCTGATCTCGCTCAGCGATCGCGGTCCCGACAGCGCCGGCATCGCCATCTATGGCGCGCCCTCCAATGAAGCCAAGATCACCATCCAGTCGGCCAAGCCGGAGCGCGATTTCCGCAGCCTCGACGCCGAACTCGCCAAGGCAATCGGCGCGCCGGTGAGCATTGCTGCGAAGTCGACGCATGCCGTGGTCCGGACGACGCCTGCCAAGATCGACGAAGCACGCGAGACGATCCAGGCGCTGCGCCCCGACATCCGCATCATGGGCGCCGGCGACGTCGTCGAAATCTACAAGGAAGTCGGCTTGCCCGAAGCGGTCGTCGACCGTTTCGGCGTCCGCGAGATGACCGGCACGCACGGCATCGGCCATACCCGCATGGCGACCGAATCGGCGGTGACGACGATGGGCGCGCATCCGTTCTCGACCGGCGCCGACCAGTGCCTGGTCCATAATGGCTCGCTGTCCAACCACAACAATGTCCGCCGCGAGCTGATCCGCGAAGGCATGACATTCGAGACCGAGAACGACACCGAGGTCGCTGCCGCCTATCTCTCCTCGCAGATGGCGCATGGCAAGAACCTCGGCGAGGCGCTGGAAGGCACGCTGAGTGATCTCGACGGGTTTTTCACCTTCGTCGTCGGCACCAAGAACGGCTTCGGCGTGGTGCGCGACCCGATCGCCTGCAAGCCCGCCGTAATGGCCGAAACCGACCAGTATGTCGCCTTCGGCTCGGAATATCGTGCGCTCACCAAACTGCCCGGCATAGACAATGCGAAGGTCTGGGAACCCGAGCCCGCAACCGTCTATTTCTGGGAGCATTGAACCAATGCCGGCAATTAACCTCTCCAAGGCGGCTCGCGAGCCGGGCCATGCATCACGGGTCTTCGATCTGGCCGAAATGTCGCTGCGCGAGCTCAACCAGGCGCTGCACGATCTGGCGCCCGGTTCGAACGAGACCGCCTGGGAGGTGCTCCACCCGCGAGGCAGCCATTCGGTCGCCGTCGGCGTCGACCAGCCGGTCGCCATCGATGTGCGCGGCAGCGTCGGCTATTATTGCGGCGGCATGAACGACGGCGGCACCATCACCGTGCATGGCTCGGCCGGGCCCGGCGTCGGCGAGAACATGATGTCCGGCCAGATCGTCGTCAAAGGCGATGCCAGCCAGTATGCCGGCGCCACCGGCCGGGGCGGGTTGCTCGTCATCGAAGGCAACGCGTCGTCGCGCTGCGGCATCTCGATGAAAGGCATCGACATCGTCGTCCATGGCAATATCGGCCACATGTCGGCCTTCATGGCGCAGTCCGGCAACCTCGTGGTGCTGGGCGACGCCGGCGATGCGCTCGGCGATTCCATCTACGAGGCGCGGCTTTTCGTGCGCGGCAAGGTCGAAAGCCTCGGCGCCGACTGCATCGCCAAGGAGATGCGGCCCGAGCATCTCGAATTGCTGCAAGGCTTGCTCGACCGCGCCGGTGTGACCGGCGTCAAGGCGGCGGAGTTCAAGCGTTATGGCTCGGCTCGTACCCTCTACAATTTCAATATCGACAACGCCGACGCGTATTGAGGCTCAATGACCTATCGCAACCCGCCGACGACGCCGCGCAAATCCGCGACCTTCGACGACTACACGCTTTCCGAGATCCGCCGCGCCGCGGCGACCGGCATCTATGACATCCGCGGCGCCGGCGCTAAGCGCAAGCTGCCGCATTTCGACGACCTTCTGTTCCTCGGTGCCTCGATCTCGCGCTACCCGCTCGAAGGCTATCGCGAGCGCTGCGACACCAGCGTCGTGCTCGGCTCGCGCTATGCGAAAAAACCGATCGAACTGAAAATCCCGATCACTATTGCCGGCATGAGCTTCGGCTCGCTGTCCGGCCCGGCGAAGGAAGCGCTTGGCCGCGGCGCGACGCTGTCCGGCACCTCGACGACGACCGGCGACGGCGGCATGACCGAGGAAGAGCGCGGCCATTCGAAGACGCTGGTCTACCAGTATCTGCCGTCACGCTACGGCATGAACCCGCGCGACGTGCGCCGCGCCGACGCGATCGAAGTGGTCGTCGGCCAGGGCGCCAAGCCAGGCGGCGGCGGCATGCTGCTCGGCCAGAAGATCTCCGACCGCGTCGCCGAAATGCGCACGCTGCCGAAAGGCATCGACCAGCGCTCGGCCTCGCGCCACCCCGACTGGACCGGGCCGGACGACCTCGAGATCAAGATCCTCGAACTGCGCGAGATCACCGACTGGGAAAAGCCGATCTACGTCAAGGTCGGCGGCGCGCGGCCCTATTACGACACCGCGCTTGCGGTGAAATCGGGCGCCGATGTCGTCGTCGTCGACGGCATGCAGGGCGGCACTGCGGCGACCCAGGAAGTGTTCATTGAAAATGTCGGCCAGCCTACGCTTGCCTGCATCAGGCCGGCCGTGCAGGCGCTGCAGGACCTCGGCATGCACCGCAAGGTGCAGCTGATCGTCTCCGGCGGTATCCGCAACGGCGCCGACGTCGCCAAGGCGCTGGCGCTCGGCGTCGATGCGGTGTCGATCGGCACGGCAGCGCTTGTCGCGCTCGGCGACAACGACCCGCGCTGGGAGGCGGAATACAACGAGCTCGGCACCACCGCCGGCGCCTATGACGACTGGCATGAGGGTCGCGACCCGGCCGGCATCACCACGCAGGATCCCGAGCTAATGAAACGGGTCGATCCGATCGCGGCCGGCCGACGGCTGGCGAATTATCTTAAGGTGATGACACTTGAGGCTCAGACAATCGCCCGCGCCTGCGGCAAGAACAGCCTGCACAATCTCGAGCCCGAGGATCTTGTGGCCTTGACGATCGAAGCCGCCGCCATGGCCGGCGTGCCGCTGGCCGGCACCAACTGGATACCGGGCAAGAACGGCTTCTAAGACAAACCAAATGCCAGTAAGCGAGGAACTATAATGGGGAACGATCTCGCCGCCTTCGCCAAGGAAAAGGGCGTCAAATATTTCATGATATCCTACACCGACCTGTTCGGTGGACAACGCGCCAAGCTGGTGCCGGCGCAGGCGATCGCCGACATGCAGCGGGACGGTGCCGGCTTTGCCGGCTTTGCCACCTGGCTCGATCTGACGCCGGCGCATCCCGACATGCTGGCGGTGCCGGATCCGGCCTCGGTGATCCAGTTGCCTTGGAAGCCGGAGGTCGCCTGGGTCGCCGCCAACTGCATCATGGACGACAAATCGGTCGAGCAGGCGCCGCGCAACACGCTGAAGCGGTTGATCGCGGAGGCTGCTGGCGACGGCATGCACATCAAGACCGGCGTCGAGGCCGAATTCTTCCTGATCTCGCCGGATGGCAAGACGATTTCCGACGAATATGACACGGCGTCGAAGCCCTGCTACGACCAGCAGGCGGTGATGCGCCGCTACGACGTGATCGCCGAGATCTGCGACCACATGCTGGCGCTCGGCTGGGGCGCCTACCAGAACGACCACGAGGACGCCAACGGCCAGTTCGAGATGAACTGGGCCTTCGACGATGCGCTGGCGACCGCCGACAAGCATTCCTTCTTCAAATTCATGGTGAAATCGGTCGCCGAAAAGCACGGCCTGCGCGCAACCTTCATGCCTAAACCCTTCCAGGGCCTGACCGGCAATGGCTGCCATGCGCATATCTCGGTGTGGGACAAAGACGGCAAGACCAATGTCTTTGCCGATAATGCGATGGAGCTCGGCCTGTCGGCCAAGGGCAGGAATTTCCTCGGCGGCATCATGAAACATGCGTCCGCGCTTGCCGCCATCACCAACCCGACGGTCAATTCCTACAAGCGCATCAACGCACCGCGCACCATCTCCGGCGCCACCTGGGCGCCGAACACGGTGACCTGGACCGGCAACAACCGCACCCACATGGTGCGCGTGCCCGGCCCCGGCCGCTTCGAGCTGCGCCTGCCGGACGGCGCGGCAAACCCCTATCTGCTGCAGGCCGTCATCATCGCCGCCGGCCTTGACGGCGTCCGCTCGAAGGCCGACCCCGGCAGGCGCTACGATATCGACATGTACCAGTTCGGCCATACGGTCGAGGGCGCGCCGAAGCTGCCGCTCAACCTGCTCGACGCGTTGCGCGAGTTTGACAACGACAAATCGCTCAAGGCGGCGCTGGGTGAGGAATTCTCGTCGGCCTATCTAAAGCTGAAGCAGCAGGAATGGAATTCCTATGCTTCCCACTTCACCCAGTGGGAGCGCGACCACACGCTCGACATCTGATCCGGAATTGTTGCACGCCCGGCGCGAAACAGGTTCATGAAATACTCGATCTTCTCCCTCGCCCGGGCGGCATTTTCCGGCCATAAGAACTGGCAGCGCACCTGGCGCGACGCCAGCCCGAAGAGCCACTACGACGTGGTGATCATCGGCGGCGGCGGCCATGGCCTGGCGACGGCATGGTTCCTCGCCAGCGAATACGGCATCAGGAATGTCGCGGTGCTGGAAAAAGGCTGGATCGGCTCCGGCAATGCCGGCCGCAACACCACCATCATCCGCTCCAATTACGGGCTGCCCGGCAATACCGGCTTCTACGAGCTGTCGATGAAGCTGTGGGAGCGGATGGAGCAGGACCTCAACTACAACACCATGGTCAGCCAGCGCGGTGTCATCAACCTCTACCATTCCGACGCGCAGCGCGATGCCTATGCGCGGCGCGGCAACACCATGCGCATCAACGGCATCGATGCCGAACTGCTCGATCTGACGGCGGTCAGGAAGATGATGCCGTTCCTGAACTTCGACAACGCACGTTTCCCGGTGCAGGGCGGGCTTTTGCAGCGGCGCGGCGGCACGGCGCGGCACGACGCCGTGGTCTGGGGCTATGCGCATGCGGCGAGCGCGCTCGGCGTCGACATCATCCAGAACTGCGGGGTGACCGGTTTTGTCCGCGATGGCAGCGGCAAGGTGACCGGCGTCGACACGAGCCGCGGCAGGATCGGCGCGGCCAAGGTCGGCATGGCGGTCGCCGGCTCCTCGTCGCGCGTCGCGGCGATGGCCGGCATGCGGCTGCCGATCGAAAGCCATGTGCTGCAGGCCTTCGTCTCCGAGGCGATCAAGCCGCTGATCCCCAACGTCATGACGTTCGGCGCCGGGCATTTCTACGTCAGCCAGTCCGACAAGGGCGGCCTGGTCTTCGGCGGCGACATAGACGGTTACAATTCCTATGCCCAGCGCGGCAATCTGCCTGTCATGGAAGACGTGTGCGAGGGCGGCATGGCGCTGATGCCGATGATCGGCCGGATACGGCTGCTGCGTCAGTGGGGCGGCATCATGGACATGTCGATGGACGGCTCGCCGATCATCGACAAAACACCGGTCAACGGGCTCTATCTCAACGCCGGCTGGTGCTATGGCGGCTTCAAGGCGACGCCCGGCTCCGGCCTGGTCTTTGCCCATCTGCTGGCGCGCGACGAGCCGCACAAGGAGGCTGCCCGCTTTCGTCTCGACCGCTTCCGGCGAGGTGCGATGATCGACGAAAAGGGCCAGGGCGCCCAACCGAACCTGCATTAAAGGCTGGCTGAAGAAGCATGCGCATTGTCTGTCCCTTCTGCGGCGAACGCGAACTCGGCGAGTTCACCTATCTGGGCGACGCCAAGCCGGTGCGTCCGGCGGCCGGCGCCACCGAAGACGAGGTCTTCGACTACGTCTATCTGCGCGACAACATCGCCGGGCCGATGAGCGAATACTGGTACCATGGCGGCGGCTGCCGGGCCTGGCTGAAGGTCGCCCGCAACACGCTGACGCATGAGATTTCGGCGGTCGAACCGGCTGCAGGCGTTGGTGCCGCCGAGGTTGGGGCCTGATGGTTGGCCCCGCGCAGACACACCGGCTGGAGAGCGGCGGTCTCATCGATCGCGCCGCGCCGCTGGCCTTCCGCTTCGACGGCAAGAGCTTTGCCGGCTTCCAAGGCGACACGCTGGCCTCGGCGCTGATCGCCAATGGCGTTAAGCTGGTCGGCCGCTCGTTCAAATACCATCGGCCGCGCGGCATCCTGACCGCTGGTTCGGAGGAGCCCAACGCGCTGGTCGAACTGCGCAGCGGAGCGCGGCGCGAGCCGAACACCAAGGCGACCACGGCCGAACTCTATGACGGGCTCGAAGCCGCCAGCCAGAACCGCTGGCCGTCGCTGCGCCACGATCTGATGGCGGTCAATCAGCTGTTCGCGCCGATCTTCGTCGCCGGCTTCTACTACAAGACCTTCATGTGGCCGGCGAAATTCTGGGAAACGATCTACGAGCCAACGATTCGCCGCGCCGCCGGCCTCGGCCGCGCTGCAGGCGTCGCCGATCCCGACCATTACGACAAGGCGTGGGCGCATTGCGACGTGCTGATTGCCGGGTCCGGCCCGGCCGGGCTGGCTGCGGCACTGGCGGCCGGGCGCGGCGGCGCCCGCGTCATCCTGTGCGAGGAAGATTTTGCGCTTGGCGGCCGTCTGCTCGCCGACGGCGGCATGATCGACGGCGCGCCGGCGGCCGAATGGATTACGCGCACGCTGGCCGAACTCGCCGCACTGCCCGATGTCCGCATCATGACCCGCACGACATTGTTCGGCGTCTATGATGGCGGCACCTATGGCGCCATCGAGCGGGTCAACGACCACCTGCCCTCGCCGCCCGAGCACCAGGTGCGCCAGCGGCTGTGGCGGATCGTGGCCAAGCGCTGCGTCGTCGCCGCCGGCGCCATCGAGCGACCCATCGTCTTTGCCGGTAACGACACGCCGGGCGTAATGATGGCTTCGGCTATGCGGACCTATGTCGCGCGCTACGCGGTTACCCCTGCCAGGAGGATCGCGCTGTTCACCAACAATGAGGATGGCTGGCGCACGGTCGAGACCGCGCTTGGCGCCGGTTTGCAGATCGCGGCGGTCGTCGATGCGCGCCCGGACGTCTCCGCCGCGCATCGCGCGCTTGCCGCCAAAGGCGGCTTTGCCGTGCTCAACGGCTCGGTCAGCGGGGTCGAAGGCGGCAAGGACGGCGTAAGGAAAATCGCGGTATCGCTCACCGGTGGGGCGCGCGCCGAGGTCGAGGCCGACGGGCTAGCCGTCTCGGGCGGCTGGAATCCGGCAGTCGGGCTGACCTCCTATCATCGCGGCCGGCCGAAATGGCAGGACGATATCGCAGCCTTCGTGCCGGATGGTGCGCCGCCCGGCATGATGGCCGTCGGCGCCGCCAACGGCGCCTTCGGGCTGGGCGACTGCCTGCGCCAGGGCTTTGCCGCGGGTGCTGCGGCAGCGCAGAGTGCTGGACGCGGCGGCAATGCCGGCACATCGCCGGTCGCCGACAGCGAGGCGTTTTCGCTGACGCCGCTTTGGTATGTGGCCGGCAAAGGGAAAGCCTTCGTCGATTACCAGCATGACGTGACCGCGTCCGACATCGAGCTGGCGCAGCGCGAAGGTTTCGAATCGGTCGAGCATCTCAAGCGCTATACGACGCTCGGCATGGCCACCGACCAGGGCAAGACCTCGAACGTCGCCGGTCTCGCCATCATGGCGGCAATCAGCGGCAAATCGATCCCCGAAACCGGCACGACGATCTACCGCCCGCCCTATGTGCCGGTCGCCGTCGGCGCTTTCGCCGGCCATCATCGCGACGAAGACTTCCATGCGACGAGGCTGACGCCATCGCATCACTGGGCGGCCGAGGGCGCGATCTTCGTCGACACCGGCCTGTGGAAGCGCGCGCAATGGTATCCGCGCGCCGGCGAAAAGGACTGGCTGGAGTCCGTCACCCGCGAGGTCAAGGCGGTGCGCTCCGGCGTCGGCTTCTGCGATGTCTCGACGCTCGGCAAGATCGACGTGCACGGCCCGGATGCCGGCGCCTTTCTCGACCGCGTCTACATCAACACCTTCTCCAGTCTCGCCGTCGGCAAAGCCCGCTACGGGCTGATGCTGCGCGAGGACGGCATCGTCTATGACGACGGCACGACGTCGCGGCTGGCCGAGGACCACTATTTCCTGACCACCACCACCGCCAAGGCCGGGCTGGTGATGCAGCATCTCGAATTCTGCCGGCAGGTGCTGTTCCCCGAATTCGACGTGCAGCTGACATCCGTCTCCGATCAATGGGCGCAGTTCTCGATCGCCGGGCCGAAGACCCGGGACCTGCTTCGGGAAATCGTCGATCCGGCGGAGGATTTGTCGAACGAGGGCTTTCCCTTCATGGGGGCGCGGGAAGTCGCGCTTCGCGGTGGCATCAAGGCGCGGCTGTTCCGCATCTCGTTTTCGGGCGAAATGGCGTTCGAAATTTCGGTTCCCGCCCGCTATGGCGAGGCGCTGTTGCGCAATTTGATGCTGGCCGGCAAGCCGTTCGGCGTTACGCCCTACGGTACCGAGGCGCTCGGCGTCATGCGCATCGAAAAGGGCCATGTCGCCGGCCCGGAGCTGAACGGCACGACGACCGCCGCCGACCTCGGCCTCGGCAAGATGATGTCGACCAAAAAAGATTTCATCGGCCGCGTCATGGCCGGGCGCGAGGCGCTGATTGCCCCAGACCGGCAGGTCGTCGTCGGCATCAAGCCGGTCGACAAGACGCGCCGCCTGCGCTCCGGCGCGCATATCATTCCGAAAGGCGAGACGCCCGGTCCCGGCAACGACCAGGGCTATGTCACTTCGGTCTGCTTCTCGCCCATGCTCGACCAGTGGATCGGGCTGGCGCTTGTTGAGCGTGGCCGCGAGCGCATCGGCGAGATCGTCCATGCGCATGACCCGCTGCGCGGCGAAGACTACGACGTCGAGCTGTGCAGCCCGGTCTTCTACGATCCGGATGGAGGGCGCCAGCGTGGCTGAGTTTTCCTGGATTGCCCGCAGTCCGCTGGAGAAAGCGCTTGTTGTCGGCGCCTATGGCGCGCGTGGCACGGCGGCCGGCGTATCGCTCACCGAGATCCGCAATTTCGATCTGATCCAGGTGATGGCGCGGCGCGGCAAAGCGGCAGAACTGGCGAAGGCCGCCGAAACCCGCTTCGGCGTTGCCGCCCCGGAAACGCCCAAGGCGACCCGAGCTCCCGACGCTACGCTGATCTGGTCGGGACCGGATCAGTTCCTGGTCCTGTCCAATGGCGGCAAGCACGCGAGCGAACCGCTGAGCCAGGCGTTTGCGCAATCCGCCTCGTTGTCCGACCAGTCGCATGCGCGCGCGCTGATCAGCGTTTCCGGAGAAAAGGCGCGCGCGATGCTGGCCAAACTGTCGTCGCTAGACCTGCACCCCGCGGTGTTCCCGGCCGGCACCGCTGCGGCGACCTCGCTCGATCACACCAGCATCAATTTCTGGCGCGGCAATGACCGGCCGGACGGACAGGCGGTGTTCAATCTTCTGGTGTTCGCCACCTTCGCGGGAAGCCTGTGGCATACGATGCTGGACGCTGCCGCCGAGTATGGCGTCGAGATCAGCCACAGCGAGGAGTTGGCATAGCCTTGGCGCGTCTTCCCTTCTCCCCTTGTGGGAGAAGGTGGATCGGCGCGCAGCGCCGAGACGGATGAGGGGTGTTCCAGCGGAGTGAGAGGCTGGCGTTCCCTGGAACACCCCTCATCCGTCGCCTTCGGCGACACCTTCTCCCACAAGGGGAGAAGGGGGAGCTTGTGCCACCTTCACCTTGCCAAACCCGATCCCCCTGCTATTCTTCCCGCTAAAATAATTTCACACACAGGCAAACTTGTTTCTCGAAACCAAGGTTGAGATGAGCCAGTCGCCCTACCCCGCCGTCGTCGCCGGACCGCCCCGGCCGAGCCTGATCCTGCGGCCAGGCCAGATTACGCTGCCGGCCGGAATGGAGCGCTACACGGTTCAGGGCAATGGCGCGGTGCTGATCGAGGTCGAGGCCGGCGACATTGTCACCGTGCGCGATGTCGAGGGCGGGCAGGCCTGCGAGCTGCTGGCATGGGACAGCAGCGAGGCGACCGATCCCGGCATTCTCGGCGAGAAATCGAACAGCAATGCCGCCGGCATCAAGGCGCTGCTGGCCGAAGGCGATGACAGCCTCGCATCCTTGCGCCGGGGGCTCGAGCGGCGCCAGGTGCAGCTCGACCAGGCGAAGGCGGTTCGCGTTTTCGGCGGCGCCACCCCTGCCGGTACCGAACAGGCTTTTACCGTCGCCCGCGATGGGTCGATGCTGATTGCCGCGCCCGGCGGGCCGATGCTGGTCGACGGCCACGATACGGCGACGCCGCTTAGCGTCATCGTCCGTCGCGCCACCATCCGCCCGGCAGCGAAATCCAGGCTTGCCGACCCGCTGGCCGATCCCGTGCTCGACCTGCGCGTCCATTCGGCGACGGCGGAGGCCTACTTCGTCAAGGCGGGCGACTATCTGCAGATCATCGATGTCGACGGGCGCCAATGCACCGACTTCCAGTGCTTTTCGGCGCGCAAGCTGGACAAGGGCCGCGATCATCCGCTCGACGTGACGACGACGCGCACGCTGATGGGTTCGAGCTATCCGATGCCCGGTCTGCACTCAAAATACTACGACCAGGACATGGAGCCGCTGGTCGAGGTTGTGCAGGACACTTGCGGCCGCCACGATGCATTCGCGCTCGCCTGCGCGGCCAAATATTACGACGACATCGGTTATCCCGGCCATCCCAACTGCTCGGAGAATTTCAACCGCGCGCTGGCCGACAAGGGTGTCACGCCTCGCGCCGGCTGGATGGCGATCAACTTCTTCTTCAACACGGCCATCGACGCGCATGGCGTCGTGGTATCGGACGAGCCGTGGTCGCGGCCGGGCGACTATGTGCTACTCAAGGCGCTCACGGACATCGTCTGCGTCTCGTCCGCCTGCCCCGACGATACGACGCCGGCCAATGGCTGGAACCTGACCGACATCCATGTGCGAACCTATCCCGGCCAGCACAAATTCTCGCGAGCGATCGCCAGACGCATGACGCCCGAATCGGAACCGAAAATGACCCGCGAGACCGCCTTTCATTCGAGCTTTGCCAAGCACACCCGCAACTTCGTCGAGTACAAGGGCTATTGGCTCGCCAATTCCTTCGCCAGGCAAGGCCCGATCGATGAATACTGGGCCTGCCGGCAGGACGCCGTGATCATGGACCTGTCGCCGCTGCGCAAGTTCGAGGTCACCGGGCCGGACTCCGAGGCGCTGCTGCAATACACGCTGACCCGCGACATCAAGAAGCTCGGCGTCGGCCAGGTCGTCTATTCCGCCATGTGCTACGAGCATGGCGGCATGATCGACGACGGCACGCTGCTCAGGCTCGGCAAGGATAATTTCCGCTGGGTCGGCGGCGACAATCTATCCGGCCAATGGCTGCGGGAAACGGCGCAAAAACTCGGCCTCACCGTGCTGGTGCGCTCCTCGACCGACCAGATGCACAATGTTGCCGTGCAGGGACCGAAAAGCCGCGACGTCCTGCGGCAGATCATCTGGACCTCGCCGCTGCAGCCGTCGATCGACGAACTCGAATGGTTCCGTTTCGCCGTCGCCCGCATCGGCGGCGGCAACGGCATTCCGGTCGTTGTCTCGCGCACCGGCTACACCGGCGAGCTCGGCTATGAGATCTGGTGCCATCCGCGCGACGCCGAAAAGGTGTTCGACGCGATCTGGCAGGCCGGCCAGCCGCACGGCCTGAAGCCGATGGGGCTGCAGGCGCTCGATATGGTGCGTATCGAGGCCGGGCTGATCTTTGCTGCTCACGAGTTTTCCGACCAGACCGACCCGTTCGAGGCCGGCATCGGCTTCACCGTACCCCTGAAGACCAAGAGCGACGATTTCATCGGCCGCGAGGCGCTGATCCGGCGCAAGGAAAACCCGCAGAAGAAGCTGGTCGGCCTCGACATCGACGCCAACGTCGCCGTCGGCCACGGCGATTGCGTGCATATCGGCCGCGCCCAGATCGGCGTCGTCACCTCGGGCATGCGCTCGCCGGTGCTGAACAAGACCATCGCGCTGGCCAGGCTCGACGTCGCGCATTCGGCGATCGGCACCGAGGTCGAAATCGGCAAGCTCGACGGCCACAGCAAGCGGCTACCGGCGCGCGTCGTCGCCTTCGCCCATTACGACCCGCAAAAGACCAGGCCGCGCTCCTGATCGACGCTGCCTGGTTCTTCCCTTGTCCCACAAGCGCAATGTGCACAGCGTCACAAAGCGCTTGACGTGAAAGCCCGTTGGGTCAATCTTCACTGCTAAGAAAAAAATACTACTGAGCGGAAAACGCCTGGGGCCGTTCAACGTGAGCGTCGATGACGCCTCGCGAGATTGCGGCTGTTGCCGATGGGGAACATCAAAAATGGGGAATCCACGTAAATGAGCACGATAGTCACCACCTTGGTGCCGCCTGCCGAAGGGCAGCTGCACCGGAACATCGACTGGCGCGGCGCCTTCTGGGTGGCAAGCGGCGTTCCGGCCCTTGTCCTGTTTTCGATCGGCGGCATCGCCGGCACCACCGGAACACTGGCCTTCCTGATCTGGGCCGTATCCATGGTCATGGGCTTCCTGCAGTCCTTCACCTATGCGGAGATCGCCGGGCTGTTCCCGAACAAATCCGGCGGCGCCTCGGTCTACGGCGCCACCGCGTGGCTGCGCTATTCGAAATTCATCGCGCCGCTTTCGGTGTGGTGCAACTGGTTCGCCTGGTCGCCGGTGCTGTCGCTCGGCTGCTCGATCGCCGCCGCCTATATCCTCAACGCACTGGCGCCGGTGCCGCTGTTCACCGACACGTCGCCGGAGGTCGCCGCCTATATCGCGGCCCATGCCGGAACCAGCGCCGCCGACGCCATCACCGCGGTCACCGCGGCGGCGACGCCGGCGATCCGTAACTGGACGCTCTACGGTCACACGCTTGGCCCGGTTTCCTTCACCTTCAACGCCACCTTCTTCATCGGCGCGGTGCTGATGCTGATCATCTTCTCGATCCAGCATCGCGGCATCCTGGGCACGGCCAACGTGCAGAAATATATCGGCCTGCTGGTCATCATCCCGATGCTGATCGTCGGCGTGGTGCCGATCGTCACCGGCCAGATCAACTGGGCAAACTTCTCGCCGCTGGTGCCGCTCGCGGCAGCCTATGCGCCGGAGCCCGGCGCGTGGAACATCGCCGGCTGGACGCTGGTGCTCGGCGGCATGTTCATCGCGGCGTGGTCGACCTACGGCTTCGAGACCGCGGTCTGCTACACCTCCGAGTTCAAAAGCCCGGGCACCGATACCTTCAAGGCGATCTTCTATTCCGGCCTGTTGTGCATGCTGCTGTTCATCCTGGTGCCGTTCACCTTCCAGGGCGTGCTCGGCTTGAACGGCATGCTGGCGACGCCGATCGTCGACGGCTCCGGCGTTGCCGACGCGCTGGCCGGTATGGTCGGCGGCGGACAGCTGATCCACAGCCTGCTGGTGATGCTGATGATCCTGGCGCTGGTGCTCTGCATCATGACGGCGATGGCCGGCTCCTCGCGCACGCTCTATCAAGGCTCGGTCGACGGCTGGCTGCCGCGCTATCTCAGCCATGTCAACGAGCACGGCGCCCCGACGCGGGCGATGTGGACCGACCTGATCTTCAACCTGATCGTGCTGGCCATCGCCTCGGCCGACGCAACAAGCTTCTTCTTCATCCTCGCCGTGTCGAATTGCGGCTACATCATCTTCAACTTCCTTAACCTCAATGCCGGCTGGATCCACCGCATCGACAATGGCCACATCGCGCGGCCATGGAGGGCGCCGAGCTGGCTGCTCGGCCTCGGCGCCATCTTTGCCTACGTCAACGCGGTCTTCATGGGCGCCGGCGCCAAGGTCTGGAACCCGATGGCATTGTGGGCCGGGCTGATCACGGCAGCCTTGATCATCCCGGTGTTCTGCTTCCGGCACTACATCCAGGACAAGGGCAAATTCCCCGACCACATGCTGGCCGATCTCGGCATGAGCTCGTCCGACCTTGCGGTGAAAAAGGCGGGGATGCTGCCCTATCTGACGCTGGTCGCCGGCGTCGTGGTGATGCTGCTCGCCAACTGGCTGTTCGTCATCTGACGGCTGCGTTGAGGGATCGGGCACGCAAGGCGCGCTCGATTCCTGCATTTTGTTCTTGCTTTGTGCCGGCAGCTATGCTAATAATTTTGGTATGGTGCTGATTCGCCCCGAGACCCGCCGCTGAGGCGGGTTATTCTTTTTAGGGGCTATTCGGCAGCGGTGCCGGCGCGGGAGCGACCGCCAAGCGCTGCACCGATATCCTCGAGGACCTGTCCGACGCGCGCCTGGATCGTCTCGGACGCAAGCACGCCGTCGATGAAATCCCTGTCCGAAGCGTAGATCGCGGTCGGCAGCGTAAAGGCCTCGAAGAAGCCGAACAGCGGTCTCAGCTGGTGCTCGATGATCAGCGCATGCCGGTCGCCGCCGCCGGTCGCCAGCAGCACCACCGGCTTGCCCCTGAGCGCCGTTGGGTCGACAAGATCGAAGAAGTGTTTGAACAGGCCGGTATAGCTGCCCTTGTAGGTGGGCGAGCCAACGACGAGCACGTCCGCCGCGACGACGCGCTTGAGGATATCGCCCGCTTGCGCATCCAGTTCACGCGCCCATTTGGCGCCACCGAGGCTGGGGCCGAGGTCGACGACGTCATGCGTGCTGGCGGCCAGGCCATATCTGCCGGCTACCTCGTTCACGATACGATCGACGAAGCCGCGCGTCTTGGACGGCCGGGTGAAATTGCCTGAGAAACCGACAACGGCCGGATTGGTCATGATGCAAAGCCCTCGCGATGATTTCGGGCTGCCAGCCCGCTGCTGACCCTATGGACATTCGGGCCGAACGAAAAGAACGGATGCTTGCCACGGTCTAAAATCATTACCGGTTCTAGCCAGCTTTGCGGATCGCTGCCGTCTCAGGTTGGAAGAACCGGTTTGGCGGCCGCTTCAGGCCAAGATTTTCGCGCAGGGTCGATCCTTCGTATTCGCTCCTGAAAATGCCGCGCCGCTGCAATTCGGGCACGATTTTCTCGACGAAATCATCCAATCCGGCGGGAAGATAGGGGAACATGACGTTGAACCCGTCCGAGCCTTCGGTGACCAGCCATTCCTCCATCTCGTCGGCGATGGTTTTCGAAGTGCCGACGAAGGCAAGACCGGAATATCCGCCCAGCCGCTGCGCAAGCTGCCTGACGGTCAGGTTTTCCTTGCGCGCCAGTTCGATGACGCGCTCGCGGCCGCTCTTGCTGGCGTTGCTTTCCGGGATTTCGGGCAAGACTGAATCCGGATCGAACCGCGACGCGTCGTGGCCGAGCGCGATCGACAGCGAGGCGACGCCGCTCTCGTAGTAGACGAGGCTGTCGAGCTTGGCCCGCTTCGTCTGCGCCTCCTCGACAGTCTCGCCGACAATGACGAAGGCGCCGGGCAGTATCTTGATGTCGTCGCGCGACCGGCCAAGTTTTTGCGCACGTCCCTTGACGTCGGCAAAGAAGCGCTGCCCCGAGGCGAGATCGGCATGGGCGGCGAAGATCACCTCGGCCGTTTCCGCCGCGAGCTGCCGTCCGGCCTCCGACGCGCCGGCCTGCACGATGACCGGCCAGCCCTGCACCGGCCGCGCGATATTGAGCGGTCCCCGCACCGAAAGATATTCGCCCTTGTGGTCGAGCACATGCAGCTTCGCCGGATCGAAATAGAGCCCGCTTTCGGCGTCGCGGATGAAGGCATCGTCGGCAAAACTGTCCCACAGGCCGGTGACGACATCGTAAAACTCCCGCGCCCGGCGATAACGCTCGTCGTGCTCGACATGCTCGTCGAGGCCGAAATTCAGCGCGGCGTCGGGATTGGATGTGGTGACGATATTCCAGCCGGCGCGCCCGCCGCTGATATGGTCGAGAGAGGCGAAACGACGGGCGATGTGGTACGGGGCGTCGAACGTCGTCGAGGCGGTTGCGATCAGCCCTATACGATCGGTGACGGCAGCAAGCGCCGACAACAGCGTGAACGGCTCGAAGGACGTGACCGTGTGGCTGCGCCGCAGCGCCTCGATCGGCATGTTGAGCACGGCCAGGTGGTCGGCCATGAAGAAGGCGTCGAACTTCGCCGCTTCCAGCCTTTGCGCGAAGTGCTTGAGATGCGCGAAATTGAAGTTGGCGTCGGGATAGGCGCCCGGGTAGCGCCAGGCGCCGGTATGAAGGCTGACGGGCCGCATGAAAGCGCCAAGCCGCAATTGTCGATTTTCTGCCATGGAAAAACGCACCGATGACGACGAGCGTAACGCTCCAATTGCTCGAGCATTGGATGGCTTTGCGGCCATGGGAAGGAATTCTGTTTTGCAAAACCGGCGTCGGGGAGCATTTTTTGTGCGGGCGGCGGACCGATCAATCGATCTTGATGAACACGCCCTTGGTGTTAAGATATTCGGCGAGGTGCTCGGCGCCGCCCTCGCGGCCGTAGCCGCTCATCTTGTAGCCGCCGAAGGGCACGGCCGGATCGATGGCGTGATAGGTATTGACCCAGACCGAGCCGGCGCGGATCTTGCGCGACAGCTGGTGGGCGGTGGCGAGATTTTGGGTGAAGACCCCTGCAGCCAGGCCGTAAGGCGTGTTGTTGGCCCGCTCGACCGCCTCGTCCAGCGTATCGAACGGCAAGGCTGAAATCACCGGCCCGAAGATCTCCTCACGGGCGATCTTCATGTCGTCCGAGACGCCGGCAAAGACGGTCGGCGCGACGAAATTGCCGGCGGCAAGCGCGCCTTCCACAAGCCGGGTGCCTCCGGTGACGAGTTTCGCCCCTTCCGCGGTGCCGGCCTCGAGGTACCCGGTGACCCGTTGCAGCTGCTTTTCGGAGACGAGCGGACCGATCTCGGTCGCCGGGTCGATGCCGTCGCCGACCCTGAGACCCTTGGCGTATGCCGCGAGCCGCTCGACGAACTCGTCATGGACAGGCCGTTCGACGAAAAGGCGCGAACCGGCGATGCAGATCTGGCCGGAATTGGCGAACACCGACATCGCCGCCACCGGCACCGCCTTGTCGAGATCAGCATCGGCGCAGACGATGACCGGCGACTTGCCGCCGAGCTCCAGCGAGACGCGCTTGAGGTTGCCGGCCGAGGCCCGCACGATCGACTGGCCGGTCGCCGTCGAGCCGGTGAAGACGATCTTGTCGACGCCCATATGCTCGGCGAGTGCGGCACCTGCCTCGGTGCCGGTGCCGGTGACGATGTTGACGACGCCTTCCGGAACGCCGGCCTCGTTCATGATGTCGGCGATCAAAAGCGGCGTCAGCGGCGCCTCTTCCGATGGTTTCAGCACGATGGTGCAGCCGGTCGCCAGCGCCGGGCCGATCTTCCAGATCGACGCCGCCGTTGGCGCGTTCCAGGGAATGATGGCGCCGACGACGCCGACCGGCTCCTTGTGGGTGAACGAGACGATTTCGCCGGGCAGCGAGTTGTCGATCGTCTCGCCGTGCAGCGCCGTCGCCATGCCGGCATAGTAGCGCAGCATGCCGATGACCCGGTTGCGATTGGCGCGGGTGCGTATGATCGGCATGCCCATGTCGGTGGTGTCGGAGCGGCTGATCTCTTCCCAGTGCTTTTCGAAGAGGTCGGCGATCCTCAGCAGCAGCACCTGGCGCTCATAAGGCTTGAACCGGCTCCACGGGCCCTCGAACGCCTTGCGCGCAGCAGTCACCGCCAAGTCGATGTCCTGGCGGTCGGCGCGCGGCACCGTGGCGATGACCGCGCCGGTGGCGGGATTGCGGCTCTCCGTGGTCCGACCGGAGCGGGCATCGACCCAGCCGCCGCCGATGAACATCCGGCGATGGCGCCCGTCGATCGGCAGCCGCAGCGGTGCCTTTGTCTGAGCTATGGTCATGACTGTCCTCCAACCACGCGCTAGTCTTAATAGCGGTGTCGTCCTGTGTTCGGTAGCGAATTTGTCACCACCCAACGGGCGTCAATGGCATGCCGCTTGTTTATTGACGTTCAGCACTTATGTAGGTATCACCATGATAGATGAAGCACCGGAAGGAATGCCATAGAAGGGGGATTTGTGACGATCACGCAACCTTGGGATGCCGGCCGTGCGACGATTGAAATAAGATCTATCGCGAGAAATCTGAAACTAAACATCTCGTACAAGCTGCATGCGCAGGATCGGCTTTCCGAACGCGGCTTGATCATGTCTGATGTGCTGCATGCGCTCAAGTTTGGAAATGTGTACCAACCACCTGTGCCCGCAACCCGGCCGGGTCATTTCCGTTATCGCGTGGAGTGCAAGACACCGAACAGCGGGAGTCGATCCATCGGGGTCGTTATCATCCCTTCCAAGAACGGATGTCTCGTCAAAGTTATTTCGGTCATGTGGATCGATGAGTTCGAGCGAAAAGCGGGCTCGATAATTGGAGTTGAAGCTGATGAATAACGCACACCACTACACAGAAAGCGGTCTGCTCAACGTTTACATCGAAGGCATCGCCGTTGAGGTGGATGACGATGGCGACGACATCATCACGATTCCTGCTGTGAATGAACTGCATCAAGTAATCGCGCTTGGGATCGTAAGCCATGCCAAGGGCATGAGCGGGGACGAGCTTCGTTTCCTGCGCTCCGAAATGGGTCTGACCCAAGCTGAATTGGCCGCCTTGGTCCACCGTGACAAGCAGTCGATTGGCCGATGGGAGCGCAACGAAATCGACATTGACAGCTCGGCTGAGGCCCTGGTGCGTCGTTTGGCAATCGAAAAGCTGGGGCTGCCTGTTGACGCGGGAATCGATGAGTTGTCGCGTCGGAGCGTTCCTACCGCGGACGAGCAACCGATCAAAATACAGAAAATGAATAACGATGCTCGGCCGTACGAACTGATTGCGGCCTGACCCGACCCTGATAACCCCGCCTCGGCGGGGTTATCTATGGAAGACGTTCGCTCGACCGCTATTCGGCCGCCAGGGCCAGTTGCGGCCTTTCGTTCTTTTCTTCCGTCTCGGCCGGCTGCTCCACCACCTTCTTGGGCTCCCTGCCGAAGAACAGCGCATAGGCTGCCGGCAGGACAAGGATGGTCAGCACCGTGGCGACGAGAATGCCGCCCATCATGGCGTAGGCGAGCGGCCCCCAGAAGACGCCACGCGAGATCGGGATCAGCGCCAGCACCGCCGTCAGCGCCGTCAGCACGATCGGCCGGAACCGGCGCACCGCCGAGCCGATGATGGCCTCGGAACGCTCCACGCCGGCGGCGATGTCCTGGTCGATCTGATCGACCAGGATGATCGAGTTGCGCATGATGATGCCGAGCAGGGCGATGACACCGAGGATGGCGACGAAGCCGAACGGCGCGCCGCTGATCAAAAGTGCCGCCGCCGCGCCGATGATGCCGAGCGGACCGGTCGCCAGCACCAGCATGGCCTTGCCGAAATGCTGCAGCTGGATCATCAGCAGCACGACGATGACGGCCAGCATGATCGGCGCTTTCGCCGCAATCGAGGCCTGGCTTTCGGCCGCATCCTCGGCGCCGCCCTGGATCTCGATCTTGTAGCCGGGTGCGAGGCTGGCGCGCAGGCCCTGCATGTCGCTGTACATTTTCATGGCGACATCGTTCGGCTGCACGCCGTCCGGAAGCGTGGCGCGTACGCTGATGGTCGGCAAGCGGTCGCGCCGCCATTCGACGCCTTGCTCCAGCACCGGGACTACCTTGGCGACCTGCGACAGCGGCACGGAGCCGCCGAAATCGGTCGGGATGTAGACGGAGTCGACCGCCGACAGCAGGTGACGGCTTGCCTCCGGCTCACGGGCGACGATCGAAACCGTCTCCTCGCCGTCGCGGAAGTCATCGAGCGGCGCTCCCGACATGGCCGCCTGCAGCGTCTGGCGGATGCGCTGCGAGGTGACGCCGAGCGCACGGGCGCGATCCTGGTCGATCACCAGCTTCATCGTCGGCACCGGCTCCAGCCAGTCGTCGTGGATGGCGCCGAGCAGCGGATTTGCCTGGAACTTCGCCTTCACCTCGTCGGCGATGCGGCGCACCTCCTGGCGATCCGGACCCATGACGCGCATCTGCACCGGCCAGCCGGTCGGCGGACCAAGGAACAGGCGGTCGACCTTGGCGCGGATCGATGGGAAATCATTTGCCAGGATGGTGCGCAGCTTGACAATCAGCCGCTCGCGGGCCGGTTCGTCATTGGCCATCACCAGAAGCTGGGCGAAATTCGGGTTGCGAAGCTGCTGGTCGAGCGGCAGGAAGAAGCGCGGCGCGCCTTCGCCGACATAGGTGGCGATGAAGCGCTTGTCCTTGTCGTCCATCATCCTGGCTTCGAGCGCCTTGGCCTGGGTCTCGACTTCCTTGATGCTGGTGCCTTCCGGCAGCCAGAGGTCGACAAGGATTTCCGGGCGCGACGATTGCGGGAAGAAATTCTGCGGGATGAACTGGAACGCCCACAGGCTGGTGGCAAACGTCATCAGCGTCATCACCAGGACGATGATGCGGTGGCGCACCGCCCATGCAACGGTCGAGCGAAGACGGCGGTAGAAGCGCGTGTCGAAGACATCGTGATGGTTGCCGGCGTGCTTGCGCTGCTTCAGGATCATGTGGCCGAGCCACGGCGTGAAATAGACCGCCGCGAACCAGGACACGACCAGCGCGATGCCGACGACGTAAAACAGGGTGCGCACATATTCGCCGGCGGTCGAGGCCGCGAAACCGACGGGGATGAAACCGGCCGTGGTGATCAGCGTGCCGGTCAGCATCGGGAAGGCGGTCGAGGAATAGGCGAAGCTCGCCGCCTCGACCTTGACCAAGCCTTCCTCGAGCTTTCGCTCCATCATTTCGACGACGATCATCGCGTCGTCGACCAGGAGGCCAAGGGCGATGATCAGCGCGCCGAGCGAAATGCGCTGCAGGTCGATGCCGAGCTCGTACATGATGGCGAACGTGGCGGCCAGGACCAGCGGAATGACGATCGCGATCACCAGGCCCGAGCGCCACCCGATCGACAGGAACGATACGAAAAGCACGATCAGCAGCGCTTCGCCGAGCGCTTCCATGAACTCGCTCACCGCCTCCTTCACGACATGCGGCTGGTCGGAAATCTGATCGACCGAAACGCCATAGGGCAGCGCCTCTTCGAAGCGCTTATAGGTCGCTTCGACGTCCTTGCCGACGTCGGTGACGTTGAAGCCCTTGGCCATGACGACGCCGAGCTGGACGCTGTCGTGACCGTTGAAACGGTATTTGCGCTGGTACGGATCCTCGAGGCCGGAGGTCACGGTGGCGATGTCGCCGAGGCGCGTCACCTGGTTGCCGGCGCGCAGGCGAAGCTCGCGGATGTCGGCCGCCCTGGTGACATCGCCCTCAACCGAAATGCGCACCGAACGCTGGCCGGTGTCGACCGAACCTGCCGGGTCGACATTGTTCTGGCCTTGGATCGCATTCTGCAGGTCGGTCAACGTCAGGCCGCGTTCGGCAAGCACCTTGGATGAAACGTCGATGTAGAGCTTTTCCGGCTGGTCGCCGATGATCACGGCCTTCTCGACACCGGGCGTCGTCAGCAGCATGTCACGCGCCTGGATGGCGAATTTCTTCAGCTCGGGATAGCTGTAGCCGTCGCCGCTGATCGAATGCAGGGTGATGAACGTGTCGCCGAATTCGTCATTGAAGTAAGGCCCGAGCAGCCCCTGCGGCAGCTCATTGGCGATATCGCCGACCTTCTTGCGCACCTGATAGAAAGCATCGGCGACCTGCGCTGGATTGGTGTCGCCCTTGACCTGCAAGGTGATGATGGCGCTGCCGGCGCGGGTGTAGGAGCGGACGAAATCGAGGTGCGGCGTTTCCTGCAGCTTGCGCTCGATCTTGTTGACCACCTGGTCCTCCATCTCCTTGATCGAGGAGCCTGGCCAGATCGCCTGGACGACCATGACGCGGAAGGTGAAATCGGGGTCTTCCTTCTGGCCCATGCGCATCAGGCCGAGTGTACCGGCGACGATGATCAGCCCGAACAGGAAGCGGGCAATGCTCGGATGGCCGATTGCCCAGCGCGAAAGATTGAAAGACCGCTTTTCATTGGTGTCGATGGTCATCGGCGTCAGTCCGTTTCAATTTGATCAACAGAGCACGCGCTTTCGCATGCCCAAGGAACTTCCGATGTGGGCTTCCGGGCGGCGTGGCTTTCCGAGTTGAGAGATCTACATCGCGGTGGGACGCGAGGATCGACGTGGGGGTTACATCGACCTGAGATCTCGAAAATCGGGGGCGCCTGCCGCCCGGAAACCGTGAATTGCCTGGCCGTCAGCGCAAGCGCCTTGCAGCGTCATCGGCCGACGCCGACTGTTGCGCTGCATCACCGGTCAGCTTGACTTTCAGATTCTCGGTCATGAACTGCGTGCCGGCGGCGACGACGACGTCGCCCGGGTTCAGCCCATCGGCGACGCTGACGCCGTCGGGGGTGAAGGCGGCGACCTTGACCGGATGCGCATGGACGGTCCCGCCGTTGCGGTCGACTGTCCAGACGATCGATTGGCTGTCCTTCTGCGCCAACGCGGCCAGCGGGATCGACACCAGCTGCTGCCGGTTGTCCACCGCGGCTTCGATGGAGGCGGTCATGCCTAGCAGCACGCGAGGATCGTTGGGCAGGCTGACGCGAACGGCAAAGGTGCGCGACTGCGGATCGGCGCTGCCGGCGACTTCGCGGACCTTGCCGTCGAGCGTCAGCGCCTCATCGGACCAGAAGCCAGCCTTGACGGTCTTGCCCGGCTTGAATTCGGCAATATCGGTTTCCGGAACAGCGATCAGGACTTCCTTCTCGCCGTCGATGGCAACGGTCACCACCGGCGTGCCGGAGCCGACAACCTGGCCGACATCGGCGGCAACTGATGTGACGATGCCGTTCTTGTCCGCCTTGAGATCGGTATAGCGGACCTGGTTCTGTGCCTGGGCAAGCTGCGAGCGGGCGGAGTCTCGCGTGGCGACCGCCTGATTATAGGCGAGCGTCGCCTGCTCGAGCTGCGACTTCGGGGCGAAATTCTTGGCGTAGAGCTGTTCGGCCCGCTTGCGCGTAAGCTCGACTGTCTCGACCTGACGGTCCGCAGCATCGAGGCTGGCCTGAGAGCTTCTCACCGAGAGCTCGTAGTCGGTGGGATCGACGCGGGCGAGAACGTCACCCGGCTTGACGCGGTCACCGATGTCGACAAGGCGCTCGGTGATCTTGCCGTTGATGCGAAAGCCGAGATTCATCTCGGTGCGGGCGCGCACCGATCCGGAATAGGAAAGCTGACGGGTATCGCTCGCCTTGGCGATCTCGACCACCTTGACCGGGCGGATGATCTCCTTGACCTCGGCTTTCTCTTGCGAGCAGCCGGCGAGGCCGAGAGCGGCAACGACAATCAGTGCCAGGCCGGCGGCCGGTCGCCTGTAGGTGATGGACTTGGACAAAGACACTTTTCGTACTCCCGAACTGTGGAGATGAATTGCCGACATCACCGCCCGACGGGCGGCAATGGTCATTTCTTCAAGGCTCTGATGGCAAACTCGGTAAGCTCGTCCGGCGTCGCCCGGTTCTTCTTGGCGAGGCACTGGGCCATCATCTGTGGATGAGAGAGGCTGATAATGGCAGCACCGAAACACCGGGAAGCGACTACCGGATCCTGATCGACGAACTCGCCGGTGGCGATGCCCTCGCGGATCACGTCAGCGACCAGGTCGTGGATGCGGTCGATGTGCTTTTCGATGACATGCCAGTCGCGCTCGATGGCGACGATGACCATCTCGTGCACCTTCTCCTGGTCGATCATGGTATCCAGCGTCCACTGATAGTGCGTATGCACGTAGCGGCGGAGCTTTTCGCTGGCGGTGCCGGAACCATGGCAGGCTTCGTAGCTCAACCGGTAGCAGGTCTCGAGCATACGGCCGCAAACCGCCTGATGGATTTCCACCTTGGAGGCGAAGAAGCGGTAGATGTTGGCAGTCGACATGCCGAGTTCGCGCGCAATGTCGGCGACGTTGGTCTTGCCGTAGCCGTAGTGGCGGAACAATCGCTCCGCGCAATCCAGGATGCGCGTGACATTTTCCTGGCGGGCGGAATCGGCGGTGGTGTCCAGGGTTTCAAGCATCTCGTTGGCCAAATTTACGACTGACGAATTTAGAATTTCGTCACTCGTAAATTGAAAACCATCACCTGTCAAGGCACCATTTTGGCTACTAGTGACAGATGGTGACATCCCCGGACGGAGTTGGCCCACGAAACGCATGTGGTTTCCGCCGGGCGCGCCTGCAACGCCGCCCCGTGTTTTTTTGCGAAGGATCTTGAAAAGATGCTTTCCGAAATCGGTTCCGTTTTCGGATCAGGCCCTAAGGCTGCTTTGCCATCTCCCGCAGCCGGAACTTCTGGATCTTGCCCGTCGAAGTCTTCGGGATTTCCGCGAAGATCACCGCTTTCGGCACCTTGAAGCGGGCGAGCAGCGCGCGGCAGTGCTCGATTACCTCCGCCTCGGTCGCCGCCTTGCCCGGCTTCAGCTCGACATAGGCGACCGGCACCTCGCCCCATTTGTCGTCGGATCGGGCGACAACGCCGCAAGAAGCGACGCCGGGATGCTTGTACAGCGCCTCCTCGACCTCGATCGAGGAGATGTTTTCGCCGCCGGAGATGATGATGTCCTTGGAACGGTCCTTGAGCTGGATGTACCCGTCCGGGTGCATGACGCCGAGGTCGCCCGAATGGAACCAGCCGCCGGCAAAGGCCTCGTCGCTCGCCTTGCGGTTCTTGAGATAGCCTTTCATGACGATGTTGCCGCGGAACATCACCTCGCCGATCGTCTCGCCGTTGGCCGGCGTCTCTTGCATCGTCTGCGGGTCCATCACCGTCAGGCCTTCGAGCGCGGCATAGCGTACGCCTTGCCTGGCCTTCTTCGCCGCCCTCGCCCCTTTCTCCAGCAGGTCCCACTCGCCATGCCATTCGTTGACGACGGCCGGGCCATAGGTTTCGGTCAGGCCGTAGAGATGGGTGACGGCAAAGCCCGCATCGGCCATGCCCGACAGCACCGCCTCAGGCGGCGGCGCCGCGGCGGTGTTGAAGGTGACGGTCTGCGGGAATTGCCGCTTGTCCTCGTCCAAGGCGTTGATCAGCACCGACATGACGATGGGTGCACCGCACAGATGGGTGACGCCGTGATCGGCGATGGCGTCGTAGATCGGCTTCGGCCGCACCCAGCGCAGGCAGACATGCGTGCCGGCCTGCACGGCAAGCGTCCAGGGAAAGCACCAGCCGTTGCAGTGGAACATCGGCAGCGTCCACAGATAGACCGGGTGCTTGCCCATCCCGGCATGGATGGTGTTGGCATAGGCCATCAGTGCCGCGCCGCGGTGGTGACAGACGACGCCCTTCGGATTGCCTGTCGTGCCGGAGGTGTAGTTGAGCGAAATGGCATCCCATTCATCGTCCGGCATCGACCAGGCGAAATCCTCGTCGCCGTCGGCGACAAACGCCTCGTAGTCCAGCGTGCCGATCCGCTCGCCCTTGGCATAGGGCGCATCGGCGGCATAGTCGGGATCGTCGTAATCGATCAGCAGCGGCCTGACCTTGGCCAGCGTCAGCGCTTGCCGAACCACGCCGGCGAATTCGCGGTCGACGATCAGCACCTTGCTTTCGGCGTGATCGAGCTGGAAGGCAATGACGGCGGCGTCGAGGCGGGTGTTGAGCGAATGCAGCACCGCCCTGGTCATCGGCACGCCGAAATGCGCTTCCAGCATCGGCGGTGTGTTCGACAGCATGACGGTGACGGTGTCGCCCTTGCCGATACCGCGCTTCGCCAGCGCCGAGGCAAGCCTCAGCGAGCGCTTCCAGAAATCGCGATAGGTCGTGCGTTGGCGGCCATGGATGATGGCGGTCTGGTCGGGAAAGGTTTTTGCCGCCCGCTCAAAATAGGTGAGCGGCGTCAGCGGCTGGTGGTTGGCCGGATTCCTGTCGAGATCCTGTTCGTAGGGATTGCCCATCCCGTCCTCCGCAATGTCTGGTCGAGCCTTCTTACCACCAGATCCTGAGCGCGTACTGGATTCGTGCACCGCCATCAGACACTTCGCCCATTACTTGGGACGCCCCTCCCCGCCCTCACCCTCCGGCCACAAAGCGTCGATGTCCCGATGCCCTTCCACGATATTCGCCACTTCGAAAAAGTCGCCATTATAGCGGAAGAAAATCACGTATCCCCTGAAAGCGAAACTTCGGACGTCCGGCCGGAGTTCGGGACGAGCACGACCAATCGTCGCCGGCAAGCTCGCCAGATCACGGCATTTCTGGCGCAGAGCATCCACAAAACGCCCGCCAATAAACAGGCTGCCGCTTTCACGAGTGAGGTATTCAAGGATATTGACCAAATCTGCTTGTGCCGACGGCAGCATGCGCAGCCGTGGCACTCCTAAAAGCCTTCCCTTGCGAGTTGCTTGGCCTTGGCTTCCAAGGCGGCGTCAATATCCTGCTCGGTGGCTTCGCCGCCTTCAGCAAACGACTTGTCCACCATGGCACGGAGCGCCTTCAGCTTTTCCTCGCGCTCTTCGACAAGGCGCAGGCCCTCGCGCACGACTTCGCTGGCAGAACCGTAGCGGCCGCACTTGACGATGTTGGAAACAAAGGTTTCCCAACGCTCTCCCAATGATACGTTCATTGTCGGACCTCCTGATCGGTTTATTGTACCGAGATAACAATAAATGCGCAATTACTGACATCCGGAATGCCAGGTGTCGGATCAGGTGCGCAGCCTAAGGTTTGACTTTTGTCGAGAGCCGTGAATAATGTCAGCGAGGAGATGGCATGGCGATCCGACCGGCAGAACAGCTTATCCACAAGGCCGCCTGGCTTTACTATGCACACGGCCTGCGCCAGGACCAGGTGGCCAGCCAGCTCAAGATTTCCCGTGCCTCGGTGGCGATGTATCTGCGCAAGGCGCGCGAGACCGGCATCGTCAACATCTCGACCTCGACCCAGCTTTTCACCGACGACGTGCTGGCGCGCAAGCTGGAAGACGCGCTGAAGCTCGACGCGGTCTGGATCGCGCCGGAAAACGGCTATGTCGCCGACCCCTCGACCGACATCGCGGTGCTGGCGGCAAGCGTCTTTCTCGAGCTGGTCAGGAAGGGCGACCGTATCGGCGTCGCCTGGGGGCGGACCATCTACACCATCGCCGACATCATGTCCTATGCCGATCTGCAGGACGTCACCGTGGTGCAGCTCTGCGGCAATCTGGGCGCCCCCTATTCGTACCGGCCGGACCAGTGCACCATGGAAATCGCGCGCCGGCTCAACGCCAAGGGACTGAACTTCTACGCGCCGCTGGTTCTGACGACGGAAGAACTGGCAC
This sequence comes from Mesorhizobium sp. M0998, assembly GCF_040318885.1. Lineage (NCBI taxonomy): Bacteria > Pseudomonadati > Pseudomonadota > Alphaproteobacteria > Hyphomicrobiales > Phyllobacteriaceae > Mesorhizobium > Mesorhizobium sp. M0998. The sequence goes on from NZ_JAMYND010000002.1 coordinate 35,179, forward strand.
GCGGCCTGCGCGCCGAGCCGGTGATCCGCGAGCAATTGTCGGGCATCGGTGAGTGCGACCTGGCGCTGTATTCGGTCGGCTCGGTGGACACCGACAGCCATCTGGTCAAATGCGGCGCGCTGACCGAGAGCGAAATGGCTGCATTGCGCAAGGCGGGTGCGGCCGGCGTCATTGCCGGGCAGATCATCGACGCCCGAGGCCAGGCGCTCGACTGCAGCTACAACCGCCGGCTGATTTCGGCAGAGCTGTCATCGCTGCACAGCATCGAAAAGCGCCTTGTGGTGGTGCAGGAGGACAGCAAGTTCGAACCGCTCGTCGCGGCGATCGCCGGCGGGCTCTGCACCCATCTGGTCGTAGGCGCGCGCATGGCGCGACGGCTGCTCGACCATGCCGGAGCAGCAGCAAAAGAGGTCGCCTGATACCTAGAGCCGCCGACGCATTGTCATCAAGGCGTCGCGGTATTCCTGTTCACAACAAAAGAGAAATCGGACGAAGCTGACATGAAGAACCTGTGGAATGACGGCGAGGCGGAGAAGCTGGTCGCCGACTATGCAAAGAAGGGTGTGGCCCGCGACCTGGCGCTGCGCGTCTATACGACCAGGCTGCTGGGCGGCGAGCCGCGGCTCGTCCTCCATGGCGGCGGCAATACATCGTGCAAGACCAAGGCCACCGACCTTGTCGGCGACGAATGGGACGTGCTCTGCGTCAAGGGCAGCGGCTGGGACATGGGCGTCATCGAGCCGCAGGGCCTGCCGGCGGTCAAGCTCGGCGCGCTGTTGAAGGCGCGGTCGCTCAAGAAGCTCTCCGACGAGGACATGGTCGCGCTGCAGCGGGCGAACCTCATCGACCCGTCCTCGCCCAACCCTTCGGTCGAGACGCTGCTGCACGCCTTCCTGCCGCACAAATTCGTCGACCACACCCATTCGACGGCGATCCTGGCCATCGTCGACCAGGAGGACAGCGAGGCGCTGAGCCGGAAGGTGTTCGGCGAGAAAATGGGATTCGTGCCTTACATCATGCCGGGCTTCGATCTGGCCAAGGCGGCCGCCGATGTATTCGACGCCGATCCGACGGTCGAAGGCCTGATCCTCGACAAGCACGGCATCTTCACCTTCGGCGACGATGCCAGGCAGGCCTATGACAGGATGATCCATTATGTGAACGTCGCCGAGGATTTCATCGCTGGGAACGGCAAGCCGCGCACCGAAAAGGTGGCACTGCCGGCCAGGCTGGCGAAGCCCGCGGAGATTGCGCCGATGCTGCGCGGCGCAGCGGCGGTGGCACGCGGCGAAGGCCGCTTCGACCGCATGATCAGCGATTTCCGCACCTCGGATGCGATCGTCGATTTCACCAATTCGGCAAAAATTGCCGACTATGCCGGACGCGGCGTGTCGACACCCGACCTGTCGATCCGCATCAAGACCGGACCGATGGCACTGCCGGCGCCCAACGCGGACAAGGTCGGCGACTACAAATCCGTCATCCGCCAGCATGTCGAGAAATTCGCCAAGGACTATCGCGCCTATTTCGAAACCAATGATGCGCTCGACGACGTGAAGCGCACCATGCTCGACCCGATGCCGCGGCTGACGCTGGTGCCCGGCCTCGGCATGTTCGGCCACGGTCGCACGCTCAAGGATGCGAAGATCGCCTCCGACGTCGGCGAAATGTGGATCGAGGCGGTACGCGGCGCCGAAGCCGTCGGCGATTTCCGCCCGCTCTCCAAAGCCGACCTGTTCCCGCTCGAATACTGGTCGCTGGAACAGGCCAAGCTCGCCGCCAACAAGCCGAAGCCGCTGACCGGCCAGGTGATGCTGGTCACCGGCGGCGCCGGCGCGATCGGTGCTGCCACGGCAAAGCTGTTCGCCGACAACGGTGCCCATGCCGTCGTCGTCGATCTCGATGGGTCAAGGGCTGCCGAGGCGGCAAAAAAGGCCGGTAACGGTTCGATCGGCATTGGCGCCGACATCACCGATCCGGTGCAGATGCGCGCCGCCTTCGACAAAGCGGTCGACGTCTACGGCGGCCTCGACATTCTCGTCTCCAATGCCGGTGCTGCCTGGGAGGGCCGGATCGGCGAACTCGACGACGCCACCTTGCGCAAAAGCTTCGAACTCAATTTCTTCGCCCACCAGTCGGCGGCGCAGAATGCCGTGCGCATCATGCTGGAACAGGGCACCGGCGGCGCGCTGTTGTTCAATACCTCCAAGCAGGCGGTCAATCCGGGGCCGAAGTTCGGCGCCTATGGCATTCCCAAGGCGGCAACGCTGTTTTTGTCCAGGCAATATGCCCTCGACTACGGCGCGCATGGCATCCGCTCCAATGCCGTCAACGCCGACCGCATCCGTTCGGGGCTGTTGACCGACGCCATGATCGCCAGCCGCTCGGGCGCGCGCGGCGTGTCGGAGAAGGAGTACATGTCGGGCAACCTGCTCGGGCAGGAAGTGACGGCAGAAGACGTCGCCCAGGCCTTCCTGCATCAGGCGCTGGCCGAGCGGACCACCGCCGATGTGACGACGGTCGATGGCGGCAACATCGCGGCGGCGTTGAGGTAGGCGCGATCGGGGATCACACTTGCGTAATTGGTATTTTGTAGCTACATTGTGGCTCTCTTAAGGAGTCACAACATGGCAACGGATACCGTGGTCCGCGCTCGGATCGATACGGCGACAAAGGATCAGGCAACGGAGGCCTTGGCGGCAATGGGATTGTCCGTTTCCGACGCCATCCGCCTGCTGCTGGTCCGCGTCGCCGCCGACAAGGAGTTTCCCTTTCCGGTGAAAGTGCCGAACGCAACCACTCGGAAGGCGATGACGGAATTGGAGCGTGGCAAGGGCAAGCGCTTCGCCTCGGCCGATGAGTTGTTCAAGGATCTGGGCATCTGACGTGCTGACGCCCGTTCGCTCCGGGCAATTCCGCCGGGACGTGAAACGTGCGGAGAAGCGCGGCAAAGACCTTGGTAAATTGCGCGAACTGCTAGGCCTTCTGCTCGCCGGAGATGAGCTACCGGCGAGCTATAAGGGCCACTCGCTGAAAGGCGATTGGAAAGGCTTTCGTGACGCTCACATAGAACCGGACTGGCTCTTGATCTATCGTGTTGCCGGTGACGAGCTACAGCTTGCTCGCACCGGCTCACATTCCGATCTGTTCAACGAGTAGCCGAGACAGGTGCGCATTTGAGAATTTTGCTAAAGTAGTTCTCGGATGCCTTCCCAAGCCTTTCGGCCCAGCTTTGAATCGGCCTCGTCATTGCCTCCGTGTGCATGCAAAGTCGAGCGTGGTGTGTTCTCGCCTGGCAAGAGAATGCGGTGACCGGCATCCGGCGACGAAATGAGATGCGTGACCTTGCCTGCTTCGCCGCGCCGCCCAACAATATCTCGGGCGAACGATAGGGAAGGCCACAGTGCATCGCCGCCACCGGCGACGAGCAGAAGCTCGGCCGATGCGGTCTCAACAGGGATGGTCGCCGCATTCGCTTCCCGCTTGAACGTTTTCAAACAACTTTCGAAAAGCCCCCTGTAGGACACCTGGCCATCGACATACTCTGGTGTCCAATCTGGATCTGTCGGCACAAACGGCAGCGCGATGCCGTCGAGCGACCATGAGGATCGTTCAGGCCAGCTGACACCATCGCGGCCCGCACCGACATTTCCCCAAACTACGGATGACGGGCTAATCGCGACCACCGCATCAATTCGCTGGTCATGGACGGCGGCAAGCAATGACGCCTCGGCACCCTTAGACGTGCCCACATAGACGATACGACGGCATCCTGTTTCAATGAGATAATCGGTTGCCGCAAAGAACGTTTCCAGGGGAAGCTCACATATTCCGGGAACCTGGCCTTCACCGCCAAACCACTGCAGAGCCAAGGCCGATGCACCCGCATTTGCAAAGAGCCGCGCGCGGCCGACGTCAACACGGCCGCTCGATCCACCCAACACCACAACGCCCGTGGTGGCCTTCAAGCATCGAAAACATGTTCCGGCGACGGCGCCGGTAAGACTTTCCTCTACCGCCCGCATCTCCATGTACCCGTCAATCCTGGGTTTCGATTGTCCAATCGGCCCGCAAAGCCGGCGGCTGCGACAATTGCAATTCGGCGGTCCGGCACGCCAGACATCTTCGACAAAAGGCCGCCTGCAACAAGCTGCTGCAGACGGCTATTGTTTTGCTCGTGCCGAAAGTCACTTCGCGTTCGGGTTCGGCATCCAGGTCGGCATCGCGACATCGGCATGGGCGAATTGCGGCAGCTTGGCCGAGAGGTCCTCCATGTTCTTGATGTCCTTGTCGAGCAGGTCCTTCTGGGTGATCAGCGTCGGCGGCACGATGACGTTGTGGCCGGGATCCTCGCCGGCCAAGAGCTGCGCCAGCGCACGCACCGAGACCTGGCCGACGACGGCCGGGTTGGTGGCGGCGGTTGCCGCCCAGGCGCTGTCCGGCTCGCGCATCGCGGCGATATCCGAGGTCGAGATGTCGGCCGAATAGATCTTGATGTCCTTGTTCAGCCCGGCCTCGTCGACGGCGATCTTCACGCCTTTGGCGAATTCGTCATAGGGCGCGAACATCACCTTGATGTCGGGATGGGCCGATAGCACCGAACGGGCCTGGTTGGCGACCGAATTGGCGATCGGGTTGTCGAGCGTGCCGAACATGGCAACTTCATCGATGCCCGAATATTTCTTCTTGAATTCGACCCAGGTCTCGTTGCGGCGGTCGAGTGGGGCGATGCCGGCGACATAGACATAGCCGGCCTTCCAGCTCTCGCCATTGTCCTTGACCGCCTGTTCGAGCGCCAGGCGGGCGAGGTCGCGGTCGGACTGTTCGATCTGCGGGATCTTGGGGTTTTCGACATTGACGTCGAAGGCGACGACCTTGATGCCGGCGTCGACCGCGCGCTGGGCGGCGTCCTTCATCGATTCCGTCAGGCCGTGCTGGATGATGATGCCCTGAACGCCGAGCGCGATGGCCTGGTCGACCATGTCCGCCTGAAGCGCTGCGTCCTGGCGGCTGTCGAGCACGCGCAGGTCGACGCCGAGCGCCTTGGCCTGCGCCTCGACGCCGGAAAGATAGGCCTGGAAGAAGTCGCCGGTCGAGAGATAGCGGACCAGCGCTATCTTGACGGCACCCGGCTTGTCGAACGGCGCCGGCCTGTCCTGCGCCATCGCCGGCAACTGCATCAGCAATGTTGCGCCGGCAAGCCCGAGCGCTGCCTTCCCCAAAAGCCTTCTTGTGATGTTCACGTCGTTTCCTCCACTTGTTGAACCCAAAATGTGACCCGGTCGAACCCTATCTCCTGCCCCTGCCGGAAAGGGCGAAGGTAAAGACAAGGGCGACCACGAGAACCACGCCCTTGACGAAATCCTGCGTGTAGTAAGGCGCGTTCATCATCGTCAGGCCTTGCAGCAGCACGCCGACAAACACCGCGCCGACAGCCGTGCCGAAGGCGTTCGGCTTGGCGGCGCCGAGAACCGCGTAACCGATGAGTGCCGCAGCCACCGCGTCGAGCAACAGATTATTACCCGAGGCGATGTCGCCGCGTCCAAGCCGGGCAGCGAGCAAAATGCCGCCGATCGAGGCAAAAACTCCCGAAATAACGTAGGCCCAGATTTTGTATGCCTTGACAGGCGCGCCGGCGAGTTCTGCGGCGCGTTCGTTGCTGCCGACCGCATACATCATGCGCCCGAAACGCGTGTATTCGAGAAAGAACCAGATCAGCACCGCCAGCACGAGCAGAACGACGACCGACACCGGAATGAGGTTCGGGATGAAGAAATCGAAGCGATGGCGGCCAAGCGCCAGGAACGCGGCGCCGAAGCTGCCGTTGGCGACCGAGCCGTCGGGCATGGTCATGCCGGTGGCGATCGAACGGCCTTCGGTCGGGATGCGCTGCAGGCCGACAAGCAGGAACATCATGCCGAGCGTCGCCAAAAGGTCCGGAACCCGCATATAGACGATCAGCCAGCCATTGATCAGGCCGACGACGGCGCCGATCACAAGACAGACGACGACCGCCACGACGGCGTTCTGCCCCAGCACCACCATGACATAGGCAGCCGCCATCATGGCGCTGGTGGCGACAGAGCCGATCGACAGGTCGAAGCCGCCGACGACCAGCGTGGCGGTGACGCCGAGCGCTAGAACGCCGGTGATGGCGACCGACTGGAAGATGAAGACAGCACTTTGCGGCGAGACGAAACCATCGGCAGCAACGGCGAAATAGGCGATCAGCCCGAACAACAGAACGATGAAGCCGTAGCGAATAGCATTGTCGCGCAGGATCATTCAGCGCTCCCGCACGCCGGCACCGTCTTTATCCAACCCGAATTCATGCCCTCTCCATTCCAATTCTCATCGTCATCCCGCCGTCAGGCTGCGCTGTGCAACGGCCCGCCCGCCACTTCGGCCAGCAGACGCTCGAGATCGACATCGGTATTGCGGTGCTCGCCGACGATCGTCTGCTCCGACATCACCAGGATGCGATCGGCCGTCTCCAGGGCTTCGTCGAGTTCGGTGACGAACAGCAGCGTCGCGCGGCCGTGGGCGCTGGCCCGCAGCTTGGCGGCGATGTCGCGCCTAGCCGAAATGTCGACGCCCTGAAAGGGCTCGTCGAGGATGAAAAGCCTTGCCGCCTGCGACATCCAGCGGGCGACCATCACCTTCTGCTGATTGCCGCCGGAAAGCGACGCCATCTCGTCCCTCTCCGAGCGGCAGACGATGCCGAGCTCCTGGATCTGCTGGCGGGCAATGGCGCGTTCGATACGGCGTTTGAGAACACCGAGACGCGACATGCGGCTGTGGAACGGCAGGCTGATATTCTCCTGTATGTTGAAGTCGCCGACGATGCCGTTTTCGCCCCGGTCCTTGGCGACGAGAAACACACCGGCGGCAATCGCTTCGCCGGTCGATGCCGGAGCATAAGGTTTCCCGTTCAGCACCATGGTCCCGGCCAGCGGCTGGCGCAGGCCGAACAGCGTCTCGGCGAGCACGGTCTTGCCGACACCGACAAGGCCGGTGATGGCAACGACCTCGCCATCGCCGAGGGTCAGCGAGATCGGCCTGGCGCCTTCAGCAATCCGCAGCGCGTCGGCAGTGAAAATTGCTTTGGCCGAATTCCTGGCGACGATCCGCTCGAGCTGGATCTTGCGGCCGAGCATGGCGTTGACCGCACCTTCGTAATCCAGCGGCTTCTTGTCGAAGATACCTGAGATAACCCCATCGCGCATCGAAATGATGCGATCGGCAAGCCGTCTGATATCCGACATACGGTGCGAGATGTAGAGGATGGCCACGCCTTGCTGGCGAAGCCGGTCGAGCAGCGCGAACAGCCGGTCGGCTTCGGCGCTGGACAGCGAGGAGGTCGGCTCGTCGAGGATCAGCACTTTCGGCCGGTGCGCCATGGCGCGGGCGATCGCCACCATCTGGCGGTCGGCCAGAGAGAGATCGCTGATCCGGGCCTTGAGGTCGATGGCCAGTCCCATGCGGTGGGCCACCGCCTTTGCCTCGCGACGCACCCGGCCTGGATTGAACAGGGTCGGCACGCCGCTGCCGCTCAACCTGTCGAGGGTAAGGTTGGTGGCGACGTCGAGGTCGGCGACGACACCGTCATTGATGTTCTGGTGGACGGTAACGACGCCGGCGCGGATCGCCTCCGCCGGCGTTTTCGGGTCGAACACGTGACCGGCAAGCGACATCGTGCCGCCGCCATGGTCGTAGACACCACTGATGATCTTGACGAGGGTGGATTTGCCGGCGCCGTTGGCGCCCATCAGCACGGTCACTTCGCCGGCACGCAATTCGAGCGAGACGCCGCCAAGCACCTCGATATGGCCAAAGGATTTCCTCAGGCCGTCGACGCGGAACACGGCATCATTGCCCATTCGTTCCTCCCTGAACATGACGCTATGGGCTATATCGGCAATTGTCAACACGATTGACAATTGCCAGCAGGCTTCCTAGCTTGGCCCGACCGCGTTGGCTCCGCTATCATCGGAGCACATGAGCGGGAGGTGAGGATGACTGGGAAATCGCCGTTCGAAGCACTGTCGGTCGAGACACTGGCGGGCCGTCTCGGTGCCAACGAGGCCCTGTGTTCGCAGATCGGCAAGGATACGAGCCAGTGGAAGGTTCGTGAAGTCGGCGACGGCAATCTGAACCTGGTGTTCATCGTCGAGGGTGCTGAGGGTGCGGCCGTCGTCAAGCAGGCCCTGCCCTACGTCCGGCTGGTCGGCGACAGCTGGCCGCTGCCGCTAAAACGCTCCTTCTTCGAATACCATGCGCTGACGCGGCAACAGGCGCGGGCGCCGGGTTCGGTGCCCTATATCTATCACTTCGACGAAGGCCAGGCGCTGATCATCATGGAGTATCTGTCGCCGCACATTATCCTGCGGCGGGCGCTGATCGAAGGCCGGCAATTGCCCAACATCGCGACAGACATCGGCTTGTTCATGGCCCGCACGCTGTTTCGCGGCTCCGACCTGCATATGGCGACCAAGGACCGCAAGGCCGATCTGGCGCTGTTCGCCGACAATGTCGAACTCTGCGACATCACCGAGAACCTGGTTTTCTCGGATCCGTATTTCGATGCCAAGATGAACCGGCACACCAGCCCGCAGCTCGACGGCATTGTCGCCGAGCTGCGCGCCGACCGCGACCTCAAGGTCGAGGCGCAGCGCATGAAGCACATCTTCGCTGCCAATGCCGAGACGCTGCTGCATGGCGACCTGCATTCCGGCTCGATCATGGTCACCGACACCGAAACGAGGATGATCGACCCCGAATTCGCCTTCTACGGGCCGATCGCCTTCGACGTCGGCATGCTGCTCGCCAACTTCTGGATGGCGTTCTTCTCGCAGCGCGGCCATGAACAGGACGGAAGCCGCGACGCCATGCGTGACTATCTGATCGGCGTTACGGTCGAGACATGGTCGGTGTTTCGCGCCGAGTTCTCGCATCTGTGGCGAACCGAGCGTACCGGCATGCTCTACCAGAAGAGCCTGTTCGAAGATCAGGGCGACAGGCTTGGCGCCGAGCAGGCGCTAGACCACATGCTGCATTCGATCTGGACCGATCTGCTCGGCTTTGCCGGCGTCGAGGTTCACCGGCGAATTCTCGGCCTTGCCCACAATGCCGATTTCGAGACCATTGCCGATCCGGATCTGCGCGCCAGATGTGAGGCAAAGGCGCTGAAATTCGGCCGTCATCTCGCCGTCAACCGGCGCCAGATCCACAGCATCGACGAGGTCAACCGGTTGGCCGCGCTGATCGAACGGGAGAGCAGGATTTGAACGTCGGCGACCGCCACTACCGCACCATCTGGCCGAGTGACGACGGGCGTTCGGTGGAGATCATCGACCAGCGCTGGCTGCCGCATGATTTCCGTATCGAAAAGATCGATACCGTCGTCGGCATCGCCACGGCAATCCGCGACATGTGGGTGCGCGGGGCGCCGCTGATCGGCGTCACCGCGGCCTATGGCGTCGCCATGCAGATGGCCGACGATCCGTCGGACGCAGCACTCGACGCCGTCTGGGCAACCTTGCACGAAACGCGCCCGACGGCGATCAATTTGCGCTGGGCGCTGAACGAAATGCAGCGCTTCCTGCTGACGCTTCCGCTGGCAGAACGTGCCGCGGCTGCCTATCGGCGTGCCGGCGAGATCGCCGACGAGGATGTCGGCCTCAACCGCGCCATCGGCGCCCATGGGCTCGAAATCATCAAGGCGATCGCGGCGCGCAAGCAGCCGGGCGAACCAGTCAATATCCTGACCCACTGCAATGCCGGCTGGCTGGCCACCGTTGACTACGGCACTGCCACCGCGCCGATCTATCTGGCGACGGAAGCCGGTATTCCAGTCCATGTCTATGTCGACGAAACGCGACCCCGCAACCAGGGTGCCCAATTGACCGCCTGGGAGATGGCCGGCCACGGCGTGCCGCATACGCTGATCGTCGACAACGCCGGCGGCCATCTGATGCAGCGCGGCCAGATCGACATGGTCGTCGTCGGCACCGACAGGACCACCGCCGACGGCGATGTGTGCAACAAGATCGGTACCTATCTCAAGGCACTGGCGGCCGCCGACAACGACGTGCCGTTCTATGTCGCGCTGCCGTCGCCGACGATCGACTGGACCGTGGGCGACGGGCTGGCCGACATCCCGATCGAACAGCGCTCGCCCGACGAGGTCTCACTGGTCTGGGGCAAGACCGCTTCCGGCGAGATCGCCCAGGTCCGCGTATCCCCGGAAGGCACGCCGGCGGCCAATCCGGCCTTCGACGTGACGCCGGCGCGGCTGGTCACCGGCTTGATCACCGAACGCGGTGTCGCTACGGCCTCGCGCGAAGGCCTGAGGGTGATGTTTCCCGAGCGCGGATGATCGGCTTTTCCGGGAGGGTGCTCCGGATTTGCCTGATCTCACGATTTCTTGAACACGGCACGGTTAAAAACGCCCGTTGCCGGTCCCACATGGACGGCCGTATGCGTAGCGGCGGGGCCGCGCCCAACGCTCGAAGCCGGGGCTGCCCACGGCTCGGCGAGTGAACCAGCGGGATACCGCGATGTCATTCAGACCGTTGCTTGGTGACGGACGGGTTCGGAGCCAGGACGAGAAGTCGGAGCCCCTGCAAACCGCGTCATGGGTCAGCTCCTCGATCGTCTTCGACAACCGGCGGTGGGCGTGCCGGGAGGCGGAGCTCCGCTGGACAGCCCCTCATCATCTGATCGTGCTGACCGAAGAAGGCGGCACGTCCCATACATCCATCCGGCACGAGGCACGATCCCTTTACGACGGAATGGACCGTCCCGGAGCCCTCACCTTCGTCCCGGCAGGCGCGGAACGACAGGGCTTCTATCGCGATGTAAACCTCTCCTATTCAGCCCTGTGGATCGATCCCGATATCGGGCTTCCCGGATGCGAACGCCTGAAGAACCTGCCTATACTGGTAAACAAGAAAGACGCGGTCGTCGCCACGCTCTTGAGTTCGCTTCGTGACGAGATGGCACTCGGCCACAAGCCAGACACTGCCTATGTCGAGCATCTGGTCGCCCTCGTCAGTCTCCGCGTGGCCAACCTGAGCGGGGAGCAACCGCGGTTTGTACGTCACGGCTGTCTCAGCCGCCGGGCGCTTGGTCGCGTTCGGGATTACATCGATGCGCATATGAATTCCGACATTTCGCTAAGCGAGCTGGCAGCCGCCGCGGGCATGGCCGTCGACAGTTTTGCGCGTCGCTTCAAGGCGACGACCGGCCTTGCACCCTACGCCTATGTGATCGAGGAACGGGTGCGGCGAGCGGAGGCGCTGCTGCGCGAAACGGGTTTGTCGATCGGTGTCATTGCCTTTCGGCTCGGCTTCTCAAGCCAGAGCCACTTCACCACGACCTTCCGACGTCTGAGGGGCATGACGCCTCGTGCCTATCGGGTGAATTCTTCTCCAGAATCCTGATAGTGCCGCCGGTTTCTTGAAAGAAAGCCGCCGCCCGCACTCCCACCTCCAGTGTCGTTGGGTGACAGAACTCGAGGGTTCGCTCGGGTCAAGTTGCCGTCTGCGCTTCATTGCGACTGGGAGATCATGCATGGCCAAAACGGACAACAGGAGCGGGCCGACGCGTCGGATGGTATTGGAAGGCGGTGTTGCGACCGGGGTGCTCCTGGCTACCGGACTACCGGTTGACGCCGAGCCGGCCGAGACCGTCACGGCGGCTGCATCGTCCTCGCCGCTACCGACGATGACGATGTCGTTACGGATCAACGCGAAGGATCTTGCCGTCGAGCTCGACCCGCGGACGACGCTGCTCGACGCCCTGCGCAACCATCTCGGCCTCACCGGCTCGAAGAAGGGCTGCGACCACGGCCAGTGCGGCGCATGCACGGTGCTCGTCGATGGGCGCCGGATCAATTCCTGCCTGACGCTTGCCGCAATGCATGAAGGCGACGAGATCACCACGGTCGAGGGCCTTGCCGAGGGTGACCGGCTGCATCCGGTCCAGGCCGCCTTCGTCGCCCGCGATGGTTTCCAGTGCGGCTACTGTACGCCAGGCCAGATCTGCTCGGCGGTTGGCATGCTGGGCGAGGCGCGGGCCGGTTGGCCAAGCCATGCGAGCGCCGACGTGGCAGCGGCTTCCGTCGCTCTCACCGATGCCGAGATCCGCGAGCGGATGAGCGGCAACATCTGCCGTTGCGCCGCCTATCCGAACATTGTCGCCGCAATCCGCGACGCGGCAGAGGAGGCATGAGCAATGCAGTCCTTCACTTATGAACGTGCGGCGAGTGCTGAGCAGGCGGCGGCCGCGGTTGCGGCCCGGCCGGATGCCAAGTTCATCAGCGGCGGCACCAACCTGCTCGACCTGATGAAGCTCGAGATCGAGCGCCCAGCGCATCTCGTCGACATCAGCCGGCTGCCGCTTGATCGGATCGAGGAGACGGCGGAAGGCGGGCTTCGGATCGGTGCCCAGGTCCGCAATAGCGATCTTGCCGCCGACCCGCGGGTAAGGTCGCGCTATCCGATGCTCACGCAAGCGCTGCTGGCGGGAGCGTCCGGACAGATACGCAACAAGGCCTCGACCAGCGGCAATCTCCTGCAGCGCACGCGCTGTCCCTATTTCTACGACCGCAACATGCCCTGCAACAAGCGCCAGCCGGGTTCGGGCTGCGCGGCACTTCAGGGCTTCAATCGCATGCACGCCGTACTCGGCGCGAGCGAAGCCTGCATTGCGGTCCATCCCTCCGACATGGCGGTCGCCATGTCCGGGCTCGACGCCAGGATTGAGACCGTCTCGCCCGGCGGCGAGACCCGCACGATCCCGATCGGCGATTTCCATCGGTTGCCCGAGGCGACGCCCCAGCTGGAGACCGTGCTCGGCCACGGCGAAATAGTCGTCTCGGTTGCCCTGCCGCCGCCGCCACCCGGCCGACAGGTTTACCGCAAGGTGCGCGACCGTGCTTCCTACGCCTTCGCGCTGGTGTCGGTGGCAGCAATCGTCGAGAAAAGCGGCGACCGTATCCGAAGCACTCGGATCGCCATGGGCGGCGTGGCAGCGAAACCCTGGCGCGCGACGGAGGCGGAGCGCGCGCTGGCAGGCGCGGCGGCATCCGACGGTGCCTTTAGCGACGCGGCCGAAGCCGCGCTCGCCGGAGCCGTCGGTCATGGCGCCAATGGTTTCAAGATCCCGCTGGCGAAACGGACGATACGGCACACGCTGGCTGCTGCCGCCGAGAGTGCATGAGGCGATGCGATGACAGAGACGACGACCCCGAACCGCTGTTCCCAGATGCCGGCGCCGAGCAGGAGATCGATATGAAACTCACGCGACGCGCCGTTGCCGCCGCGGGTGGCGGCCTTCTCGTCTCTGCCGCCACAGCCTGGGGCGCCACATCCGACCCGGGAGCTCGTCACGGGCTCGAGGCCGCCGTAGACGCCTTCTTTGCCGGCTGGGCCTCTGGCGACTGGACGGCATTCCTTGACTGTGACGATGACCTTCCAATTCCCTGTCGGCGAGCAACGAGGCCGACACGGACCGCCAGAGGGCAAACGGGCACTCGCAGCCTGGACCGCCGCGCATCAAGCGCAGGGGAACAGGATCACGAAATCGACCGTCGATCTCAAGCTCTTCGCCGCCGACTGGGTCATCGTCTGCGATCGCGGGAGCGGGACAATCGGTGGCGCGCCCTACACTGGCCTGCATGCGATCTTCATGCGAGCCGGCCCAACAGGGAGGCTGGTCGAGTTTCGCGAGTATTTCGGCGAGATCGCCGCGTGAGCTCCGGCCGCCGCGCGACGAACATAAAGGTGCGAGGAAGCGGCGTCGTCGCGGCCTCGATGCCTCCGAACTCCAGATGAAAAATCTTTAGGTGACTTATGAACGAGACCATACCCGGACTGCCCGGCTCCGCCACCCATTCAAGGGTGAAACCTCGTGCCGATGCTGGCATCATCGGGCGGCCGATCGACCGCATCGACGGTCCGCTCAAAGTGACGGGCGGCGCCACATACGCATACGAGAATGAGCTGGATGGTACAGCCTATGGCTACATTCTCGGCGCCTCCGTCGCCAAGGGCCGCATCGCCGAGATCGACACGACCGAAGCCGAACGGGCGCCGGCAGTGCTGCTCGTCATGACGCACCGCAATGCGCCGGCCCAGCCGGATTTCGGCCCAACGGTCACGCCAACGGTGCCGGAGGTCTTCACGCGCCCCCGGCCCGCGCTCAACAGCGATCAGGTACGGTATTACGACGAGCCGGTCGCGCTGGTCGTTGCGGAGACGTTCGAGGCGGCGCGCGCTGCTGCGGGCCTCATCAGAGTACGTTACGACGAGGAGCCGGGCCTCTACGATCTACCGGGACATATCGCCGACGCCTACGCGCCAAAGCGGACCAATGCCGGCTTCGAGACCGACAGCGTGGTCGGCGACTTCGAGCGCGCCTTTGCGACGGCGCCGATCAAGATCGATTCCACTTACGGGACCCCCTTCGAACATCACAATCCGATGGAGCCGCATGCGACGCTTGCTGCCTGGTCAGGCAACGAGCTGACGATCCGTACATCGGCGCAGACCCTCGCGAACTTCCGGGCCGGGGTCGCCAGCACGCTTCGCATCCCGCTCGAGCGAGTGCGCATCGTCAGTCCCTTCATCGGCGGAGGCTTCGGCTCCAAGCTGATTGCCCATGCCGACACGATCCTGGCCGCACTTGCAGCGCAGGTGCTGCAGCGCCCCGTGAAGATCGCGCTGACGCGACAACAGATGTTCGCCAATGCCGGTCATCGCGCGGAGATGGTCCAACAGGTACGTCTCGGCGCGGACACTGACGGGCGGCTCACCGGGATCGCACACGATGTCTGGTCGGCAACGTCCAGCTTCGAGGAGTACTGCGAACAAACGGCAGTTTTTGCGCGCTCGCTCTACGCGGCGCCGAACCGTCTCACCCGCCATCGCCTGGTTCCGCTGGACATCAACCGCGGCGAATGGATGCGCTCGCCCGGCGAAGCGCCCGGCATGCTGGCTTTCGAATGCGCCATGGATGAGCTCGCCGAGCGCGCCGGTCTGGACCCGATCGAACTCAGGATCCGCAACGAACCGGCACAGGATCCCGAGCGCGGCGTGCCGTTCTCCACCCGCAATCTCGTCGCCTGCATGGAGGAAGGCGCCCGCCGTTTCGGCTGGGAGCGGAGAAACCCGACACCGGGCCGAACTCGGGAGGGCCGCAAGCTTATCGGCCACGGCATGGCGGCGGCGATCCGTCCGAACTATATCGGCGCGGCGACGGCGCGGGTTGCGATCGACCGGGACGGTCGGGTGACGGCGCGGCTCGACATGACCGATATTGGGACCGGCACCTATACGATCCTGACCCAGATTGCCGCCGAGAGCCTCGGCCTACCGATCTCGTCCGTCAAGGTGGAGCTCGGTGACAGCCGCTTCCCGCGTACCGCCGGCTCCGGCGGGTCCTGGGGCGCAGCAAGCGCGGGTTCGGCCTTGTATAATGCGTGCAACGTCCTCAAGGAACGGATCCTGGAGGCGGCGCAGTCGAACGAAGCCTCGCCGTTGCGCGGCGCGAACGCCACCGAGGCAAGCTTTGCCGACGGCGAGGTCAGGGTCGGCCAGCGATCGGCGAGCCTGACCGATCTTATCCGAGGGATCTCTCCCGATGGACTCGAAGCCGAAGGCTCCGTAGCCGCGGGCGCCACCACCCAGTCATACAAGACCTATTCGCAGCATTCCTATGGCGCGCATTTCGCAGAGGTCGCTGTCGATTGCGATACCGGTGAAATCCGCATGCGCCGGATGCTGGCTGTGATCGGCGCGGGCCGTATCCTCAACGCCAAGACCGCGCGCTCGCAAATCATCGGCGGCATGACCTGGGGGATCGGTGCAGCGCTGATGGAGCAGACGGTGCTCGACCCGCGCTACGGCCACTTCGTCAATCACGATCTTGCCGAGTATCATGTGCCGGTCAATGGCGATGTCCCCGATATGGAGGTCGCCTTCCTCGAGGAAGACGACGACAAGGCCAACCCGCTTGGCGCAAAGGGTCTCGGCGAGCTCGGCGTGTGCGGTGCGGGGGCTGCTGTCGCCAACGCCGTTTACAACGCGGCCGGCGTGCGAGTGCGTGAATTTCCCATCACCTTGGACAAGGTGCTGCCTGCCTTACCTGTGATCGCTATTTGACGCTCTCCTCCCTCGCCCTCAACGGTGACCAGGTCGAAACGGATCGCTATTTCTGCGCCATCGACGACGACGCCGGTGGTTGACAGCGCTTTCCGACCCTTCCATACAAACGCCGTCAATGTTCTCAGGGCGGGGTGAAAGTCCCCACCGGCGGTAAGGGTCTCGGCCCAAGCCCGCGAGCGCTTTCCGGTTAGCCGGAGAGGTCAGCAGATCCGGTGTGATTCCGGAGCCGACGGTCACAGTCCGGATGGAAGAGAACGAAATGGAAGACGGTCCGCTTTCGCGGTTCGGACTCCGTATCGTGCGTCCTGATTCTGGTTCGAAACGGAAGGATGGACCCATGAATCAGCATTCCCACAACGACTATGAAGCCATCCGCGTTGCCGTCATTCGCGCGCGTTGGCATGCCGATATCGTCGACCAATGCGTTGAAGCATTCGAGGCGGAACTGGCGGTTCTCGGAGAGAAACGCTTTGCCGTCGATGTCTTCGATGTGCCTGGCGCTTATGAGATTCCCCTGCATGCAAAGACGCTTGCCGTGACCGGCCGCTATGCCGCTATCCTCGGCGCCGCGTTCGTCGTCAATGGCGGCATCTACCGGCACGAGTTTGTTGCAAGCGTGGTCATCGACGGTATGATGAATGTGCAATTGTCGACTGGCGTGCCGGTGCTTTCGGCGGTGCTGACGCCACACAACTACCATGACAGCGCGGACCATCACCGCTTCTTCTTCGAGCATTTCAGGGTCAAAGGCAAAGAGGCGGCCAGTGCCTGCGTGCAACTGCTGGCGGCACGCGAACACATCGCGGCGTGAAACCTCCACCGCCGGGTGGAAATCCCGGTAAGGCGCTGTAGTATCTCACGAAAACCAGGGAGGATGCCGGTGCAGACCAAGAAGATCATCAATGACGGTAACCGCTCCGTCGACGAGATGCTGGAGGGCATCCTGGCCGCGCATCCGCGCCATCTCAGAAGCGCGGACGGCAGTCCGCGCACCATTATCGCCCGCGACGGACCGCGCCCAGGCAAGGTCGGTCTCGTCATCGGTGGCGGCTCGGGCCACGAGCCGACCTTCCTCGGCTTCGTCGGCAAGGGGCTGGCCGACGCCGCCGCGATCGGCAATGTCTTCGCCTCGCCGCCGCCGGACCCGATCCTCGAATGCGCCAAGGCGGCCAGCGGTGGCGCCGGCGTGCTGTTCATGTACGGCAACTATGCCGGCGACGTGATGAACTTCGACATGGCCGCCGAAATGGCGGCAATGGACGACATCGAGGTGCGCACCGTGCTGACCACCGACGATGTCGCCTCGGCGCCGCGCGACCAGAGGCAGAAGCGGCGCGGCGTCGCCGGCAATTTCTTCATCTTCAAGGCCGCCGGTGCCGCATGCGACCAGATGCTGTCATTCGATGAATGCGAGCGTATCGCCAGGAAGGCCAACGATCACACCTTCACCATGGGCGTGGCGCTGTCGCCCTGCTCGCTGCCGCAGACCCGCCGGCCCAATTTCGAGATCGGACCGGACGAGATGGAGATTGGCATGGGCATCCATGGCGAGCCAGGCATCGCGCGCGGAAAGTTGAAAACGGCCGACGAGATCACCGACGAAATGCTGGACAAGGTCCTCGACGAGATGGCGCCGGCGCGCGGCGATAAGGTCGCCGTTCTGGTCAATTCGCTCGGCTCAACGCCGTTGATGGAGCTCTACATCATGAACCGACGCGTCAAGCAGAGGCTGGATGACGTCGGTATTTCCGTCCACGCGACCTGGGTCGGCAATTACTGCACCTCGCTCGAAATGGCCGGCGCCTCGGTGACGCTGATGCATCTCGACGGCGAGTTGCAGGCGATGCTCGACCATCCTTGCGACGGCGCCATGTTCCGCGCCGGCTGAGAAAGCATCATGACCTCGATCGATTCAGTCGGCTTGAAAAGAATGTTCGATGAGATCGCGGCGGCGATCGACGCCGACAAGGACAGGCTCTGCCAACTCGACGGCGTCATCGGCGACGCCGACCATGGCATCGCCATGGCACTAGGCTTCACAGCTGCGCGCGATGCACTAGCGCAACTCGACCTCGCGGCGACCGAGCCGACGGCGCTGCTCAACACTGCGGCGAAATCCTTCCTCAACGCGGTCGGCGCCTCGTCAGGCCCGCTCTATGCGACCGCCTTCATGCGCGGTGCCGCCGCCGTCAAAGGCAAGGCAATTCTGGAGGACGCTGACACCATCGCCATGCTCCGGGCGATGGCGCAAGGCATCCAGGATCGCGGCAAGGCCGAGCTCGGCGAAAAGACCATGGTCGACGCCTGGCTGCCGGCTGCGCAAGCAGCGGGTGCCGCGCAGGAAGCCGGCAAGAGCCTGTCCGAGAGCCTGGAGGCTGCACTTGCAGCGGCCGAACGAGGTGCCGAGGCGACCAAGGGCATGATCGCCGCCAAGGGCCGCTCATCGCGGCTCGGCGAGCGCTCGCTCGGGCATATGGACCCCGGCGCCGCATCGGCCGTGACGATTATCAGAGCGATGTGGAACAGTCTGGCTTAACCCCGCTTCGCCGCGTCGAGCCTGTCGATCGCCTGGACATTGCCGGCCGACGGTCCCTTCTCATCGAATTCCGATGCAAGCCATGCATCGACGATCGACTTGGCCAGTTCCGGGCCGATGACGCGGGCGCCCATGGTGATGATCTGGGCGTTGTTGGATTTTGCCGCGCGCTCGGCCGAATAGGTGTCGTGGGTGAGTGCGGCGCGAATGCCGGGCACCTTGTTGGCGGATATGGATACGCCGATGCCGGTGCCGCAAAACAGGATGCCGCGATCGTTTTCGCCGTCCAGGATGGTCTGGGCGAGCTTCTGTGACAGGTCGGCATAGTAGCCCGACTGGCTGAGGTCGCTAACCGTGAGGCCGGGCTTGGTAGCGAGGTGAGCGGCAATGACGTCGAGCAGCGGCTTACCGGCGCTATCAGCTCCAATGGCAATTTTCATGTTCCGTTTCCTTCCTGTTTGGTGATTCAGATCGCCGCCGAGGCGCGCTTGAGGATGTCGATATAGCCGTCCGCCTGCCAGGCCGAGCGGCCGATGAACAAGCCGTCGATGTTGGGCTGGCCGACCAGTTCGGCGGCATTTTGCGGATTGACGCTGCCGCCATAAAGCACCGGCGGCACCACCGGCAGCAGGTCGCGTGCGATTTTCTTGATTAGCGCCTGCTGCCTGTCGGCATAGTCCGAACTGGCCGGCACGCCCTTGTCGCCGATCGCCCAGACGGGCTCATAGGCAAACAGGATCGTCGCCGCCTTCGCCGCGCCTTCGAGAAACTGCAGCGCGCCGTGCACCTGCAAGGCCAGCACCGCAGCGGCCTGCCCGCTGTCGCGTTGAGCCAGGGTCTCGCCGACGCAGATGAGTGGCACGAGACCATGCTTCACCGCCGCCGCAGTCTTCAGACCGACGGCGTTGTCGGTCTCGCCGAAATGCTCGCGCCGTTCGCTGTGGCCGAGCTCGACCATGTCGAGGCCGCAGTCTTTCAGCATGACCGGCGAGATCTCGCCGGTCCAGGCGCCGGCGTCGGCCCAATGCATGTTCTGCGCGCCGACCTTGATGCGCGTCGGCGACAGCGCTTTCTTGACCTCGCGGATCGCCGTGAAGGGCGGGATGACGAAAGGCTGGATGCGCTCGTCGAAACCGGGGACGAACTCCGCCAGCGCCTCGGCGAAAGCCATCGCCTCGGCGAGCGTCTTGTTCATTTTCCAGCTGGTGCCGACCCAATAAACCATACGTGCCCTCCTATTCTGCGATCACTGTCAGCGAAACGCCGGCACCATCCAGCGCGGCGCGCATCTGCGGCTGCGGCTCGCGGCCGGTGAAGACCGTGTCAAAGGCCTTGAGATCTGTCAGGAAGTGCAAGGCAGTGCGGCCGAATTTCCCATGATCGACCAGCAGATATTTGCGCGCTGCTGCGGCCATCATCAGCCGTTTGGTCTGGACCACTTCCTGATCCTGGTGAAAGGCAGAGGCACCATGGATGGCCGATGACGACAGGAACGCGACATCGGCGCGCAATGATTTCAGCGTGTCCTCGGCGAGCAGGCCGAAGAAGCCGTGAAACTTCTTGTTGTATTGGCCGCCGAGCGCAATCAGGTTGATGCCGGCAACGCCCGCCAAATCCTGGATGACGGCCAGATTGTTCGAGATCACCGTCAGCGGACGCAGATCGGCAAGATGCCGAGCAACGCCGCCCGCGGTTGAGCCATCGTCGATGATCACCGTCTGACCCGGTTCGATCATCGTCACGGCAGCGGCGGCGATGCGCTTCTTCTCGTCGCCGGCCAGCCGCTGGCGGTAGCGGAAATCGCTCTCGAAAAGGCTGCTCGGCTGGATCGAGGCGCCGCCGCGCACCTTGCGCAGGAAGCCGCTTTCCTCGAGCTCGTCGAGGTCGCGGTGGACAGTCATCTTTGACACGCCGAAGCGTGAGGCAAGATCGTCGACACTGGCGGTGCCGATGTCCATCAGAAAATCCATGATGCCTTGCCGGCGGCCGTCGCTCTTCATTTCCGCGGCATCCTTGTGCAATCCGGTTCCGAGATATAACAGCAAACGTCGCACAAGCCACCAAATTTTTGTGATAATGTTATATCTCTTTGGGATATCATGACGCTTCTGGTCGCGTCCTGTAACAAGAATTGCTGCCGGCCGAGCGCCCAGCGGTTGCGGTGCCGCGGAAATCCGGCCAGAAGCATCAGGGGCTCGTCGACAACCGAACGGCCCGCAAACACTGGCTCGAAACCGGATACGGGAGACTACTGAGTGGCTCGCATCACACTGAGACAATTGCTCGATCATGCCGCCGAATACGGCTATGGCGTGCCTGCCTTCAACATGAACAATATGGAACAGGGCCTCGCCATCATGGAGGCAGCCGAGGAGACCAAATCGCCGGTTATCCTGCAGGCGAGCCGCGGCGCACGAGCCTACGCCAATGATGTGGTGCTGGCCAAGCTGATCGAAGCGCTGGTCGAAATCCATCCCGATATCCCGGTCTGCATGCATCTCGACCATGGCAACAACGAAGCGACCTGCGTCACCGCGATCCAGCACGGCTTCACTTCGGTGATGATGGACGGATCGCTGAAGGAAGACGGCAAGACGCCGGCCGACTACGCCTATAATTCCGGCATCACCCACCGCGTCGTCGACATGGCGCATTGGGGCGGCGTCTCGGTGGAAGGCGAGATCGGCGTTCTCGGATCGCTGGAGATGGGCGGCGGCGAGCAGGAGGACGGCCATGGCGTCGAGGGCGTCATCAGCCACGACCAGCTGCTGACCGATCCCGTGCAGGCCGAACAGTTCGTGCGCGACACCCGTGTCGATGCGCTGGCAGTCGCCATGGGCACCAGCCACGGCGCCTACAAGTTCAGCCGCAAGCCGGACGGCGCTGTACTGGCCATGAACGTCATCGAGGAAATCCACCGCCGTCTGCCGAGTATGCATCTCGTCATGCACGGCTCGTCCTCGGTGCCGGAGGAGTTGCAGGAGATCATCAACAAATATGGCGGCCAGATGAAGCCGACATGGGGCGTGCCGGTCGAAGAGATCCAGCGCGGCATCAAGCACGGGGTGCGCAAGATCAATATCGATACCGACAACCGCATGGCGCTGACCGGCGCAATCCGCAAGGTGCTGACCGAGAACCCGAGCGAATTCGATCCGCGCAAATATCTGACGCCGGCAATGGCCGCGATGCGGAAGCTGTGCAAGGAGCGCTTCGAGCAATTCGGCACCGCCGGCAACGCACCGAAGATCAAGCCGCTGCCGCTGTCGGAAATGGCCAAGCGCTACAAGTCCGGAAGCCTCGATCCGAAATTTGGCTGACGTATTCCGGCTCTGAGCAGGAGCTGCCTCAGCTCCTGCTCATCCGATCATGCTCGCGGCAAGAGATCGGCCCGGCCGGTCTCGATAAAGGGTGCCCAGTAGTCGACCGACTCGCGGATCATGGCGATGACCTGGTGGTCGACGGGCTCGCGCTCGCGGAACGACAATTCGAGGCAGATCTCGTTGTCGACGCCGCCGCCACGGCGAACCGTCTCCAGCAGCTTTTCCGGCGTGATGCGGCCGTCCTTGTTGTGAGCGGCAATGAACGGCCAGTGACCACCCTTGTTCATCGACGACTGCTTGACGTGGATGATCGGCGATTGCCTGGGAAAGGCTTCGGCCCAGGCATAAGGGTCGGTGTCCGCCGGATTGCTCGAGGTCACGTCGCCATGGTCGATGTCGACCATCATCTTGAACGGGACGGCCATGCCGGCCGCTTCGATCTCGCGCTGCAGTGCCCGGCAGCTTTCGATCGTATGGCCGAATTCGCGGCCGACCGACATCGGCTCCCAGAACAGGTAGGTCAAGCCGGCTGCTTTGGCATGCTCGGCGACCTCGCGCCAGCATTCCAGCGCGATGTCGAAAAGCCGCGCGCGACGTTCAGGATTGTCGTAATCCCGGCGAGTGAAGATCGCGAATTGCGTGCCCATGCCTGCGGCGCCGAGCTCGGCCGAAACTTCTGAAAAGGTCTTGAACCAGTCGACGTAGTAGCGCCGCACGTCGGCATCGGGATGGCCGAAATGATTGAGCCGGCCGTAAGGGCCGGTCATCGCGGAGGTCACGCGCACACCGGTGCGGTCGAGCGCGGAGCGGAACAGGCGGACGAATTTGGCGATCGTCGCCGCCGGCCAGCCGGGATTGACGAATTCATGGGTGAGTTGGACGTCCCTGATACCGATCTGATAGGCGATCGCGTCGATCAGGTCGTCCGGCTCCGCAAAGCGGTTGACCAGCGGATTGGTGTTGAGCGAAAGCGTAAAGGCCATCAGCCGGCCTTTGCCAGCCGGCTCGAGCACCAGTCCTCGAAGGCGGTTCTTTCCGCGGCGGACAGATGCAGGCCGTGCTTGGTGCGCCTTTCGAGAATATCGGCGGCGGTCTCGGCCCATTCATGCTCGAACAGGTAATTGGCTTCGCGCTCGAAAAAATCCTTGCCGAAGCGCCGGCCCAGTTCGGCGAGCGAGGTGGCCGCGCCGACCAGATCGCGCGTCCTTGTGCCGAAGAGCCTGCCGTAATGCTTGACCAGCGATGCCGGCATCCAGGGAAATTCATGGCCGAGGTCGCCGAGGAACTGCTCGAAATCGGCATTGGCGATATCGCCGCCCGGCAGGTGCCCTTTCGAGGTCCACGGCTTGCCCATTTTCGGAAAGAACGGGGCGATACGGTCGAGCGCGTGCTCGGCCAATTTGCGGAAGGTGGTGATCTTGCCGCCGAAGACCGAAAGCAGCGGCGCCTGCCCAGCCGGTGCGTCGAGTTCGAATATGTAATCGCGGGTCACCGCGCTCGGATTGTCGGCATTGTCGTCATAGAGCGGCCTGACGCCGGAAAACGAGTAGACGACGTCGCTTCGTGCGAGCTGGCGCTTGAAGTAGCGATTGACTGCCTTGATCAGGTAATCGATCTCGCTCGCATCGGCGGTCACGTCCTCCGGCCGCCCTTCATAGGGAATGTCAGTGGTGCCGATCAGCGCCAGATCGTCCTGATAGGGATTGATGAAGATCACCCGCTTGTCGCTGTTCTGAACGAGATAGGCCTGCCGCCCTTCCCAGAATTTCGGCACAACGATGTGGCTGCCCTTGACCAGGCGCACGTTGCGCCTGGAATTCTGGCCGCCGACGCGGTTGATGACGTCGTTGACCCAGGGTCCGGCGGCGTTGATCAGCGCCCGTGCCCGGACTGTGGTCCTGACGCCGGTTCGACCGTCGCGCATCTCCACCGACCACAGGCCGTTTTCGCGGCGGGCAGCGGTGCAGGCAGTGCGGGTGAATATCCTGGCCCCACGCTCCGCGGCGTCGAGCGCATTGATGACGACCAGGCGGGCGTCGTCGACCCAGCAGTCGGAATATTCGAAGCCGCGCTTGAAGCTGTCCTTGATCGGCGCGCCTTCTGGCGCGGTGCGCAGGTCGAGCGTGCGGGTGGCCGGCAGTCGCTTGCGGCCGCCAAGATGGTCGTAGAGGAACAGGCCGAGCCGCACCAGCCAGGCCGGCCGATCATCGGGGCTGTGTGGCAGCACGAAGCGCATCGGCCAGATGATGTGCGGCGCGGATTCGAGCAGCACCTCGCGCTCGATCAGCGCCTCCCGCACCAGGCGGAACTCGTAATATTCGAGATAGCGCAAACCGCCATGAACGAGCTTTCCCGATCGCGAACTGGTGCCCTCGGCAAGATCGTCCTTTTCGCAAAGAATGACCGACAGACCCCGGCCCGCCGCATCGCGCGCGATTCCGGCGCCATTGACACCGCCGCCGATGACGAAGAGGTCGACGATTTCGGTTTCACCGTTCATCTCGCTCTATGCCCTGTCGTCAGCATGGATTGACCGGAGGCAGCCCGGCGATGTAGCGGCGCACTTCCTGGGCCGCCTGCTCGGCCGCGTAGGTCACGGTGCGTACCGACGCGCCGGCGATATGCGGCGTCAGCGTCACGTTCGGCAGTTGCAACAGCGGCCAGTCGGCAGGCACCGGCTCGATGGCGAACGTCTCCAGCATAGCGCTGCCGATCTGCCCCGAGACGAGCGCATCGTAGAGCGCATCGTAGTCGACCAGCGGTCCGCGCGCGGTATTGACGAAGATTACGCCGGGTTTCATCCGGGCGATGGCGTTCTTGCCGATCAGGCCGCGCGTCTCCTCGGTGACCCGGGAATGCAGCGTGACCACATCGGAGCGCGACAGCAGATCGTCCAGCGCAACCAGTTCGACGCCGGCATTGCGGTCCTCGGCGCTCAATTGCACATAGGGATCGCAAACCAAGATGCGGCAGCCGAAGGCGCGCAGCAGGCGAACCAGCCTGGTGCCGATATTGCCGTAGCCGATGACGCCGACGGTCATTTCGTTGAGCTCGCGGCCGGTGCGATCGGCGCGGTAGAGATCGCCGCGCCATTCGCCCTTGCGCAAGGCTTCGTGACCGACGCGGATCAGCCGCGTTTCAGCGAGAATGGCGCCGATGGTGAACTCGGCCACGGCGCTGGCGTTGCGGCCGGGCACATTGACCACGGTGATGCCGTGGGCCTTGGCGGCGGCCATGTCGATGTTGATCGGTCCGCCGCGCGAGACCGCAACCAGCTTGAGCGTGGGCAGGCGCTGCATCATGCTTTCGGAGAGCGGCGCAAGCTGGGTGACGAAGATTTCGGCGTCGCCGATGAAATCCACCACCTCGTCGGGATCGCCGAAATACTCCTTGACCTTGTCCAGACCAAGCGCGGCATTGCCGAATTGCATCGGCTCGTCGGGCCAAGCGGTCTCAATGCTGCGGATGTCGAGATTGTCGCCGCAGGCCGCCTCGATTTTCTCGCGAAACACTTCCGGAAGCATGAAGCGGTCGCCGATGATCGCAATTTTCTTGGGCATGCTCTTCTCAATTCACGTCGGTTTGCCTGGACGCGGCCATCGAGCGCCAGACCGGCCGCAGCGCCTCATGCGCCAATGTGTAGGACGGAGCCATCGCCTCATAGGCAGCGGCAAGTTTCCGATCGCTGGGTTCGGCCGTACGGAGCAAAGGCGTGACCCATTCGCTGACGCAATCGTCCATCGATGCGTATTGGCCGACGCAGACCGCAGCAATCATTGCGGCGCCCGCAGCACCGGCCTCCTCGCGCTCGCTGGTGCGAATGTCGGCGCCGACCGCAGCACCCAGGATCTTGCGCAGAGCCGGGCTCCTGGCCGCTCCGCCGGTCAGGCGGATTTCCTTGGGCAGGGGCCCCATGGCGGCGTAGCAATCGCGCGCCGCGAAAGCCAGCCCCTCGAACACCGCGCGGACTATGTCGGCATAGCCGTGCCTGGACGAAATGCCGATGAAGCCGGCCCTGGCATTGGCATCGACGAACGGCCCGCGCTCGCCGGCCTCCGAGACATAGGGCTGGTAGAGCAGCGCGCCTGGCTCGGACGACGATATCCACTGGTCGACCAGCGCGATCATCTCGCCATTGGTCCGCGTAATACCTTGCGAGGCGAGAATGCCGGAGGCGAGGCCAAGGACCCAGTCGATATTGAGCGTTGCCGCCATGTTCGACTGCATCTGCGCAAAGACGCCGGGTGCCGGCATCGTCATCGTGTAGCCGGTTGCAGCCTCGTTGAGCAGAACCTGGTCCGGCGTTTCGGCAAGCCGCATATGCATTCCGGTGGAGCCGATGATCGAGCATCCCGGCTTGCGTTCGCGATCGAACAGGCCGGCGCCGAGCGCCGTGCAGGCGACATCGACATAGGCCAGAACGACCGGTGTGCCGGCGAGCAGGCCGGTCGCATCGGCTGCTGCCGCCGACAGCGAGGTGCTTTGCCTGGTGCCATCGACGATGGGCGGCAACAGATGCCGGAGATCGGTGACGCCGAGTACCTCGAGCACATCATCGCAATAGCCGCGCGTGCGGAAGTCGCCGAAGGTGAAGGTGCCCTCGGACGGGTCGGTGGCGCGGTGGCCGGTCAGCTTGAAATAGAGCCAGTCCTTGCAGTGGAACGCGGTCGCTGCATTGGCAAGCATCGCGGGCATGTGGCGCTTCATGAACACGAACTGCGATCCCTGCTGGCAGGCAGCGAGCCCGCTGCCGGTCTTTTCGAAGCGCAGCCGGTCCTCCGGCCGCGCGCGGATCTCCTCGACGACCGCGGCAGCGCGCGCGTCGAGCCACAGCCAGCCCTTGGCAACCGGCTCGCCATCCTTGTCGATCAGCCAGGTACCGTCGCCCTGCCCGGTCACGGCGATGGCAATGGTCCGGCTGGCGAGATCCGGCACCTTGTCGGCAAGCTCGCACAAGGTCGTCGCGGTATCGGCCCAGGTGCGTGTCAGGTCCTGCTCGGCGCCGCCGCCCGGCAGTGTCTCGTATTTATTGGGCAGCGCGGCGGACGCGATCTGCCTGCCCGCCGTGTCAAAGGCGACGGATTTTATGACAGACGTGCCGGCGTCGATGCCGATCAGCACATCCTGCATCAAGCCAGCTCCGTGCCGTGCGAAATGGCATTGCCGCTCGCCTGATCGAAGACGTGAAGGTTTTTCGGATCGATGCTGATCTTGATCGGCGCGCCAAGCTCCAAGCGGGTTCGGTCATGTTCGACCAGGACCAGCGAACCGCCGGCGAAATCGGCGGCGATATGGGTCTGGTCGCCGAGCCATTGATTGGCCGAAACCGTCGCCGGCACACCATCTTTCGAGCGGCGGACCGCATAGGGCCTGACGCCGATGACGACGCGCTGCCGGTTGAGCAATTCGTCGCGAACCGGGCCGCTGAACGCATCCTTGTCGTATTCGAGCGAAAGCCCGTCGGGCAGCTTGAGACTGATCTTGCCGGCAGCTGTGCCGACATAGGCCTCGAAGACATTCATCGGCGGCTCGCCAACGAAGGTGCCGGTGAACAGGTTTGCCGGCCGCTCCTTGAGCCTGTCAGGCGTATCGAACTGCTGCAGCACGCCGCCCTCCATGACAGCGATGCGATCGGCCAGAGCATTGGCCTCGGTCTGGTCGTGGGTGACAAGGATCGCGGTCAGGCCACGCTCCTTGATGAAATGCTTGATGCGGCCGCGCAGCACGGCGCGAAGCTGCGGCTCGAGCTGGCCCATCGGCTCGTCCAGCAGATGCAGGTCGGCCTCGCGGATCAGCGCCCGGCCGAGGCTGGCGCGCTGCTGCTGGCCGCCGGAGATCGAGCTCGGATAGCGCTCGAGAATGTCCTCGATCTCGAGCAGCTTGGCGATGTTGGCAACCTTTGCATCGACCGCACTCTTCGCCAGCCTGGCGGCCTTGAGGGCGAAGGCCATGTTCTCGCGCACGGTCAGCGGCGGGTAGAGCGAATAGCCCTCGAAGGCCATTGCGACGTTGCGCCTGACCGGCGGCAACGTGTGCACCTTGCGGCCGGCAACCGAGATGCTACCCCGCGAGACCTCTTCGAAGCCTGCGATCATGCGCAATGTCGAGGTCTTGCCGCAGCCGGACGAGCCGAGCAGCGCCACGATCTCGCCCTTGACGATTTCCATCGTCAGGTTCTTGACGGCGTGTACGCCACGGTCGATCGGACCGTAGAACTTGTCGACGCCCGAAATGGTGATTGCGGTCGGGCTCATGCCGCTTCTCCGCTACGCAAATTGACGACGTTTTTCGAGCCGATGCGCTCGCCGCTTGTGCGATCGAACAAAAGGGCGCTTTTACTGTCGACGGCAATGTAGACCTTGCCCTCGGATTGGCCCGGTGTCCCGGAAGGACGCGAAACCAGAATTTCACGGCCGCGCACGGTGCGCACCAGCGTGACGATCTTCTCGTTGAGCGGCGTCTCAGCCTCGACCGTCACCGGGATGGCGCCGAGCGTGCGTTCATCGACAAACGCCAGCGCCTCCGGCCGCAAACCGATCACGCAGTCGCGGCCGACCGCCGCCTCATGAGCGCCGGCAAGATGGACCTGGACGTTGGACAGGCCGACATAGATGCCCTTGGCGTCCCGCGCCGGCTTGACGTCCAGAAGGTTGATGGTCGGGTCGCCGAACAGCCGGGCAATCTCGACATTGGCCGGCTCGCGATAGATCTGCTCGGGCGTGCCGAGCTGTTTGACGACGCCCTGCGACATCACCGCGATGCGGTCGCCGAGCGCCATCGCTTCCTTGTAGTCCTGGGTGACGTAGATAACGGTCGCGCCACGATCCGCCAGCAGTCTTGGCAGTTCCAGCCGCATTTCGAAGCGCAATTTGGCATCGACGTTGCGCAAGGGATCATCGAGCAGCAGCAGCGGCGGCGAGCCGACCAGGGCGCGGGCAAGCGCGGTGCGTTGCTTCTGGCCATTGGACAGCGCCCGCGGCTTGTGGCTGAGCACATGGCCGATTTTCAACAGCTTGGCGACGCTCTCGACGCCGGTCTTTATCGTGCCTTGCGATGAGTGCTTCGCCTGCAGCGGCGTCGCAATGTTATCGAACGCCGTCATATGCGGGAACAGCGCGAAGTTCTGAAATGCCATGCCGACGCCGCGGAACTCGGCGTCGAGATCGGTCATGTCCTCGCCGCCGATGAGTATCTTTCCCTCGTCGGGGTCGATCACGCCGGCCACCAGCCGCAGCAGCACGGTCTTGCCGGCGCCGGACGGCCCGAACAGGACCAGCGTTTCGCCGTCGGCGACGGTCAGCGACAGATTGTCGAGAACAGTCTGGCTTTTATAGCGCTTGACGATGTTTCGCAGTTCGAGGCTTGCCATCGGACTATCCTTTCACCGCGCCAAGCGACAGGCCTTCGACGAGATAGCGTTGCGCATAGAGCGCGAGCGCCAGCGTTGGCGTGATCGACAGCACGATCGCCGCCGAGATCTGGCCATACTGGATGCCCGAGGAGGTGATGAAGGCGAGCGCGCCGACCGTCACCGGCTGCTTGTCGGCCGAGGCGAGCACCAGCGCAAAAACGAAATTGTTCCAGGCAAAGATGAACGCGAGCAGACCGGCAGCGGCAATGCCTGGGCCGGCGAGCGGCAGCGCGATCTTGCGGAAGGTGGCAAACCAGGAATGTCCGGCAATGCGGTAGGCGTATTCGATGTCGGCGGGAATGTCCTCGAAATAGCCGCGCACGATCCACAGGATCAACGGCAGGCAGATCAACTGATAGACCCAGATCAGCCCGATATAGGTGTTGGCCAGCCCGAGCTTCTGGAAATAGAGGGTGAGCGGCAGGAGCACCAGCAGCGCCGGCGCAAACCGGAACGACAGCAGCGTAAAGGCAATGTCCTCCGAGCCGCGGAATTTGTGCCGCGCAAAGGCGTAGGCCGCCGGAACGCCGAGCAGCAACGCGACGGCAACCGAGGTGACCGACAGGAAGACGGAATTCCAGAGGTTGCGCATGAAGGCGATGTCGAGCGTGCCGGCCGCCGTCATCAGCTTGCCGGTGATCAAGGCAGTGTAGTTGGCGAGCGTCGGCTCGAAGACAAGCTGCGGCGGAATCCGCAGGATTGTCTCGTTGGTCTGGAACGACATCATCAGAATCCAGACGATCGGGAACATGAAGAAGATCACGACCAGCGCCAGGGCAATGCCGCGCAGGATGCGTTCGAGAAGCGAGGTGTGTTCCACGCCAGCCTCCTATGCCTGGCCGCGGGCGCGTTCGCGCAGCCGCAGCCAGTTCTTGATGAAAATGTTCGAGAGGAAATAGGTGATCGCCCACAGGATGATCATCAGTGCCGCCGAGCGGCCGACATTGGTCGACTGGAAGAAATTGAGATACGCCTCGACCTGGAACACGGTCAGTGTGTCGCCCGGACCGCCCTGCGTCATGGCGTAAATGATGTCGAACTGCTGGATGGAATCAAGCAGGCGGAACAGGGTCGCCGTCAGGATGTAGGGGGTCAGCATCGGCAGTGTGATGCGGAAGAAGACGAAGCTGCGTGGCACGCCGTCGAGTGCTGCCGCCTCGAAGGGCTGCGTCGGCAGGCTGCGCAGACCTGCAAGCAGCAGGATCATGATGAAGGGCGTGTAGACCCAAATGTCGACGAGCACGACGGTGAGCAGCGCCGTCGACGGAGACGAGGCCCAGCGGAAATCCTGCAACCCGATCAGGCTGGCGAGATAGCTGAGCACGCCGAAACCGGGATTGGTCATCAGCTTCCACATCAGCGCGGCGAGCGCCGGCGCCGTCATCAGCGGCATCAGCAGCATGATCGAGATGAAGTTGTTCAGCGTCGAGCGCTTTTGCAGCAGCATGGCGATGCCGAGACCGAGAAGCAGTTCAAGCACAACGGTGATGCCGGCGTAGAGCAGCGAGATCTCCAGCGTGTTCCAGAACTTCGGGTCGGTGAAGAAGGAGATATAGTTGTCGCCCCAGTTGAACTGCCGCGCCCAGGGTTGGCTCAACCGGTAGCGCTGGAACGAATAGACCACCGACGTCAGGAACGGGATCAGGATGCCGATGCAGACCAGCAGAGCCGGCAGGCTGAGGAGATAGGGCAGCACCCGCTTGCTGATCCTGAAGCCCGACGGCCTGTTTCTTTGTATTGTCGCCGCAGTCATCGGCTGCTCCGTCATCCTGTTGCTTCGCCGTCCCGGCCGCCCAAGGGAGCAAGGCGGCCGGTCGGGCGAGCAGGCGGCACCTTTCGGGACCGCGTCGCAAACGTATCACATCTCAAAGGCTGGCCCGCGGACGGGCCAGCCTTGGCCGCGGCTTAGCCAAGCCCGGCTTCCTTGAGCTGGCTGTTGATGCTCTCGGCCAGCTTGTCGAGGCCCTCGTCGACCGGCACTTCCTTGGCCACCATCTTCTGCAGCGTCGCCGCCCATTCGGTGGTGAGATCAAAGAACAGCGGCTGCGGGGTGAACTTGATGCTGGCGCCCGGCGCCGAGACGTCGAACATCTCGACATAACCCGGATAGCTCTTGTTCAGCTTCTCGCGGAACATCTCGTCGTTCCAGACCGACTGACGAACCGGATTGACGAAGTCCATCTTGGTCGCACCGAACAATGCATGCTCGGGTCCGGATGCCCATTGCATGAAGTACCAGGTGGCGTCCTTGTCCTTGGAGAAGTTGGACATCGACAGCGACCAGATCCAGATATTGGGCGTCGGCGCCTTGGCGGCAGGATTGGCCTTGAATGCCGAAAAGGCGAGCTTGCCGGCCATCTTGTTGTCGCCGCCATTCATGAAGTAGCCAAGGATGTCGGCGTCGTAAATCATCGCCGAAGCACCTGCACCGAGATCGGTGCCGACCTGGTACCAGGTGTAGGTCGACCAGTCCTTCGGGCCGCTCTCCTGGATCATCTGGACCCACTGCTTGTGGAAAGCCTTGGATTCGGCGGTGCTCATCGCGGCCGACAGCTTGCCGTCAGCCGAGACGTTCAGGTCCTTCTGGTCGAAATTGGCGTAAGCCGACAGGAATCCCGGGTGGATCGTCGCCCAAGAGCGCGAGCCGCGCACGCCGATGCCGTAGACGCCACCGCCGACGTCCTTGGTGAGCTTCGCCGCCGTAGCGACCATCTCATCCATATTGCCGGGAACGCTGACGCCGACCTTGTCGAACATGCCCTTGTTGTAGGTGATGTTGTTCTGCTCGAAGCCCCACGGAATGCACCATTGCTTGGCGTCCGCCGAACCGAGGGCGCCGCCCGGCTGGCCGTTCCAGGCGCAGGAGTTCTTGACGCCGGGCAGGAAGTCGTCCCAGGCATATTTCGGGTTGGTCTTGGCCGGATCCTTGATCCATTCGTTGAGGTCGGTGATCCAGCCGGCCGGACCGTAGGTCCAGGTCATGTAGGCGCCGGTCATGAAGGCATCGTATTCGGGCGAGCTGGCCGACAGCGCGGCGGTAACCTTGTCGAAATAGACGTCTTCGGGGAACACGTCATAGACGACTTCCATGCCGGTCAGCTTCTTGAAATTGTCGAGGTTGGCGATCATCGCATCGGCGTAAGGATGCTTGTTGAGCAACAGCTTGATGGTTTTGCCCTTATGCGCCTGCCAGTCGAAATCAGCCGCCAGGGCGCGGGTCTGCCCGAAATTGAGCAGTGTGCCGGCGGTGCTGGCGGCAAGGCCCATTGCACCGAGGCCCTTGATCAGCCCACGGCGGTCGACTTGTCCACGCAGGAATGCGTCGATGAGGTCTTTCTCTTTCTCATGCATTTCTCTTCTCCTCCACAGGGTAGTTTCAACGAAATGGTTGCCGGCTACCCGACCGGCGTCTGTTCCACGAGCGATCGCGCCGTCCGCTCGTCGGTTATCAAGCCTTTGAGATAACGGCCCTCCAGCACTGACTTGATGGCGCGAACCTTCACCTTGCCGCCGGCGACGGCGACAATCCTGCGGTTGCTGATGTCTTCGCGCGCCAGTGCCAGCGCCCGGTCGGAAAGCGTCGTCGCAACGGCCTTTCCGGCATCGTCGAAGAAATGGCCGAGCAGTTCGCCGACACCGCCGTTGCGGCGGATCTCCTCCATCTCGCCCTTCTCGATCATACCGGTGGCGACAAGCGAGGCCTCACGTTCGGCGGTGCCGATGCCGGCGATGAGCAAGTC
Source organism: Mesorhizobium sp. M0998 (assembly GCF_040318885.1). Classification (NCBI taxonomy): domain Bacteria; kingdom Pseudomonadati; phylum Pseudomonadota; class Alphaproteobacteria; order Hyphomicrobiales; family Phyllobacteriaceae; genus Mesorhizobium; species Mesorhizobium sp. M0998. Next base: position 68,358 of record NZ_JAMYND010000002.1, read on the forward strand.
GGCGGACTTGGCGAGGTCGAAGACATCGCTGACGCCTTTCTGCCCGAGCAATACTGTTCGATCCTCGACCGTGTTGGCGAACATCGGTACGGGCATCACATAGGCCTCCGCACCGGTGCGTTCGGCGACGCGGTGGATGACGTCATGGGGGTTGGCCGAGAACTTGCGCGTCAGGCCGCCAAGCAGCGAGACGAAACGGATCCTGCCGGCCGATATGCGCGGCAGATATTCCACGCAGGCGGCAAGCGTGCGGCCGTGGCCGACGCCGATCAGCGCCTCTTCGCCGCGTTCGATCTCGCGCTTGAGAAACTGCGCGCCGGCAATGCCGAGCGCCTTGAGCGGCAGGTCTTCGGCATCGAAGTCCGGAACCACCTCGCAGTAGTCGAGGCCGTACCGGCCGGACAACTCATCCTCAAGCTCCACGCATTCTGAGACTTCGCCGTCGATGTAGACTTTGACCAGGCCTTCCTGATTGGCCTTGGTGATCAGGCGATGCGCCTTGAGACTGGTCAGGCCGAGCCGCTTGGCGACCTCCGACTGGGTCAGGCCGCCGGCATAGTGAAGCCAGGCGGCACGGGCGGCCATCCCGGTCTCATCGTCGCGCAGCAGGCCGTTGCCAAAACCAACCATTTCCGCCCTTTGATATTTTTATCAGTTGCTGCAAAATTTTTCACAAGGCGTCGCCCGAGTCAAGCAACCGCTGCGTTTAAATCTCCGGCCAGGAGCTTGCCGGCCGGGGCCGAATTGGGCCGCGCTAACCAACGGGCAAGAAACAACACCGACCATGCGCATTTAAAACGTTTGCAATTTGGATTGGACGCATTACAAACGTTTCAAACTTCGTTCGGGAGAAACGATGCCGGCCCGCGTTACCACCCTCAAGGAACTTGCTGCGCAGCTCGGCCTGTCGATTACCACCGTTTCGCGCGCCCTTGCCGGCCACGTGCAGATCGCCTTGAAAACGCGCCAACGTGTCGCCGAGGCTGCGCATCAGGCCGGCTATGTGCCGAACACCGCAGCCCGCACGCTGGTCTCCGGCCGCAGCGGCTTTGTCGGCATGGTGCTTCCGATCCGCGGCCCCAATCTGGTTGACTCCTTCCTCGGTGAATTCGTCACAGGGCTCGGCGAAGGGCTGGTTTCGCACGGCTCCGACCTGATCCTGGCCGCAGCAGCGCAAGGCCAGTCGGAACTTTCCGTGCTTCGCCATGTCGTCGAATCGGGCCGCGCCGACGGGGTCGTCGTCACCCGCATCGCCGAGATCGACGAGCGGCTTGCCTATCTGCGCCAGCGCAATTTCCCGTTCGTCGCGCATGGCCGGCTGCTCGACGGCGACTTTGCCTACCATTGGCTCGATACCGATGGCGCGCACGCATTCGGCGAGGCCTTCGACATGCTCTACGATCTCGGACACCGCCATTTCGGCCTGGTGACGATTTCCGAGCCGATGACATTTCGCCATCTCAGGCAGGACGGGCTCGCCGCCGCGATCGCCCGCCGGGGCGATCCGTCCGTCAGTCTCGATGTGGCGACGGCGCCGCGTTTCGATCGCGGTGCCCGCATCCAGGCAATCAACCGGCTTCTGCACGCCACCGAGCGGCCGACGGCGATTGTCGCACTGTTCGACGAGCTGGCGCTGACTGTGATGGAAGAGGCGGGGCGCGCCGGACTTGCCATTCCTCGCGACCTTTCGGTGATCGGCTTCGACAACATAGCCGCCTCCGCCTATGCGCCGCCGGGGCTGACCACTTTCGACGCCTCGATCCGCCAGTGCGCGCGCGAGATCGGCGAGATGCTGCTGACCGTCATCGGCGACAGGCCGGACGCGCCACTGACGCGGCTGGTCCGGCCGACACTTGTCTTGCGGGCAAGCCATGGCCCGGCACCCACAGGACGGAACTGACGCCTTAGCGGCGCACAACCAGGGAGGAAGACGACGATGAATGCGTTGAGGACATTGGCAGGTGCGGTGCTGGCGTTGTCGCTTGCTGCCGGCGCAGCACAAGCCCAGCAGGTGTTGTTCTGGTCGACACAGGCGCGACCAGTGGAAGAGACACAGAAGATGCGCAGCGAAGTGCTGAAGGGGTTTGACGGCCAGGTCGACTATCAGGTCGCCGAGGACGGGCCCTGGCTCACCCGCCTTCAGGCCGAACTGCAGGCCGGCGCCGGCACCATAGGCGTGCTCGGCGGCCTGCACGGAGACTTCTCCACCGTCGGCGCGAACCTTGTCGATCTCTCTGGCGTCGATCTCGGTGGCGTCAAGGTCAACGAGACCTACAAGAAGCTCGGCATGCTCGGCACCGGCGAGCAGAAGTACCTTCCATGGATGCAGGCCACCTTTCTGATGGCGGCCAACAAACAGGCGCTGCAATATCTGCCGGCCGGCACCGATCTCAACACCATCACTTATGACCAACTGATCGAGTGGGCGAAAAACATCGCTGAAAAGACCGGTTCGCCCAAATTCGGTTTTCCGGCCGGCCCGAAAGGGCTGAAGCACCGTTTCTTCGAGGGTTTTCTCCTTCCATCGTATACCGGCTCGATGGTGACGAAGTTCCGCTCGGCGGAGGCCGAAACGGCGTGGAACAAGTTCAAGGAATTGTGGCAATACACCAACCCGAATTCGACCAACTATGCCTTCATGCAGGAGCCGCTGCTGACCGGCGAAGTCTGGGTGGCATTCGATCACGTGGCGCGCCTCGCCGACGCCTTCAACCAGAAACCCGATGACTTCGTCGCCTTCCCGGCGCCGGCTGGCCCGTCAGGCCGCGGCTACATGCCGGTGGTGGCCGGCATCGCTATCCCGAAGACCTCGCCCGACATGGACAAGGCCAAGGCGCTGGTCGCCTATATGCTGAAACCGGAAACCCAGATCGCGACGCTGAAGGCGACAAACTTCTTCCCCATCGTCGACGTCAAGCTGCCCGACGACATGCCGGCCTCGGTGAAGGCCTTCAGCCCAGTGATCGCCACCATGACCGGAGCTCCCGATGCATTGCCGGCGCTGCTGCCGATGGGACTTGGCGGCCTCGGCGGCAAGTTCAATCAGATCTACACCGACAGCTTCGAGCGCATCGTGCTCGGCGGCGAGGATGTGCACGGCGTGCTCGACGAACAGGCGACGGCGCTGAAAGCGATCATCGAAGAGGCCAAGGCGCCGTGCTGGGCGCCCGACAAGCCCTCGCAAGGCGCCTGCCCGGTCGATTAAGAATCCTCCCGGGCGTCCGGATTTCCAGCGCGCCGGGCGCCCACCCCTTTTGAAGCTTCGAATAGAGAGCGCTCCATGCACAGCAAGGCCCTGCCCTATCTGCTGCTGACACCGGCGGCGCTGTTCCTCTGCGTCTTCTTCCTCTACCCGTTCGTGTTGGTCGCCTTCGAGGCGTTCACCCGCGACGGCGGCTTTACGCTCGACAATTTCCGCACCATGGCGGGCAGCTGGAAGTTTCCGGTCACTGTCCGCAATACGCTACTGCTGAGCGTCGTCGTCGTGCCGATTCAGTTGGTCATGGCACTGCTGATGGCAACCGCGGTGTCGCGGCTCGAAACCGGACGCAGCGCCGCGCTTTATATCTTCGCCATTCCGCTCGGCATCTCCGATCTGGCCGCCGGGCTGATCTGGCTCGCCATCTTCGACCAGTCCGGCTTCCTGAACACCTTGCTCTCCAATCTCGGCGTCATCGACAGCCCGGTCATGTTCCTCGGCTACCAGAGCAAGCTGACGATCTTCATCGCCGTGGCGCTGGCCGAGATCTGGCGCGCGACCGCCATCATGATGGTCATTCTGGTCGCCGGCATGGGGCTGATCCCCCGGGAATACTACGAGGCGGCGGAGGTTTTTGGCGCTAGCCCGTGGAAGCGCTTCATCAAGATCACGCTGCCTCTGCTGCGCCCAAGCCTGCAGACGGCGATCATCCTGCGCGTCATCCTTGCCTTTGAGGTCTTTGCCGTGGTTGCAGCACTCGGCGGCACCAATCTGCCGGTGCTGATGGGCGAGACCTACAATTGGCAGTTCACGCTGCAGGACCACAATGTCGCCGCCGCCATGGCGCTGTTCATCCTCGCCATCTCGATCGGTTTCACACTGTTCTTCCTGCGTGTGCTGCGTGTGCCGAAGGAGGCGCGGATATGAGCACTGTCGCGGAGATCTCGATCGCCGCGCCTGAGGCCCGCAAAGCCGGCAACTGGCTGCTGGTCGCCACCGTCATCCTGCTTTGCGTCTGGGTGCTGCTGCCGATCTATCTGCTGATCGTCAACGCGCTGTCGTCGCCGGAAGAGGTGACCGCCTTTCCCAAGCGCTTCTTCCCGTCATTCGATTTCGGCAGCTTTGCTTTCTTCATCAATTTCGCCGGCATCGCCAAGGCGCTGTGGAACTCCGTGCTCGTCGCCACGCTGACGATGATCCTCTCGATCGGCTTCGGCGCACCGGCCGGCTACGCACTGTCGCGCTTCGATTTCCCGGGCAAGGAAACGTTCCGTTTCCTCGTGCTGATGACCCGCGCCTTCCCGCTGCCGCTGCTGGCGCTGCCGCTGGCGGTGATGTTCATCCGCACCGGCCTCGACGACACCGCGATCGGGCTGGCGCTGGTCCACACCACGCTGGCGCTGCCGTTTGCGGTGCTGATCACTTTCTCGCTGTTCTCCGGCATTCCCGTCGAGCTGGAGGAGGCGGCCTGGACGCTCGGCTGCACGAGATTGCAGGCATTCCGAAAAGTCATTCTGCCGCTGGCGCTGCCGGGCATCGCGGCGTCCGCGGTGTTTGCCTTCACCATCTCCTGGAACGAGGTGTTTGCCGCCGCCGTGCTCACCATCGAGAACCGGACGCTGACCGCCTTCCTGCTGCAGAGCCTTGGCGAATCGCCGCTCTACCTCAAATTCACCGGCGGTGCTGCCTTGGTTATCCCGGCACTGATCTTCATTTTTGCCGTCCGCAAATATCTGTTCGCCATGTGGGGGATCGCCAATCGATGACGCGCACAAAAGAGAACGCCGATGGCTGAGATCGTCATCAAGCAGGTGGCAAAACGTTTCGGCGGCTTCACCGCGCTGCATTCGATCGACCTGACCATCGCCGACCAGGAATTCATGGTGCTGCTCGGCGCCTCGGGTTGCGGCAAGACCACGCTGCTGAGGATCGTCGCCGGGCTGGAAACGCCAAGCCAGGGCGAGGTCTGGATCGGCGGCCGTCGCGTCGACCATCTGCCGCCGCGCGAACGCGGCATCGCTATGGTGTTCCAGAATTACGCCGTGTTTCCCCACCTGACGGTATTCGAGAATATCGCCTTCGGCCTGCGCATGAAGAAGCTGCCGCAGCAGGAGGTCGACGGGCGCGTCAACCGCACCGCCGAGCTAATGCATATCGAACAGCTTTTGAAGCGCTATTCGGGCCAGCTTTCCGGCGGTCAGCGCCAACGCGTGGCTGTGGCCCGCGCCCTGGCGATGGAGCCTGACGTGATCTTGATGGACGAGCCGCTGTCCAACCTGGACGCGCTGCTGCGGCTCGAAATGCGCGCCGAGCTCAAAGGTGTGCTCGCGGCGTCCAAGACCACCACCATCTACGTTACCCACGACCAGGTCGAGGCGATGAGCCTTGCCGACCGCATCGCCGTCATGCATCAGGGCCGTATCGTCCAGGCCGCCTCGCCGGTAGAGGTCTACCGCAATCCGGCGGCCCGCTTCGTCGGCTCCTTCATCGGCAACCCGCCGATGAATTTCATCCCGGCGACGAAGACGGCCGACGGCAGTTGGACCGTCGCCGGGCTGACGCTGCCCGGCCCCAAATCGGACAAGCAGACGATAGAATTCGCCATTCGCCCCGAGGATGTAGACGCCGGCAACGAAGGTATTAACGCCACCGTGCGCGTTGTCGAGCCGCTCGGACCGCACACGCTGGTCACCTGCGGCGTCGAGGGCGGCCTGTTCCGCGCCATCCTCGAATCGAATGCCACGGTCGCCGTCGGCGATCACTTGCGGCTTTCGCCCAAACCCGATCGCATCCGCTGGTTCGATCCCGAAACCACCAACGCCCTTTGATCCCCTTCGATTCTGAAAGTACGAACGCCCGATGATATCTCTTGCTGTCGACGAAACCATCGCCCGCGCCGTCGAGGTGCTCAGGGAAAATGACCAAGGCACCTACACCATACCGACCAAGGGCCTCTACCCGTTTCAGTGGAACTGGGATTCCTGCCTGACCGCGCTCGGCCTTGCCCACTATGACGAGGCGCGCGCCTGGACCGAGATCGACACGCTGTTCGCCCACCAATGGCCAGACGGCATGGTGCCGCACATCGTCTTCCATGTCTGGAGCGACGGCTATTTCCCCGGGCCGGAGGTCTGGCGAACCAATCGCCCGACTGCCACCTCCGGCATCACCCAGCCGGCGGTCGCCGGCTTTGCCGTGCGCCGCTTGTTCGACCAGGCCAAGGACAAGACCCCGGCGGCCGAGCGCGCCCGCGCACTGTTGCCGAAAATCGATGCCTGGCACCGCTGGTTCTACGAAAATCGCGACCCGGACGGCGAAGGGCTGGTCGCCATAATCCACCCATGGGAGTCCGGTCGCGACAACTCGATCGACTGGGACGAGGCGTTCGAGCGCGTGCCGACCGAAGGCGTCGAGCCCTACACCCGCCGCGACATCCTGCACGCCGATCCGGCGCATCGTCCAACCAAGGCACAGTATGACCGCTATGTCTGGCTGTTGCAGCATTTCCGCGGGCTTGGCTGGGACAATGCCCGGCTGCACGATGCCTCGCCATTCCAGGTCGTCGATCCCGGCTTCAACGCCATCCTGATCCGTTCCGCCGCCGACCTTGCCGATCTCGCCGAGGCACTTGGCGAAACCGAAATCGCAGAAGCCAATCGCGCCCGTGCCGAAAAGGGGCTTTCGGCAATGGAACGGCTGTGGAGCGACGCGCATGGCCAGTACATTTGTTTCGACCGAGTGGCCGGAAAGCATGTTGACAGCGCGTCGGTCGGCGGCATTCTGTCGGTATTTTCGGCCATCCCGGAAAGCCGGGCAGCGACCATCGCTGCAACGATCGAGCGCATCGCCGGCAAAACGCGTTGCATCGTCCCGTCGCACGATCCTGAGGATGGGCGCTTCGACCCAAAGCGCTACTGGCGCGGCCCGGTCTGGCTGGTGGTCAACTACATGATCGCCGACGGCCTTGCCGTCGCCGGCCACAGCCAAATCGCACAACGCATCACGCAATCCAGTCTCGAGCTGATCGCCGAGAGCGGTTTTGCCGAATATTACGATCCCCTCAACGGCGAGCCGCTCGGCGGCAATCGCTTCACCTGGACCGCGGCAATGGTGATCGAGTTCCTGAAGGGCAGAGCCTGAAGCTTCCGCCAAGGCCGCCGGCTACCAAAGCCCGTTCTGTCCGCCGAAAAACAGTCGATACTATTTGCGTCTGAGGCACGTCCTGGTCCATCAAAACAGGGCCAAGGCATGCCAATCTTCACCATGCCAGAGCTATAATAATTCTTCACAAACCGCTATCTATACTGCGTCGAGGCGGGGAGAAGCGCGGCTCGCGGCACTTGGCATTCCGGTCTTCGCCTGCACCCCGGATCTGTTTCCGGACATGATGGCGGCGGCACTGCGGCGGGAGGATATCGGCGCCTGGGCGGCGGGAGCCGACATCAAGCTCATTTGCGCCGAGGCTGAGGCGCCTGGGACGCGTGAGTGAGCGTTTGCCTCGGTCCAGAATACTGGGCCGCCCGCAGGTAAGCGCTTGCGGTCAAAGGTTTGACAAATAGCCGGCCGCGCCTATGGTCGACCTGTTACAGGAGCGACGCATGGCGAAGACAACCGGCTGTATTCTTGGCGGGTTTTCCGCACATTTGCTGAACAGTAGAAATCAGCCACGGCCGCTTTCGCAGCCCTCGCCCTTCCCTCTCCCGGCCGCGTCGATGCGCCCGGGCCGTTCATGTCCTTGAGCCACATGTCGCAGAAAATTACCGAGCTTCTGTCGCGGCTGGAAAAGCGGCTGGACAGGTCAGCGATTGTCTCGGCTGAGGAGGCCGGACCACGCTACCGGGAAGACCCCGACGGCAAGGACGGCGCGCCGCCGGCGATCGTCTTGCGTCCACGCACGACCGGCGAGGTGTCGGACATTCTGCGCCTGTGCAACGAGGTCGGGCAAAGGCTCGTCGTCCAGGGTGGCCGCACCGGTCTTGCGGGCGCGGCGCGCATCCAGCGCGGCGAAGCGGTGCTGTCGCTGGAGCGCATGACTTCCGTTGAGGCTATCGACCGCGAGGCGGCGACCATCATCGCCGAGGCCGGCGCGCCGCTGCAAGCGGTGCAGGAAGCCGCCGATGCGGCCGGCTTGCTGTTCGGCGTCGACATCGGAGCGCGCGGCACGGCCACCGTCGGCGGCAATGTCGCCACCAATGCCGGCGGCATCCGTGTGCTGCGCTACGGCATGTACCGGGCGCAGGTGCTTGGGCTGGAAGCGGTGCTTGCCGACGGCAGTATCCTGACCTCGCTCAAGGGTTTGGCGAAGGACAACTCCGGCTACGACCTCAGCCAATTGTTCATCGGCAGCGAAGGCACGCTCGGCGTGGTCACGCGCGCATGCCTGCGGCTGCATCCGAAGCCGGCCACCGAGATCAATGCCTTCTGCGCGCTTGCTTCGCTGGACGCGGCGATCACGTTGCTTGCGCTGCTCAGGCGGAAGCTCGGGCCCTTGCTATCGGCCTATGAGGTGAATTTCGCACCGCTCTATGGCGCCATGATCGCCGGCATGGAGGCGCCGGCGCCGCTGCCGGTCGGCTCGCCCGTCTATGTGCTTGCCGAGATACAGGGCAGCGAGCCCGACCGCGACCGCGAACGTTTTGCCGCGGTGCTGATGCAGGCGGTTGAAGATGGCGTGATCGACGACGTGGTCGTCTCGCAATCGCCGCGCGAATTCCGGGCGCTCTGGGCGGTGCGCGAGGAGGCCAACCGTTTCCTGTTTTCGATGGCAGGCCTGATCGGCGTCGATATCAGCATCCCACTGGCGAGAATGGCGACTTTCCTGGGCGAAACAGAAGCCGTCATCAAGGCCGTCGACCGCAGCGCCGACGTCTACGTCTTCGGCCATCTTGGCGATGGCAATCTGCATTATCAGGTTCGCACCGGGGATCCGGCGGCCGCATACGACATCGTCTACCGGCGCGTGGCCGCGGCTGGCGGCGGCGTCTCGGCCGAGCATGGCATCGGCCTGGACAAGAAGGAATGGCTGCACCTTGTGCGCAGCGACGCCGAGATCGCGGCCATGCGGCGCCTGAAAGCAGCCTTCGACCCGAACAACATCCTCAATGCCGGGCGCATCTTCGACCTCGCGCCGGGCTGAAATCGAAGGTGCGTAGCGCTGGCCGGGCGCTGTCTCTATCTGGTCGCGCCCTTCAATTCCGCATGCGCAACCGCGATGCGGGCAGCAAGCGCGGCGTTGTTGCGGACCAGCGCGATGTTGGCCTTCAGGCTGCGGCCTTGCGAAAGCTCATTGATGCGTGCGAGCAGAAACGGCGTCAGTTCCTTGCGCCCGATGCCGCGCTTCTCGGCCTCAGCCACGGCCGCTGCGATCGTGCCGTCGATGAACGCCGGATCGAGCGCGTCCGCTTCGGGAATAGGGTTGGCGACGAGAATGCCGGTGCCGGATTCCATCTCGTCATGCAGCAGCATGGCTCGCGCGATCTCGTCGGGCGTGTCGAGGCGATGATCGGCCTTGAGCCCGCTGGAGCGGGTGTAGAAAGCCGGAAAATCATCGCTCCCATAGGCGATCACCGGCACGCGCTGAGTTTCCAGATATTCCAGCGTCTTCGCAATATCGAGGATCGACTTAACTCCGGCGCAGACCACGGTCGTGCCGGTTTGGCCGAGTTCGGTCAGGTCGGCGGAGATATCGAAAGTGGCTTCGGCGCCGCGATGCACGCCGCCCACGCCGCCGGTCGCAAAAATGCCGATCCCGGCTAACGCGGCGATCCGCATCGTCGCCGAGACGGTGGTTCCGGCCGAGCCGCCGCGCACCATGATGGCGGCGAGATCGCGCCCGGAAGCCTTGACCACGCCCTTTGCCGCTGCCAGCTCTTCCAGCTCACGGTCGTCGAGGCCAACCTTGATCTTGCCGGCGACCACTGCGATTGTGGCGGGCACGGCGCCGTTTTCACGCACCACGGTCTCGACACCACGGGCAGTTTCCAGATTGGCCGGATAGGGCATGCCGTGGGTGATGATCGTCGATTCCAATGCCACCACCGCGCGGCCTTCATCAAGCGCAGCAGCGACTTCATCGTTCAGGTGGACAAGGAAAGGTTTCATATCATCTCGCTTTCAGGCAGGAATGCGGTACATGCCGGCGGCAAGGAAGCGCGGCGACAGATCGGGATGGACGCTGGCTTCGCTCTCGGTGGTCAGTGTGGCAAGCAGCGCGCCGGTGCGCACGGCATGAGCGACCGGCTCACCCGAAAGCACCTTGTACAGTGTGCCGGCGATCATCGCGTCACCGGCGCCGGTGATATCGACGGGCTTGGCCGGGACGGAGTGCATGGTCGTCACACCGCTCTCAGTCGCAACGGCAAATCCATGCGCGCCCACGGTCACGATCACCTCGCCGGCGCCGGCCGCGCGCAGCGCTGCCGCTGCTTCCTCCGGCGTCAGCCGCCTGTCGGCATCCGTCATGCCGAGCATCGTATTGGCCTCGTCATGATTGGTGAACAGAAGATCGATGCCGGTCAGGTCCTTCGGCAGGCGCGCTGATTTCGGCGCCGATACCGTGTCGACGGCGAGCTTGAAGCGCGCACCCTGCTTGCGCGACATCAGTGCTGCGAGGGTCGCGGCCGGCAGATTGCAGTCGATGAACACCCATGTCGCCGAAGCCAGATGCGGCCAGAAGCGGTCGAGATAGGACGACGAAAACAGATCGAAGATTTCCATGTCGGCAATGCCGAGCACGAGGTCGTTGTTGCGGTCGAGGATGGCCGCGTATTCCGCCGTCGGCCGTTCCGTGGTGGTGATGACCTGGCTGACATCGGCGCCGAGGTCGCGCAGATGCCGCACCAGTGAGCGGCCGGTTTCATCGTCGCCGACGATCGAGACGAAGCTTATGTCGACGCCGAGGCGGGCAAGGTTTTCGGCGACGTTGCGGGCAACCCCGCCGAAGCTGCGATAGCCGTCGACCGGGTTCGACGTCTCGAAAATCAGATCCTTCTTGGCGTGGTATTTGCGGTCGAGCACCGCGCCGCCGACGCAGACCATGCGCTTTGACGTCGGCAAGACGTAACCACGGCCGAGAATGTATCCCTTGTTGACGAGTTGCACGATGTGGGCCGCAACCGTCGAGCGGGCAATGCCGAGCGCCGTTGCAATATCCTGCTGGCCGGCGAACGGATTCGCCGCAATGAGGTCGAGAACCGCTTGTTCCTGTGCTCCAATGTCGTCCATCGTCTCACCTGGCCCGCCAAATTCGAGGCTGAATGTACGATATTCTAAACAACAGATGCTCTTGTCAATATTTGTTTGAAGCTGGGCGTTCCAGTCGACTGCCCGCATTTCGGCGACGCCCAGTCAGTCCACTTGGCGACTGTATCGACGTATCGATCGTGCTCACGCTGAAGGTCCGTACGCCGCGGGGATTCCGTCGAAAAACGGGACTCTTTAACACCAGGCCGCGAATACCGCTAAGCCTTCAGCACCGAGACGGCCAATTCGCTGTTGTGGACGTATTCGTTGGCGTCAGGCTGCTTCTGCACGAGCAGGATGAACAGCAGGTCGGTCAGCGTCAGTTGTGCATCACGCGCAGTTATCGATGAAGAGCGCGCGCGCTCTTCATCGGCGATCGTGTGGAGGCGAATGTCGGCAACCCGGCTCAGCGGATTGTCGCGAAGTCCGGTGACGGCGATCACGGTGGTGCCACGTTTGCGGGCAAGTTCAGCTATCCGCAGGGTTTCGATGCTCGCCCCGGAATAGGAGAGCGCGAACAGCACGTCACCTCGTCCAAGCGTCGAGACATTGGCCATTTGCACATGGCTGTCGCTGTCGTGCAGCACGTTGCGGCCGAGTTTCATCAGCTTGTAGGAAAAATCGCGCGCCACCAGCGAGGATGCGCCGACGCCGGCCAAATGAATGCGGCGCGCACCGTTCAACGCTTCGAGGGCCTTGCCGATTTCCTGCTCGGTGTTGGCCGCGACGGTCTGTTGCATCGACAAGAGCTTGCTGCCGATCAGCTTGCGCAGGATGACCAGATAGCTGTCGCCGACCTCGATCGAACCGTGGATCATGCCGGCCGGCACGTGCCATTCCTGCGACTTGGCCTCGCTGACGGCGAGCTTAAGCTCCTGATAGCTGGAATAGCCGAGCTTCTGGCTGAACTTGACGACGCTCGACTGGCTGCGGCCGATCTCGGCGGCAAGCGCCGCCGTCGACAGGCGGAGCATCTGGTCGGGATTATCGACGATATACCGACCGATCTCGCGGTCGCCGGGCGCCATGACTTCGAGCTTGGCCTCGATCTTCTTCAGGACGGACATGCGTTCCCCCATTGCCTGTCATCGACAATGCCAAGCCAAGGAATAAATTATTCCGTCTCTGATTGACAGCCAAGAATGAACCATCAAATCTCGACTGATGCAGTTGCGGCCCAGCCTTCGGGCATGTCGACGATTCGGACATGAAAAGATCGTAGACTCGCCGACAGCTCGGGATTAGGTCAGAGCCATGGACAAATTGCGGATCGTCGGCGGGCACAGGCTTGAGGGCGCGGTTACGATCTCCGGCGCCAAGAACGCGGCCTTGCCGCAAATAGCGGCGGCGTTGCTCAGCCCCTATCCGCTGCAGCTGACCAACCTGCCTGAGGTGACGGATGTCGATAACATGCTTGGCGTCGTCGGCCTTCATGGGGCCGAAGTCACCAGATCGGCGCATGCCGCCACAATCGATACCAGTGCCGCCGCTTCCAGGGAGACAAGCTACGATACAGTCAGGCGCATGCGCGCGACGGTGCTGGTTCTCGGTCCACTGCTTGCCCGCTTCGGCCATGCCCGGGTCTCGCTGCCTGGCGGCTGCGCGATCGGCGCACGGCCGGTCGACATGCATGTCGCCGCACTTGCCGCACTTGGCGCCGATATCGCGATCGAAAACGGACTGATCGTCGCGTCTGCGCCGGGCGGACTGAAAGGCGCGCGCATCGTTTTGAGCTCGCCGTCGGTCGGCGCGACCGAAACGGCGATGATGGCGGCGACGACGGCAAACGGCGAGACCGAGATCCTCAACGCGGCCCGCGAGCCGGAGGTGGCCGATCTTGCCGCCTGCCTGAACGACATGGGCGCGCAGATCGAGGGCGCCGGCACGCACCGCATCCTGATCGGGGGCAGCACAGACTGGCGCGCCGCCACGCACGACATCATCCCGGACCGGATAGAGGCCGGCACCTATGCCGTCGCAGCGGCCATCACCGGCGGTCAGCTCGAGCTGACCCACGCGCGGCTCGAGCACATGGCATCCATCGTCCAGCTGCTCGAAGCAGCCGGTGTGAAAATATGGCCGGGCGACCGCGGGCTGATCGTGTCGAGAGACGGGCCGCTCAAGGCGGTCGACGTGACGACGGAGCCATATCCGGGCTTTCCGACCGATCTCCAGGCGCAGTTCATGGCGTTGATGTGCTGTGCCGAGGGCGCTTCGCTGTTGCGCGAGACGATCTTCGAGAACCGCTTCATGCATGTGCCTGAACTGATGCGGCTCGGCGCCAATATCAAGCTGCAAGGCACCATGGCGCTGGTGCGCGGAGGCGAGAAGCTGAAGGGCGCGCAAGTGATGGCGACCGACCTGCGCGCCTCCGTCTCGCTGGTGCTGGCAGCGCTGGTGTCGGAGGGCGAGACGACGATCAATCGCGTCTATCATCTCGACCGCGGGTACGAGCAGTTGGACCGCAAGCTCCGGCTGTGCGGTGCCCAGATCGAACGAATAAGGCAATGAGTGCCGGTGGGGCGTCTCCGCATTATTTCCTGGGCGTCGATGGCGGCGGAACCGGCTGCCGGGCGCGTATCGAAGACGAGGCAGGAACCGTGCTCGGGCAAGGCCTGTCGGGCCCGGCGACAACGCGACTCGGTATAGAGGTGGCCTGGGCCTCGATTGCCAAAGCCTTTGGCGCGGCGATCGAAGAGGGAGGGTTCACGGCGGCGGAAATCGCCAGGATCCGCGCGGGTATCGGTGTTGCCGGCATCGGCCGTAAGGGTGCGCTCGAGGCGTTTCATGGCATCGAACAACCCTTTGCGAGCATCGACTTCGTCAGCGACGGCGTCGCGGCTTGCCTTGGCGCGCATTCGGGTCAAGACGGCGCCATCGTCATAGCCGGGACCGGTTCGATCGGGCTCGGCTTTGTCGAAGGGCGCGACCTGCGCGTCGGCGGCTACGGTTTTCCGATTTCCGATGAGGGCAGCGGCGCCGATCTCGGACTGAAGGCAGTGCAGCTTGCCTTGCGAGCCCATGACAGTCGGCATGAGCGGACGGCGCTGCTGGCCGAGGTGATGCAGCGCTTCAAGGACGATCCGTTCGAGGCGGTGGCCTGGATGGACCGCGCCAGTGCGACTGACTATGCCGCCCTGGCGCCGATGGTGATCCGCCATGCCGATCAGGGCGATCCGGCCGGTCGGCGGATCGTGCAAGGCGCTGCCGAGCAGATCGACACCTTCGTGCGGGTGCTGTTCGAAAAAGGCGCGCCGCGGGTTACGCTGCTCGGAGGGTTGTCCAGCCCGCTTGAGCCATGGCTCGCTCCCGACGTCCGCCGACGGCTGAAGCCGGCCGACGGCGACGCGGTTTCGGGAGCCATAATCCTGGCCAGAAAATCCCTCTGCCGCCAGTGATGCCTTGCTCGCAAGGAATATAATATTCCTACTTTCTGTTGACACAGGGAATATCGAATTCTAAAAAGTTAACGAAACAGAACCGGCGCAGCCGGTACGGAGCCGACGGCCAGGTGCAGGCACTGGACGCCGCTTGCTGTGGGCATCACAGTCCTGCTCGCAGTCGCACTTGAAAGTAAGCGAAGTGGTCGAACAAGGGTTGATGTCGGAGCTGGAGCGGCTGGTTTCCGAGGACCGGAACCCGAAAACCATGGACATCGATCTGTTGCCGACCCTCGAGGTGCTGCGCAAGATCAATGACGAGGACAAAGGCGTTGCGGCAGCCGTCGAGAAGGTCATCCCCGATATTGCTGCGGCCGTGGACCGGATCGTGAGCGCGTTCCAGGACGGTGCACGCCTTGTCTATATGGGGGCTGGCACCAGCGGCCGGCTCGGCGTCCTTGACGCCTCGGAATGCCCGCCGACCTTCGGCGTACCCGAGGACATGGTGGTGGGCCTGATCGCCGGCGGCGTCGACGCGCTGGTGCACTCTGCGGAAGGCGCCGAGGACGATCCGAAACAGGGAATAAAGGCGCTGCAGGACATCAAGCTGACCGCCGACGACGTGGTGGTCGGCATCGCTGTCAGCGGACGCACACCTTATGTCATCGGCGGCCTGACCTATGCCAAGGAGGTGGGAGCCACCACCGTGGCGTTGTCCTGCAATCCTCGATCGACCATTGCCGGCATTGCCGATATTGCCATCTCTCCGGTGGTTGGCCCGGAGGTCCTCACCGGCTCGACCCGGCTGAAATCGGGAACCGCGCAAAAGCTGGTGCTCAATATGCTGTCCACCGCCAGTATGATCCGCATCGGCAAGAGCTATCAGAACCTGATGGTTGACCTCAATCCAAGCAACAAGAAGCTTGTCGCAAGGGCGGTCAGGATCGTGATGCAGACGACCGGCTGCGCGGCACAGCAGGCACGACAGGCACTCGACCAGACCGGCAATGATGTAAAACTGGCAATCCTCGTGACGATCACCGGCATGGGTGTCGAAGAAGCACGTAAGGCGCTTGCCAACGCGGGAGGTTTCCTGCGCAAGGCGATAGGCGAAAAGACGGTGTAAAACCGCATGGATACTGGGCCGATGTTCCGGGGCGTGTGTCCCTTTGAAGCGGTCCGGGGAACTGCAAGGCATCTGGTTTAACAATAATGGGAGACGACAATGGTACGGCACATTGGCAAGAAACTGCTTTCTGGCATGACGCTCGCGGCAATGGTTGGCATCGCCGCGCTACCGGTGCAGGCGAGTGCGGCGACGCTGCATATGGCGTGGTCGCAGGACGCCACCGGTCTTGATCCGCACAAGCAGACGGCATTCTCCTCACTGCGGCTGCTGGAGCTGATCTACGAACCGCTGGTGCGGCTCGACGCAAACCTGCAAATCACGCCCGCGATTGCCGATTCATGGCAGTTCTCGCCGGGCGGCAAGGAGCTGAGCTTCAAGCTCAATCCGAAAGCAAAATTCCAGAACGGCGCCGCCGTGACCTCGGCCGACGTCAAGGCATCGTTCGAGCGCATACTCGACGAGAAGACGGGTGCTGCGGCGCGCGCGAACTTTCTCTCGATCGCCAGCATCGACACGCCCGATCCAGCCACCGTCGTGTTCCACCTCTCGCAGCCGGATGTGCCGATCCTGACGGCGATGAGCGACGTCAACGCGGCGATCGTCCCGGCAAGCGAAATCGCGACTGGCTCGATCGGCACGACAACGATCGGCTCGGGTCCGTTCAAGCTCGAAAAATGGGATCCGAATTCCAAGGAAGTGCTTGTCGCCAACAAGGACTGGGCAGGCGGCGCGACCGGCGTCGACGGCATCGATATCAGCGTGCTGCCGGACGAGACGGCGATCCTGGCGGCGATGCGCACCAAGCAGATCGATTTTGCCCTGCTCAACGATCCGCTTGTCGCCACGCTGGTGCCCAAGGAAGCCAGCCTGCAGTTGAACCGCGTGCCGGTGCTTGCCTATCACGTGCTGCAGCTCAATCCCTCCCGCAAACCGATGACCGAACTCAAGGTGCGTCAGGCGATTTCCTGCGCCATCGACCGGCAGGAAGTGCTGGACACCGCCTCGCTCGGCGAAGGCAAGGTCACCGGCCCGCTGACCATCCCGGCACTGGCGACCGATCCGAAGCAGTTGTTCTGCTATAAGCGCGACATTGAGAAGGCCAAGCAGTTGATGGCCGAAGCCGGGTATGCCGACGGCTTTTCGGCGACCGTGATCGGCGCCACCGGCGAGCCGCCGACGGCAGCGGCGGAAGCCCAGGTCATCCAGTCGCAACTCGCAGAAATCGGCGTCAAGCTCGACATCAAGATGATGGAGCTCAACGTCTATGTCGACGCCTGGCTGAAGGGCGATTTCGACATGGCCGTCGCGCTGAACGGCGGCAGGGCCGATCCCTACACTATGTACAACCGCTACTGGACCAAGACGGGCAATCTGCAGAAGGTGGCGAACTATGTCGACGACACGCTGGACAGTCTTATGCAGAAGGGCCGCACCGAGACCGACCCGGCAGCGCGCAAAGCGATCTTCGCCGACTTCGAGAAGCACATCACTGAGATGTCGCCCTGGATCTGGCTCTACACGTCCTACAGCTACACGGCACAGCAGAAGAATATCGCAGGATTCGAACCGGTGCCGACAGGTTCGCTGTTCAGCCTCGCCAAGGTGACGATCCAGTAGCTGCTTTGATGCCGGACGAGAGGATATTCTTCGCGTGAACTATCTGATGCGGCGACTGGCGACCTTCCCTCTCGTCCTGCTTGGCGTGTCCATCGTGGTGTTCCTGGCGATCAGGATGGTTCCGGGCGATTCGATCACGGCAATGCTGGGGACCGAAGCCGGCCTGCTGACGCCGCAGCAGCGCGATGCGCTTGCAGCTTATTTCGGCATCGACCAGCCCTGGTTCATCCAATACTGGCGCTGGCTGCTTGGTCTTTTCCAAGGTAATCTCGGCATTTCGTCCACCTATGGCAGGCCGGTGCTCGACGTCATCCTCGAGCGTTTCCCGCTAACGCTGGAACTCGCCTTGCTGTCGATGATCATCGCCCTGGTTGTCGGCATGCCGGCCGGGATTTTTGCCGCCACCCATAATGAAAAGCTATCCGACCTCGGCGTGCGCGTTGTCGCAATGATCGGGCAGTCGACGCCGAACTTCGTCCTTGCCCTGCTGATCATCTACACGCTGTCGGCGGGGTTTGGCGTTTTGCCGGCGATGGGCGAGTTTTCGCCGCTGTGGCAGGATCCGCTGCGCAATCTCGGCCAGCTGTTGCTGCCTGCGGTCACGCTTGGATTTGCCTTCGCGGCTTCGGTGACCCGCATATCGCGTTCGGCGATGCTCGATGTGCTCAGCGACGACTATGTCAGGACGGCGCGCAGCAAGGGCGTTTCGGCGCGCGGCGTCATCTGGCGGCATGCTTTGCCCAACGCGCTCATCCCGGTCGTGACGCTGAGCGGCATAGAGTTCGGCTACCTCCTGGGCGGAGCTGTCATCGTCGAGCAGATCTATGCGCTGCCCGGTCTCGGCCGCATGGTGCTGGATGCCATCCTGCAGCGCGACTACGCGCTGGTGCAGGGAAGCGTGCTATTCATCGCCTTCAACTTCATGATCGTCAATCTCCTCGTCGACCTCGCCTATGTCGCGCTCGACCCGCGTATCCGGCTAAGCGAGCACTGATGGCGACATTGCGGGCTATATTTGCGCATCCCAGCGGCCGGATCGGCGGTGCCATCGTTGCGCTTTATCTGCTGCTTGCCGTGCTTGGCATGCTGGGGCTGACGCCGCACAATCCGTTGACGCAGCACCGGGTCGAGCGACTGCATGCGCCTGACGGCATCTACTGGATGGGCACGGACCTGTTCGGCCGCGATGTCGCAAGTCGGCTGATGACCGGGATCGACCAGTCCTTCATCGTGGCCTTCTTTTCGGTCGCCTTTGCGACACTGGCCGGCACCGTGCTCGGGCTGGCGGCAGCCTGGTTCGGGCGCCGCTGGGACGGCATGGTGATGCGCATCATGGACGTTGTGCTGGCGTTCCCGGCGATCCTGCTGGCGCTGCTGATCGTCGCGGTTGCGGGACCGGGAACCTCGACCAGCGTCATTGCCATCGCCGTCGTCTACACACCGATCTTCACGCGCGTCGTGCGAGGTCCGGCTCTGTCGCTCAAGGCGCGCGAGTTCGTCGACGCGGCCCGCACGTTCGGCAGCAGTGCGGGCTATATCGTAACACGGCATCTGCTGCTCAATCTGGTGGCGCCACTGACGGTTCAGGTGACGCTGGCGCTGGCCTGGGCACTGCTGACCGAAGCCGGCTTAAGCTTCCTCGGGCTCGGCACGCAGCCGCCCGCCGCGTCGCTCGGCCTGATGCTGAGCGACAGCCGCAATCTGATGGAGACAGCTCCCTGGCTGATGATCTTCCCGGGCGTGGCGATCATGATCGGCATCCTCGGTTTCAACCTGCTCGGCGATGCGTTGCGCGATGTCCTCGACCCGAAGATGCGGAGATCGATCGCATGATCCCGCTGCTGTCCGTCAGCGGATTGCGCGTCGGCTTCGGTCGCAACCCGCAAGCCAATGAGGTCGTGCGCGGCGTCAGCTTCGATCTCGCCGACGGCGAAACGCTGGCCATCGTCGGCGAAAGCGGCTCGGGCAAGTCGGTCACGGCGCTGTCGATCAATCGCCTCGTCGATTATGGCGGCGGCCGCATCACCGGCGGGTCGATCAAGCTGAGGCGGGCCGACGGCAGCACCTTCGACCTGACAGCCGCAGCCGAGCCGCAATTGACGAAGATCCGCGGCGGCGAAATCGGCATGATCTTCCAGGAGCCGATGACCTCGCTCAATCCGGTGCTGACCATCGGCAGGCAGATCGAGGAATCGTTTCGCCTGCATCGCGGCCTGACCGGCCGGCGAGCGACGGCGGCGGCCAAGGACGCGCTCGACCGCGTGCGTATTCCCGACGCTGCACGGCGGCTGAAATACACGCCCAACCAGCTTTCGGGCGGCATGCTGCAGCGGGTGATGATCGCCATGGCGATTGCGTGCAACCCGCGCCTGCTCATTGCCGACGAGCCAACGACGGCGCTGGATGTTACGGTGCAGGCGCAGATCATGGCGCTGCTCGCCGAGTTGAAGCAGGAAACCGGGATGTCGATGATCTTCATCACCCACGACATCGGTCTGGTTGCAGGCATCGCCGACAAGGTGATGGTGATGCAAGGCGGAGAAGCTGTCGAGCAGGGCGCATTGAACCAGATATTGGACGATCCGCGGCATCCCTATACGCGGCATCTGCTTCATGCGGTGCCGCATTTCGCCGGCGGCAGTGCCGCACGCAAGGACGTGCAACGCGAAACGCAAAAAGCTGCCGAGCCGGCGCTGAAGGTCGATGGCCTCGTAGTGCGGTTTCCGGTCAAGGCTGGGTTTTTCAGCCGTACCAGCGGTGCCGTCCATGCCGTGGACGGTGTGGATTTCGAGCTAATGCCGGGCGAGACATTGGCGGTCGTCGGCGAGAGCGGTTCCGGAAAGTCCACCACCGCCCGCGCGATTCTGGGGCTGGTGCGCTCGACGCGCGGCACGATCTCGGCCAGCGCGCGCAAGCCCGTCACCGGGCAGAGCGCCCTTCCCATGCAGATGGTGTTCCAGAATCCCTATGGCTCGCTCAATCCCAGACTCACCATCCAAAGCATCCTCGCAGAGCCTGTGATCGCTACCGGCGGACGGATAACTGCTGAAACGCGGGCGAAAATGGCCGCGCTGCTGAAACGCGTCGGCCTTCCGGAAAACAGCCTGCAGCGCTATCCGCACGAATTCTCCGGCGGCCAGCGGCAACGCCTGTGCATCGCTCGCGCGCTGATGCTCAATCCTTCGGTTGTCGTCCTCGACGAAGCGGTTTCGGCGCTCGATGTGTCGGTGCAGGCCAGGGTGTTGGAGCTTTTGATCGAGCTGCAGCGTGAATTCGGGCTGGCCTATCTGTTCATCTCGCATGACATGGCTGTCGTCGAGCGGATCGCCCATCGCATCGCGGTCATCTATGCCGGCCAGATCGTCGAGATCGGCGATGCCAGATCGGTGCTCTCGGAGCCGAAGCACTCCTATACCAAACAGCTTATCGCGGCCGTTCCTACTATAGACCGGCGGCATGAACGTTTCGAGCTGGACACGCGCCAGGTCCCCTCGCTCGTGCGTCCGCTGGGGTTTGAGCCGGGGCCGGCCAATTGGCAGCAATTCGGGCCGGATCATAGGGCACGGGTGGAAGCGTGATGATTGTCGCTCGAAAGCATGCAGAGTCAGACGGACAGCCCCTCGCTGCCTTCCAAACGGAGGCGTAGTTGATCGACCATGATTTCTTCTCCCGCGCATTCGCCCCGCTCGAAGCGGCCGTGGCCGCATCGCGCATTCCGGGCTGCGTGCTCGGCATAGTTGACGGGGACGGCGAACGCATCGTCCGGGCAATCGGCTCAGCCCAAGTCGTGCCCAAGATACGGCCGATGCATGTCGGGACATGGTTCGACCTGGCCTCCCTGACCAAAGTCATCTTCACCACGTCGCGTATCCTGGCACTGGCGGAAGAAGGCGTCATCGACCTCGACGCGCCGCTGATTTCCGTCCTGTCCGACCTTCGCCAATATGACGAAAAAGCCTGGGAACGGAACGTAACGTTTCGCCAGTGTCTCGGCCATCAGACACCGTTTCCCGCCGTCGCGCCGATCTACACCTATGGCCACGATCCGGACCTGCTGCGCGCCTTCATCCTGCAGCGCGAATGGCAGGCTGGCGAGCCGGTCTATTCTGATATCAACTTCATCCTGCTCGGCTTCGTCCTAGAGCGCCTGTCTGGCAAGACCATTCGCGAGATGGATCCCGGTCCGGGCTTCGCGTTCTCCGCCGAACCAGATCAAGCGGCGGCGACCGAAGACTGCACATGGCGTCATCGCGTGCTCTGCGGCGAAGTCCACGACGACAATTGCTCGGCCTTGCAAGGTGCCGGTCACGCCGGCCTGTTCGGAACGGCGGCTTCGGTCCTCGACTTTGCGCAAGGGCTGCTGGACGGGACCGGCGCGTCGCAGCGTTCGATCGCGCTAATGCGCACGCCCTTGTCGGCAACCCGCACCCATGGCTGGGAGCGACCCTACGAAGGCTGGTCCGGCGGCCGGTTATGCAGCCCCGAAACCATCGGGCATACCGGCTTTACCGGTGTCGGGCTGTGGGTCGACTTCGACAAAGGCAGAGCCTGGACCTTGCTCACCAACCGGATCCATCCGACACGTCATTTCAACAGCGGGATCGTAGCGCTTCGCCAAGCGGTCGGCGATCTCGTCAACGGAGCCTGACAACCATGAATCCGAAAAATGGCGAACCCATGTGGGCCGTCGGCCTGATGACCGGCACCGTGCTGGACGGCAATATCGATGTCGCGCTGATCAAGACCGACGGCGAACGGATTGACGACTTCGGCATCTACACGCTTGCCCCCTACCCGCAGTCGATCCGGACCTTGCTGGAAGAGACGCTGCGGCAGGCAAGGAGCTGGAATTTCACAGGGCCGGAACCGGCAATCTTCGACGAGGCAGAGGAAGCGCTGACGCGCGCCCAGTCCGCGGCAGTCAAGGATCTGGTCGAAAGCCACGGGCTGACGATGGCCGATATAGGGGTCGTCGGCTTCCACGGCCAGACCGTGCTGCACCGTGCCCCGCAAGTGGGCCGACTGGGCCAGACCCGCCAGCTTGGCGACGGCGAGCTGATGCATGCCATCCTTGGCACCAGGGTCGCCTATGACTTCCGCTCGGCCGACATGCGCGCCGGCGGCCAGGGCGCGCCGCTGTCGGCCGCCTATCACGCCGCGCTGCTGCGCGAAGCCGACGCCACCGGCGACACGGCGGTGCTCAATCTCGGCGGCGTCGCCAACATCACCTGGTGGGATGGCACGGACAATGTTGTTGCCTTCGACACCGGGCCCGCCAACGCACCGCTGAACGATTTCATCAAATCGAAGGGGCTCGGCGAAATGGACCGCGACGGCGCCCTTGCCCGCGCCGGCACGGTCGACGAAGCGCGGCTGGCCAAGCTCCTGCAGCATCCGTATTTGACCAAACCCTACCCGAAATCGCTGGACCGTTTCGATTTCGGCGCCTCAATGGCGGACGGAATGAACGCCGAGGACGGCGCAGCCCTGCTGACGGCCTTCACCGCGGCCGCCGTCGGCAAGGCGCTCGATCTTCTGCCGCGCCGGCCGAAGCGGCTGGTGGTCAGCGGTGGCGGTCGACACAACCCAACGATCATGGCCATGCTTGCCAGCCGCGCTGGCGTCGAAGCGGTTCCGGCCGAGGCGCTTGGCTGGAAGGGCGATGCGGTGGAGGCGGAGTGTTTTGCGTTCCTGGCAGTGCGCGTGCTCAGGGGCTTGCCGATCAGCTTCCCCAGTACGACCGGCGTGCCAAAGCCGATGTGCGGCGGACGCCTTGCCGGCTAGTCAGGCTTCAGCCTCTTCTGCAGGAAGATGCGGCTGCGGCCGACGGTAAAATCGGCAAGCACGCCGAAGGGCTGATAGCCCTGGCGCTCATAGGCCTTGGCGGCCTTGGGATTGAACGTGTCGATCCAGGCGCCGCGACAGTCGCGCGCGATCGCCTCCCTCTCGGCCGCCTCGAGCATCCTGCCGGCCATGCGGTGACCGCGCAGTTTTTCATTGACCCAGAGCCATTGCACATAGAGCCAGCCCCAGGCGGTGTATCCCGAGATGCCGGCGACAATAGCGCCGTGCTCATCGCGCACGAACACGGCCAATGCCTTCCTGCAGGAGGCGCCGACATCACTGTCGTTGAACGCCGCAAGCCGCTCTCCGAGAAAAGCCAGCTCGTGCGGCAAGGGGTCGGCGGTTGTCTCAAGCGTTGTATTGTCCATCCACCAAGCATCTATCGAAGGACGGGACCGAGACGCAAGCCTTGCTGTGCTATAGCTTCGGCGAACGCCACGCCGCTGCCGCAGCAGCGATTAGCATGAGCAAGGCTGCAACCACCGCCGATGCCGCAAAACCGAACGTGGAATAGAGCGGTCCGAACGCCGTGGTGCCGACGAACACCGCAAGATAGGTCACCGCGCTGTTCAAACCCATGATCGTGCCGCGGCGCGCAGGGTCGAGCGCCGACAGGCGCATCACCAGCACGTTCAGCCCGAAATGATTGGCAAGGCCCCAGACGGCTATCACCGCTATGGTCAGATGAAAACTACTGCTTGCCGCGGCAATCGCGACATAGACGACCGCGACGAGCAGGTAGGCAAACGGCATGACACGCCGCGCACCCAGGCGATCGATAACGCCGTCAAGGAGCGCCGCCGCGCCAAAGCCGACACCATAGGCGAGCGCGGCCAGCCCGTTCGCGCTGACCGGCCGTCCCAAGCCGTTGTGAAGGTGATCGCCAAGATAGCCGTAGATGCCGTAGAACGCGGTCATGAAGGCGGCGCAGGCGACCAGCAGCGGCACTATGCCCGGAACGGCCAACGCACCCAGCGGCGTCGGTGCCGGACCGCTCTTCCTGACATCGCTCAGCGACGTCAGCGCCAGGCTTGCCAATGCGAGTGCTGCGAGCACCGCGACCGCCGCGAAAACGGCGCGCCAATGCACCAGATCGGCAAGTACGGCCGACAGCGAAACGCCGGCGACCATGCTCAGCGTCCAGCCGGTCAGCACGACGCCTATGGTGCCGCTTTCACGACCGGGCGGCGCAATCGCGGCGGAGCTGGCATAGATTGCCGGCATGGCGACACCTGCAGCGATGCCGGCGAGAAGCTGGGCCGCGACCAGCGTCGTCACGGTCGGCGCAGCGGCGCTGGCGACGAGCGCTATCGCCAGCAGCAGCAACGCCCCTTGCAGCATGCGACGGGCGCCAAGCCGATCGATATAGCGCGCCAGGAACAAGGCGCTCGCCGACGTACCGAGCCCGAACGCGGCGGACGCGATCATAACCGCCGGCACGCTTGTGCCGAAGGACGCGGCCACCGCCGGTGCGATCGGACCGAGCACCAGCGAGTTCGAGCCGATCACGGCAATGCATCCGGTGAGGAGGTAAGTGAGGGCCGGGATAGGCGGCCTTGCTGTAAATGTTGCGACTTGATCAGTGTTCGACATATGGCAATAATGGCCGTATTAAATTCTGCATCAATCGGGAATTTTAATATGGATGAAGAAACAGATGGCATTCCGCAGAACAGGCCCGCCGCCCGCGATATCGATGCAACCGACCGAAAAATATTAGGCGTTCTGGTCGACGACGCCACGATCAGCTATGCCGAGCTCGGCGACCGCGTCGGCCTTTCACCGCCGGCAGCCCATGAACGCGTCAAGCGCCTCCGGCGCAGCGGCGCCATCCGCAACACCGCGGTCATCATCGATCCCAAGGCGGTGCACAAGCCGCTGCTTGCCTTCGTCCATATCGACACAAAGGGGTGGGGAAAGACGCCGGAGCTGATGGCAATCTCCGAACACCCCGAAGTCGAGGAGATCCATTCGGTGGCCGGCGACACATGCATGCTGATCAAGGTCCGCACCGAGGACACGCGGGCGCTCGAGGGCCTGCTGTCGCGCCTCTACGAAACACCCGGCGTCACCTCGACCCGAAGCTATGTGGTCCTGTCGACCTATCTCGAGCGGCCGGTGCAGCCGGGGATAACGACGGAATGGCCGACCCCCCGGCACATGGCCAAGCCGCTTTATTAGCTCAAACGGTCCTCACGCGTATCCAAAGTCGAACCGGAAACGTCTCAGGCAAGCATCCTGTGGTCATCCGTCGGGCCGGTTCGTTTGCGCCGGTTCTTGGATCCGACTGGATGCCTGTTGCGCAACCGGAGACACGCGATGAGAAAATTGATCGTGGGCAGCTTCATTTCGCTGGACGGCGGGCCAGGGCGCGGATCGCGCCATCGAGCGGCTGGTGATCCATCTGCCGCCCAAGGAGCGCGCCTGCGTCCTGCTCAAGGATGTCTTCGACTATTCGCTGGAAGAGATTGCCGATCTCGTCGGCTCGACCGTGGGTGGTGTCAAAGCTGCGTTGAACCGAGGCCGCTCTGGGCTGGTGCGGTGGTCGTTTCCAGGCCGGCCTGACCAGCAACAGGACATGCAAGTGTCCGGCATCAACCTCAATGGAATGGGATCGATGCCGGACAAGACATGGGCGGCTTACTGAAGCTTCGCCTGCAGGGCGTTGACGTCATCCGTCGTCATTTCGCCGTCGGTCGTCACCTTGCCGTCGACGATCTTCCAGAGGCGGAACGGGCCGGTGATGTCGCCGTATTTGTCGAAGGCGACCGGGCCGATGACGCCTTCGTAGCGGATCGGCTTGCCATCCTTGATCAGGCCGAGCGCCTTGGCGAACTCATCCTTGCCGGCATAGATCGGCGTGCCGGCCGGGTCGACCGCCTTGTACATCGCCTCCTTGATCTTGGCCGGATCCTCGGAGCCCGCAATGGCGATGGCCAGGCCGACGATGGCGCCGGCATCATACGACCGGTCGGCCGCCGGGTTCGACGGTTCGATGCCCGAAAATTCCTTATAGTTCTTGGTGAAATACTCGGTCGATGCGGTCGGGCTGGTGCCGGAGGAAGTGCCGTACGCATCCTTCAGATAATCCGCGCCAACGGATTCGATGAAGTCCGGGCTGTTCATGCCGTCATTGAGCAGGAATTTCTGGACACCGCCCTGCGAAATCCAAGTGCGGGCGATGGTTGCGCCGTCGACAGGCGTGCTGACGAGATAAAGCCCGTCGGGCTCGCCGGCCATCGCCGCCGTCACTTCCGAGGCATAGCTCGACTGCTTTTCATTGTAGGGCGTGTCGGAGACGATGGTGCCGCCGAGTGCCTTATAGGCGCGCGAAAATTCCGCCACCATGTTGACGCCGAAGTCGTTGTTGACGTGGATGACCGCCAGCTTCTTGAAGCCTTTGTCGATGGCATATTTGGCGGCGGCGACGCCCTGCAGCGCATCAGATGTGATGGTGCGGAAGAAGATGCCGTTGGTCTTGCCGTCGCGCCCGAGCGCCGTCAGCGTCGGCGACGAGGAAGCAGGCGACACCTGGACTATCTTGGCCGGAGCGGTGACCGAGGTCAGGATCGGGATCGACACCGAGGAGATGATGCCGCCGATGATCACTGGCACCTTCTTGACCTGCACGAGCTGCGTCGCGGCGTCGACCGCAATGTTGCCCTGGCTCTGGCTGTCGCGCGTGTCGGTTGCGAGATCGCAGCCGCGGACGCCACCCGCATCGTTGATGTCGCGGAAGGCCATCTCGACCGATTTGGCGCCGGCCTGGCCGTACTCGCCGGCCGGGCCTGTCAGTTCCATGACGAGGCCGACGGTGATCTTGCAATCGGCGGCTTGCGCTGCGCCGGCCGCTGTCAGCAGTGCGAGCGCGGTGGTGATCTGAAGTATGGTCTTTTTCATTGTTGTTCCCCTTTCGTTACACGACTCTCATTGATGTCTTGAGCCTGTTCAGCCTTCCGGCATCTGCAGCCAGGTTTCATGCAGATGTCGCCATTCGACGCCGTTGGGCGCCGATGAACTGGTGGTGAAAACGGCACTTGAGCGGCGGCGGCTATGTTTGCCGGCGCGCTGCTGCGCTTCGATGTAGCTGACGACGATCGTGTCGCCTTGTTGCCAGCCGGCCCGGATTTCCTCGATCGAGATGGTGAAATTGCCGTCACAAGTGGCGCGGCTTGCCCTGACATGGTCGAGCACCGCGTCACGATCGAGGACCTGGCCATCCGGCACAACCATGCGGAAGCCTTCGCCCATGACGCGTTCGAAGCGCCTGAAATCTGAATTGTCCGCACTCGCCGCATTGAACCAGTCGACGAAGAAGCGGTGGAGATCGACCACCTCGGCGCTGGCGCGGGAAAGCAAGGAGGGCTTTTCGTCCATGGCCGCGTTCATTTCCTGCCTGCATTCAAATTGTAATGCATGATCGAGCCGTGGCGGCCGTGACGGTCGCGTTCCAAAGTGTAGACGTCGCCCAGCGGCCCACGGCTTTGCGCGATCACGGCAGCGATCCTCGCCCAGTCGTCGGCATCGAGCGCGACGTCCATGATTCTGGCATTGGCAAGGGCGTGCGCCTGGTTGCGAGCGCCGACGATGACGGCCGCCACTTGCGGCTGCTCCAGCACCCAGGCGCTGGCGATGGTGGCGATATCGACGCCGTGGCGGTCGGCGACGGCCTTCAGTGTGCGAAGCAACTCCTGGAAAAGCTCCCAGCCACCAAAGTCGTCAATGATCAGCTTGTATTTGACCAGCGATCGGTTTTCGAGCGGCGTCTGCGGCTCGGCAGCGCCAAGCCATTTTTCGCTGAGGAAGCCGCCCGCCACCGAACCGTAGCAGAGGAAACTGACGCCGTGCCGGCTGGCGAGCGCTGCAAGGCTGTTGGCTGGCCGCTGGTCGAGCACCGAGTATTGCAATTGCTGGCTGACCAGCGGCACACCGGCGGCCAGGATCTCGGCCAACCGCGGCGTGTCGAAGTTCGTGGTGCCGATGTTGCGCACCTTGCCTTCCCCGCGGATTTCGTTGAGCCAGCCCATCGCTTCGACATAGCCGGGCAGCGCATAGTCCCACCAGTGGAACTGCACGAGATCGAGCCGCTCGGTCTTCAGCCGCCGCAGCGACTGCTCGACGATGCTGCTGATGTAGTCGCGGCTGATCGTGGAAAGCCGTTCGAGGTCAGGCACTAGCTTGGTGTGCACCTTCATCTTGGCGGCAGCATCAAGGCCACGCTCATTGGCAAGGCGCAGGCGTGCCGCGCCGATCAGCTCCTCGACACCGGTATAGATATCGGCGCAATCATAGGTCCTGATGCCGGCGTCGAAGGTGGCGATCAGGTCGGTTACCGCCTGTTGGCGGTCGATCGCGCCGTGCCCGCCGGCAAGCTGCCAGCCGCCGCGAATAACGCGCGAGATCGTATAGCCGGGGCTGAGCTCGAAAGCCTTGGCGGTCATCTCCGGTCATTCTCCTTCGGCAGCGGCACCGCCGTCGTTTCGGCATGGCTGAACCGCCGCTTGCCGGTCCTGACGATCCTCAGCCGGCTGGCACAATTGGGATCCGGACAAGCGATCTCGGCGTCCGACGTCATCCAGTCGTTCCTGTGGGTCGGGCGCTGCTTTGCGGCCAGAAGCGGCAACACTGCCGCAATGGAATAGATCGAGAAACCTTGCCCCGCTGGCATCGACAGCATCTCGCCCTTCAACTCGAAATAGTCGCCGGGCTTGGCGCCGCAATAGATCGGCTTGCCCTCGGGGATAACCGCCTCGACGCGAAGGTCGAAGAGCTCAAAACTGTCGTCGGTCTCAGCCATTCAGATCTCCACCCGGGTGAAGGTGATGTCGCAGGCACCGTTGCGGCGGATCACGCCACAAGCAGCTGCGAATTTGTCGCGATCCTCAGGCACCACCTGCGCGACGACGCTTCCGGCAAGCCAGCCGATCGGGAACAGCAGGCGTGCACCCGCTCCGTAGAACAGGCCGACGTCAAAGATGGCATTCGGGTTGCCGCCCCACATGCGCGGCGGCACGTAGGACAACACGATGTCGCCCGGCTGCGGCGTCAGCGTTGCGTTCTCCGCCGGCAAGGGCCTGGCATAGGTTTGGCCCTCAAGTTCGGCTGATGGAACCGGGCAGGAGATTTCCGGCCCCGTCAACATAGCATGGATGCCGGAAACGACGCGCGGCTGCTCGAGATACGCCAGCAGGAAGGCGGCGTTGTCGGGCGCCTTTTCAGGCAACAGAAGCGCGGTCACGGAAAGCTTCGAGCGTGGCTCGGTGATGCTGATGCCAGGCGCCGTCATGCCCTCAATCCTTCCTTGCTTGTGGATTGGAGCTTGTCGCGCAGAAAGGCGAAGGGCCGGCTGATATCGGCCACCAGCGCCTCGCGCGCCGCTTGCGCATCCTGCCTCGCAAGCGCTGCGACGATGCTGCGGTGGTAGTGGGCCGTATCGACCTCGCCGGCGTCGGAGAAGGCGTAGATGGCAACGCGGATGCAAGGCCCGGATTGCAACCACAGGCTCTCGATCATCGGGATCAGCACGGCGGAACCGCAGCAACGGTAGATCTCGAAGTGGAAGCTCTGGTTGAGCGTGGCCTCGCGGTCGATATCCTTCTTGTGCTTCAGCGCCCGCATCTCGTCCCATTCGCCGAGCATGGCCTCGACCGAAGCAATCTGGCGCGCGTTCATGCGCGTGGCGGCCAGGGCGATCGCTTCGCCCTCGATCAGGGAGCGGGCGCGCAAGAGGTCGTCGATGCGCTCCAGCGTGATCGGCGGCACGCGCACCGAACGGTTGGGAAGCGCCTCCAGCGCCTTCTCGGTGATCAGCCGTCCGAGCGCCTCGCGCACCGGCATGGTGCTTGTGACCAGCGCGTCGGCGAGGCCGCGGATGGTTAGCACCTGGCTCGGCTCGAAAAGGCCGCCGATCAAGGCGCGGCGCAGCTCCGAATAGACGCGATCCTGCACGGTCTCGCGGCCGACCGGCGTAAGCTGGGCTGCGATCACCTCATTGTTCTTTTCGATGGCGGCCTTCTGCATGGGCAATCCCGGTCTTGGCCGTTTTCGGCTTGCGGAAGAAATTAAAGCCGAATAGCGTGATCAAAGCAAGTGTGATCACAAATCAAATCATAGGCGGCGAAGATCGCTTTCGGCCTGAGGGATTCATGGGCGACACGACGGAACGGCAGGAGGAGATCCGCACGCCGGTTCTGACGGCCAGGAACGTCGTCAAGCGCTTCGGCGGCCTCGTCGCGGTCAACAATGTCTCGTTTGACGTCCGGCCGGGTGAAATACTCGGCCTCATCGGCCCGAACGGCGCCGGCAAGACCACGATGTTCGACCTGCTCGCCGGCAGCATTCTGCCGACCAGCGGCGAAATCCTCCTCAATGGCGTATCGGTGTCGGGGGAAGCAGCCCATCGCCGCATCGGCCGCGGCCTTGGCCGCACGTTCCAGATCCCCCGGCCCTTGCCTAACCTGACGCTGATCGAAAACGTCATGCTGGCCGCGCAAGGACAGACTGGAGAAAAACTGCTCGCCAATTTCCTGACGCCCCGGCGAGTCGCTGCCGAAGAAAGGGCTGCCGAGACAAGAGCCGTCGAACTGCTCGAGCTCGTCACGATCGCTCACCTCGCGCACGAACCTGCGCGCGTGCTTTCAGGCGGCCAGCGCAAGCTGCTCGAGTTGGCCCGCGTGATGATGGCCGACCCGGCGATCATCCTGCTCGACGAGCCGGCGGCCGGGGTCAACGCAACCCTGCTCGAGATCATTATCGATCGCATCCGCGACATCAATGCGCGCGGCATCACCTTCCTGCTGATCGAGCACAATATCGAAATGGTGACGCGGCTTTGCCACCGCGTCCTGGTCATGGCAAGCGGCCAGCTTCTGTGCGAAGGCACCCCGGAGGAGGTGGCGCGCGACCCGCGCGTCATCGAGGCCTACCTCGGAGGCACGGCATGAGCCAAAAGGTACTCGATGTCCGCGATCTCGAAGCCGGCTACGAGCCTGGCGTTCCGATCGTGCGCGGCGCTTCGATCACCGTCGACCAGGGCGAGATCGTCGTCGTTCTCGGTCCCAACGGCGCCGGCAAGTCGAGCCTTATCAAGGCCATCGCCGGCCTTGTCCCGATCACCGGCGGCACGGTGCTGCTGGACGGCAAGGATATCACGGCGTCGCCCGCTCACATCATGGTCCGCCGTGGCCTTGCCTTCGTGCCACAGACAGAGAACATCTTCCCGCTGATGTCGGTCGAGGACAATCTCAGGGTCGCCTGCGGCATCCTGAGGCCGCGCGAGGTCCCAGCCCGCATCGAGGAAATGTATGCGGCCTTTCCCGATCTCGCCCGTCAGCGCAGAACGGCCGCGGGCAATCTGTCGGGTGGACAGCGGCAGATGCTGGCCGTCGCCCGGGCGTTGATCGTCCATCCCAAGGTGCTGGTGCTCGACGAGCCGTCGGCCGGCCTGTCGCCGAAATTCGTGGCGATGGTGTTCGAGATGCTGGCCGGCATCCGAAAGTCCGGCGTCACCATTCTGCTGGTCGAACAGAACGCCAAGGCAGCGCTTGCCATTGGAGACCGCGCCTATGTGCTGGTTGAGGGCAAGGAGCGGCACCAAGGCGTCGCCTCCGAGCTCTGGAGCGACCCGGTCGTGGCTGAACTCTATCTTGGCCAGCGCCGCCTCGATCTTGGACAAGGAAGCGCGGCATGAACCTGCAATTCGTCGTCGACGGACTGCTGGCAGGCTCGATGATCGGCCTCGGCGCCATCGGCGTGACACTCACCTATTCGATCCTGCGCTTCTCGAACTTCGCCCATGGCGACTTCATGGCCTGGGGCGCCTATGCGACGCTCGCCGTGGTTGGCGCCATTGGCGCGATTTTCGGCAAGATCGCGCCGATCGCGCCCCTCTCCTTCGGTTGGCCGCTGATCGTCGCGCTCATCATCGGCATGGCGGCCACCGGCCTGCTGGCGCTGGTGCTCGACATGGTGCTGTTCGCGCGGCTGCGGGCCAAGGGCCAGGCGATCATCGTGGTGATGGCCAGCTTCGGCGCCTCGATGGCGCTGAGAAGCCTGCTCGAATTCATCTTCACCTCGCGTCCGACCTATTTCAGCCGGGCGATCCAGATCGCCATGCCGATAGGTTTCGGCATCCGCATCACCCCGGACCAGATCGCGCTGCTGCTGCTGACCGCCGTGCTGGTGCTCGGCGTGCATCTCCTGATGACGCGGACCCAGACCGGCCGCTCGATGCAGGCATTGAGTCAGAACGCGGCACTTGCCCGCATCGTCGGCATCGACGTCGCCAGGGTGGTGCGCGTCACCTGGATCATCGGCGGCGCGCTGGCCTGCGTCGCCGGCGTCATGATCGGCATTCTCATCCAGATCCGCCCGTTCATGGGTTTCGAGATGCTGCTGCCGATGTTCGCGGCCGCCATCCTCGGCGGCATCGGCAGCGTGCCTGGCGCCGTTCTCGGCGGCCTGATCATCGGCATGGCCGAAGCGGCTGCCGTGCATTTGATCGGCGCCGAATGGCGGGCAGCCGTCTCGTTCATCATCCTGATGGCGGTGCTGTTCGTGCGGCCCATCGGCCTTTTCGGAGTGAGGGAACGCTGATGGATCTGCTCGGCTACGGCGCCTTCTTCCTGACCACCGCGCTGATCTTTTCGCTCATCACGCTCGGGCTCAATCTGCAATGGGGGCTGACCGGGCTTTTCAATGTCGGGGTCGCCGGCTTCGTTGCCATCGGCGCCTACACCTCGGCGCTGCTGACCACGCCCGACGATGCCGCGCGCCTGGGCGGCTTCGACCTGCCGATCCTTATCGGCTGGCTTGGCGCCATGCTATTGGGCGGCGTCACCGCCGCCATCACCGGCATTGCCACGCTACGCTTGAGATCGGACTATCTGGCGATCACTACTTTCGGCGTCGCCGTCGTCGTGCAACTGGTAGCGCTCGATGCCCAGAAGCTGACCGGCGGGCCGTTCGGCATCGGCTTTATTCCGCGTCCGTTCGGCGGCCTTGCCGAAACGCCGTTGCTGTTCAACCTTTCGAACCTTGCGATCGTCTCGGTGGTGACGCTGATCGTCTATCTCGCGCTGGAGCATCTGTCGCGCAGCCCGTGGGGGCGCGTGTTGAAGGCGCTTCGCGAGGATGAGCGGGCCGCGATATCCCTAGGCAAAAGCGCACGGTTCTACCGCGTCCAGGCCTTTGCCGTCGGTGGCGCCATCATGGCGCTTGCCGGTGCGCTGCAGGCGCATTTCACCGGCTTCATCGCCCCGGACAATTATTTGCCGGCACTGACTTTCCAGGTCTGGGTGATGCTGATCGTCGGTGGCTCGGGCAGCAACATCGGCGCCGTCATCGGCAGCATCCTGGTCTGGGCGATATGGGCCGGATCGGGAGCCTTGACCAGTATGTTGTTCTCGCCGGAACAGCAGGCCCGCGCCGCTTCGCTGCAGATCGTCGCCATCGGCGTGATGCTGTGCGTCATCCTTCTGGTCAGGCCGAACGGCCTGTTTGGCGACAGGCCGCGGCGTCCAAGGTTCGGCAAACGTCGACGCGTGGCCCCGAGCGAGAGCGGCTCATGAACGGCGTGACCGGGCCGCACGGCGTTTCCCTTTGGCATGTCGTCAGCCGCAGTCGCCGCGACCGGCCCACCCTCGAAGGCGCACTCGATGTCGATCTGGCAATTGTCGGCGGCGGTTTTTTAGGCCTTTCCACCGCGCTGCACAGTGCCGAGAAAGGCAACTCGGTTGCCGTCCTCGAGGCGGAAATCATCGCCTGGGGGGCAACCGGCAGGAATGCCGGCTTCGTCGTGCCGAATTTCGCGAAAAGAGACCCCGACAATATCATTGCCCAGCTCGGCCCCGAACGCGGTGAACGCCTTGTCGATTTCGCCGCCGGCAGCGCCGACCTCGTCTTCGACCTGATCAGGCGGCATGCCATCGAATGCGATTCTGTCCAGAGCGGCTGGATACAACCAGCCCATTCACCGGCCGCTTTGCAAAAGACCAGATCGCGCGCCGAACAATGGGCAAGGCGCGGAAGGCCGGCTGTTGCGCTGGACGGACAGGCGGTCGAAGAGCTGACCGGCGTTCGCGGTTATCTCGGCGGCTGGATCGACAGATCGGGTGGCGTCCTCAATCCGGTCGAATATGCGCGCGGATTGGCCGACGCGGCGGAAAAGGCCGGAGCGCGCATCTTCGAGAATACGCGTGTCGCGTCGATCGATCACATAGGCGATGGTTGGGCTTTGAAGACGGCCTCCGGTTCGGTACGCGCAGGAAAGGTGCTGGTCGCCACCAACGCCTATGGCGGGCCGCTGGATCGGGCGCTGCGGCGAACCTATTTCCCGCTGAAAATCTTCCAGATCGCGACAGCGCCGCTGCCGCGCGAAATACGCACTCGCCTGCTTCCTGGCGGGCAAGGCGTCGGCGACACAAGACGCAATCTCTTCACCTTCCGCTTCGACGGCGGAAACAGGCTGATCACCGGCGGCATGCATGTTTTTGGCCCCGGTGCCGACACGCGGGTGCCGCGGGCGATCTGGCGGCGGCTTGCCAGATATCTCGATCTCCCGGACATCCCGCCGCTTGAATACAGCTGGTCGGGGATGGCTGCCGTCGAGCCCGACTTCCTGCCGCACCTCGTCGATCTCGGCCCCGGGCTGATCGCCGGCTTCGCGTGCAACGGACGCGGCATCGCCATGACCACTGCGATGGGCAAGGTGCTTGCGGATTGGGCTGATGGAACAAAGCCTCAGGATTTGCCGCTGCCGTTTGCGCCGCCGTCGCCGATCCCGTTCCATAGCCTGATGCGGCATGCACCAAACATGGTGCTCCCCTGGAGCATGCTGCGCGACCGGCTGGATGGCTGATCGACGTGCGTCTCTGGCCGCCGTCCTGATACCCGAACTGCTAGACTCGCCCACACCATGTTGTTAACGACAGCGGATGAAGCAGAACTATCTTTATCTCATCATCGGCGCTTTGGCCGTCGCCGTTATTGCGTTGGGGATTTACGTTTATGGCGAGGAGACTAGGCCGAAAGGCGTGGAACTTCGCATCGACGATTCCGGCATTTCAGTTCAGGAAAAATAGACCGCGTAGTCCTGTTGCCCGACTTTGCACTGGAAGCCGGCTTGTACCGCCTCACCCCAACTCCAACGTCGTTATCGCAAAAACTCCGGACTGCACGAGCTGCGGCGCCTTTCCCTTGTACATCCGAGCCGTCTCGAAGCCCGGTTGAAGGCCTGCGGACGACAGCAAGTCTGCAAATTGCCGGCTGGTTTCGGGAACGTCGAGATGGACGTTTCCGGGACCGGACATGTGCGCGAGCCCGGCGAAGAGATGGCTTGCCGCGTCCAGGCTGTCGGCAAAGAGCGGGCCGATCTTGCAGCCGTCCCGGCATTGGCGCGCGACGCCATATCCCGCAATGGCGCCGTGCTTGAGGATCGCAAGCGCCATGTGCGGCGGGCGCAGCCAGTGTTCCAGGAAGGATCGCCTCGGACCGGGAAAGAAGCGGCGGTCATAGTCCAGTATGTCCGGCACGAGTTCCGGCCCTATGGCGCGAACGTCGTTGCCGACGGCTGCCGGGACATTCGGTGACCCCATGAACCGGATCGTCCGGTAGGCCGGTGCAAAACCCATGCTGCGGTAGTTGGCCTGCTGTTCGACAACGCCGTCGAGGCCGATCGTGCGCTTGCCGAGCCGCGCTATGCCGGCATCCCAGACCGCCTTGCCATGACCTTGGGCACGCCTGTCCGGCCGGCAGATGTAGAGGCCGATGAAGCCGAAACCATCGCCATAGGCGACGGCCGAAATGCCGGCCGCCATCTCGCCATCGATAAAGGCGCCGATGAAGCCCTGCGGGTCGGCTGCCTGAAACAGCGCGGCATCGTTAAGGCCGGGATTCCAGCCTTCCGCCGCCGCCCAATCGACAAGGGTTTGCACTTCTTCACGTGCGAGCGTTCGGATCGTTCGGGGCATTGCGATCACTCGGCGGCGCCAGGCGCGAAGGATTTCAACGCGCCATGATAAGACTTTGCCAACGGGCTTGCATAGGCGCCGCGCTTGGATGTCGTCAGGCCAAGGGCGATCAATGCCTCGGCCTGTTTCACGGCAGCGCCCACGCCGTCGATGACCGGAAGCCCGAATTCCCGCTGCAGCGCCGCCGCCAGATCGGCCATGCCGGCACAGCCGAGCACGATCGCCTCGGCGCGATCCTCGTCGATGGCGCGCGCAATCTCGCTGCGCAGCCTGAGCAGTGCGTCGGACGCCGGATCTTCGAGGGCAAGAACCGGGATGTCGGCGGCGCGCACGCGTGCCCGCCCCGCCATGCCATAGCGTTGCACCAGGCCTTCGACCGGCACGCGCGAACGTCCGGTGGTGGTGACGACGGTGAAGCGCTGGGCGATGAACGAGGCCGTGCTGAGCGATGCCTCGCAAATGCCGATGACCGGAATGTTGGCCATGGCGCGCGCGGCATCGAGGCCGGTGTCGTCGAAACAGGCAATGATCGCGGCTTGCGCGCCGGAGCGTTCGCCGGCGGCGATCTCGACCAGCAGGCCGGGCACGGCAAGTGCTTCATCGTAATAGCCTTCGATCGATACAGGTCCCATCGACGAGGTGACGGCAACGATCTTCGTCGATTGAGCAGCGACCGATCGGGCTGCCGCCGCGATAGTGTCGGTCATGCTGGCGGTGGTGTTTGGATTGACGACGAGGATCTGCACTGTCAGGCACGCTCGCGGCGGCGGCCGACATAGACGATTGCGCCGAGCGTCAGCAGGATCACCAGGAAGGAAAACACGGTCGTCACGGTGCCCAGCGCATAGAGCACCGGCGTCGTGACATTCGTCGTCATGCCGTAGATTTCGAGCGGCAAGGTGTTGAACGTGCCCGAGGTCATCAGCGTGCGGGCGAACTCGTCATATGACAGAGTGAAGCCGAACAGGCCGACGCCGATCAGGCTGGGCGCGATCATCGGCAGCACGACATGGGCAAAGGTCTGCCACGACGATGCTCCGAGATCGCGCGCGGCTTCCTCATAGGCTGGCGAGAACCGGTTGAAGACAGCAAACATAATCAGCACGCCGAAAGGCAAGGTCCAGGTCAGATGGGCGCCGAAAGCGGAGGTGTACCAGGCGGGGCGGAAGCCGATCTGCTGGAAGACGACGCCGATGCCGAGACTGATGATGATCGACGGCACGACCAGGCTGGCGACGGCCAGATAGAACAGTGCGGTTGCGCCGCGAAATTTCTGCCGGAAGGCCAGGCCGGCGAGCAGCGACACGGCGACAGTGACGACCATCACCATCAGGCCAAGGACGAGCGAGCGTTTGAAGCTGCCGCCGAAGTCGCCGACCGCCTGGCGCTCGAACAAATTGGCGAACCAGTGCAGCGACACGCCGTTCAGCGGAAATGTCAGACCGCCGTTCTCGCCCTGGAAAGAGAGGATCAGGATCGCCGAAAGCGGGCCGTAGAGGAACAACACGAAAAGACCGAAGAACGCCGCCAACACATAGAATTCGAGGGTGCGCTTGTCCTGGCTCATCGCCTCACAGCTCCTTGCGGATGTCGACGATGCGCAGGATGCCCGCGACCATCAGCAGCACCAGCACCAAGAGCACGACGGCGTTGGCGGCAGCTGCCGGATATTGCAGCAGCGACATCTGGTTCTTCATCATCAGCGCGACGGAGGCGCTCTGCCCGCCGGACATCACCTGCACCGTCGAGAAGTCGGCCATCACCAGGGTGACGACGAAAATGGTGCCGATCGCCATGCCGGGCTTGGCGAGCGGAATGACGACGTTCCACAGAACCTGCCAGCCGGAAGCACCGGCGTCGCGCGCGGCTTCTATCAACGACTTGTCGATGCGCATCAGCGTGTTGAAGATCGGCGTCACCATGAACAGCGTATAGAGATGCACCATGGCCAGCACCACGGCGAATTCGGAATAGAGCAGCCATTCGATCGGCTTCGGGATCAGCCCCATTTGCACCAGCGTCGAGTTGACCAGGCCATTGCGGCCAAGCACCGGAATCCACGAGATCATGCGGATGATGTTAGAGGTCAGGAACGGCACCGTGCAGACAAGGAACAGCACCATCTGCATGGCCGTGGTCCTGATATGGAAGGCAAGGAAATAGGCGACCCAGAAACCGATGAACAGCGTCAGCGCCCAGACGATGGCGGCGTATTTCAGCGTATTCAGGTAGGTTTTCCAGGTGACCCAGGAGCCGAGCGTGTCGGAATAATTGGTGGTCAGGAAATCCGGATACATCGCCGCGAAATCGTAATCCCAGAATGAGACCACGGCGATCATCAGAATTGGCAGCAGGAGGAACGCGCCGAGGATCAGCGCCAGCGGTGCCGCCTGGAGATAGGGTGCGACTCCGGCAAAGGAGCGCCTACGTCTGGCAGGCCTTGCAGACGTAACGTGCGTGGATTGTTCGAGCGCTACTGCCATCTATATCTCGGTCGAAGTCGGCGATGCGACTGAGGGGTGTGCCCTTCTCCCCCTGTGGGAGAAGGTGGCCGAGCGAAGCTCGATCGGATGAGGGGTGTTCCAGCTTGGCACCAACAGTGCTCCGTCCAGCACCCCTCAACCGTCTTGGCGCTGCGCGCCAATCTGCCTTCTCCCAAGGGGAGAAGGCAGAGGGCATCAAGCAGCGATGAACTCGTTCCAGCGCTTCACCATGTAGCGGTCCTCGTCCATGACCGAGTTCCAGCAGGCGACCTTGCCCATGCGCTCTTCGAACGAGCCGCCGTCACGCACGGCGCCAGCCTTTTCCATGACCTTGCCGTCCGGCGACAGGATATCGCCCTTTGCCGGCTTGCCTTCGATCCAGTAGCCCCACTCGTCCTCGGACATGAACTTCTTGGCCGACACCATGTTGGCCGAGTAATAGCCCTGACGGTTGAGATAGCCGCCAACCCAGCCGGACGTGTACCAGTTGATGTATTCATAGGCGGCATCGAGTTCGGCGCCGGAGAGATGGGCTGCCAGGCCAAGCCCGCCACCCCAGGACCGGTAGCCTTCCTTGAGCGGCTGGAACCGGCACGCGATGCCCTTGGAGCGGACCGCGGCCACGGCCGGCGACCACATTGACTGGATTACGACTTCGCCTGAAGCCATCAGGTTGACGCTCTCGTCGAAGGATTTCCAGAAGGCGCGGAACTGGCCGGCTTGCTTGGCCTTGATCAGGAAGTCGATCGTCTTGTCGATCTCCTCCTTGGTCATGTTGCCCTTGTCGGCGTATTTGATGTTGCCCGTTGCCTCCATGATCATCGCCGCATCCATGATGCCGATCGACGGGATGTTGAGGATGGCGGTCTTGCCCTTGAAGGCCGGATCCATGATGTCGGCCCAGGTGGTGATATCGCGGCCGACGAGGTCGGGGCGGATGCCGAGCGTATCGGCATTGTAGATCGTCGGCACCATGGTGAACCAGTTGGTCGGCGCCTTGGCGAAGACCTTGCTGTCCTGCGCCTCGACGTAACCGACGGTATGCGGCGCGGTGCCCTGGGCAATGACGCTGTCCGGCGTCAGCTTGCCGGTTTTGAACAGCGGCACCAGCTCGTCGTAATATTTCAGCTTGCTGACATCCATCGGCTGCAGGACGCCTGTCGGGAACACCTTCTTGCAGATCCAGTATTCGATGTCGGCGATGTCGTAGCTGTCGGGCTGCGTCACAGCGCGCTGCGCGGCGGCGTCGGAATCGGTTGCTGTCATCTCCAGCGTGATGCCGAGGTCGGCCTTGCACTTGTCGGCGATGGCATTGAGGTTGGATACGCCGGTGCCGAACTGGCGCAGCGTGATGTTCGATTGCGCCCAGATGGTCGGAAAGCCTGATATGGCGCCGGAACCGGCGGCGAAACCGACGGCGGCGGCACCTGTCTTGAGCAGCGAACGTCGCGATATTCCAGTCTTCTTGTCGGTGGTGTTGGTCATGTTCAGTTCCCCTGTTTTGGTTGGTTATGCTGGATTTCAGGAATCGAGACGGCCAAGGACGATCGCGTCCTCGGCGTCCCAGGCGATCGGCACTGCGTCGCCGACGGCAACCGGCCTGGCGAAGAAGCTGGTGTCGTCGACGATCACCGTGAAATCCTCGATGCCGGCGCCATTGACTGAGAGCTTCACGGTCGAACCGCGGTACTCGACGTTTGCAATAATGCCGGTGAAGCCGAGCCCGGCTGCCGGCGGCTCGCCGATGCGCACGTGGTCGGTGCGAATGGCGATGTCGATGGGTTCCCCGGTCTCCCTGCCCTGCCCGCTGGCGGCGAGCGTGACGCCGCCGGGCACATCGAAAACGACCATGCCGTCGCGACTGCCGGCGACGCGCCCGGAGATGACATTGTGGTCGCCCATGAAACGAGCGACGAAGGCCGTGGCCGGCCGCTCGAACACCGTGCGAGGGTGCGCCGCCTGCTCGATACGGCCGTCGTTCATCACCACGATCAGGTCGGCCAGCGCCATCGCCTCTTCCTGGCTGTGGGTGACGTGGACGAAAGTGATGCCGAGCGACGTCTGCAGCTTCTTCAGTTCGGCTCGCATGCGGATCTTCAGGAAAGGATCGAGCGCCGAAAGCGGTTCGTCGAGCAACAGCGCCTCGGGATCGGTGATCAAGGCGCGCGCAAGGGCAACGCGCTGCTGCTGCCCGCCGGAAAGCTGCGCCGGGCGGCGGCTGGCATAGGCCTCCATCTGCATCAGCTTCAGCATGTCGAGCGCCTTGGCGCGGCGCTCCTCCTTGCCGACGCCTTTCATCTTCAGGCTGAAGGCGACGTTGTCGATCAGGTCGAGATGCGGAAACAGTGCGTAGGACTGGAACATCATGGCAGTGCCGCGCCTGGCCGGCGGCAGGTCGGTGACCACTGTGTTGCCGAGACGCACGTCGCCACTCGATATGCTCTCGTGCCCGGCGATCATGCGCAGCGTCGAGGTCTTGCCACAGCCGGACGGACCGAGCAGGCAGCAATAGGTTCCGGCAGGGATTTTCAGGCTGATGCCTTCGACGGCAGTCGTCGCGCCATAGACTTTCGAAACGGACACAATGTCGATTTCGGCGGCTTTGGACATCCAGCTTCCCCTTTGGTCGGATTAGCCAAAGCATCATGCGTGCCAGTTGCGCACCGCCGCACCAACTGACTGAATCCTCGAAGAAATCAGGGCCGCCTCTATGTAGCTGCCGATACGTCGGCCTTGTGCAATGCACAAATTATAGGCGATTGCCGCCGATCTCCGCAAAGATCGTATGCAATCTTTTTCATCTCTGTATTCACTTTGTCTCTCGTCCAAGCGATGCGATTCAGGGTAGAAGAAGGCAGGACCACTGCCATGAACATTGCCGACCAGACCTTCCCTGCTATCGAGGCCGCCAACGAGGATCGCGCGCAGGCGATCCGCGACCAGTTGCGCGACGCGATCGTCGATCGCCGGCTGGCGCCGGGAACAAAGCTTTCCGAAGGCGAAGTCGGCACGCTGTTCGATGTCAGCCGCACCGTGGCGCGTGCCGCACTGCAGATGCTTTCCTTCGAGGGATTGGTGCGCACCGAGCGCAATCGCGGCGCCTTCGTCGCCAATCCGTCGCCGGAGGAAGCGCGGCAGGTTTTTGCTTCGCGCCGGCTCATCGAACCAGGCATCGCGATCGCCGCCGCCGGACGGATGACGCCGGCGCATGTCGCCGCGTTCAAGGCCCAGCTCGACGAAGAAGGCCGTTTCATCGCCGAACGCGGACCGAACGCAAGGCGATCGGAGATCAAGGCGTCGGGGGATTTTCACCTGCTTCTGGCGTCGGTCGCGGGAAACGTCATCCTGCAGCGCTTCATGGAGGAATTGGTCGCTCGTTCATCGCTGGTGATCGCACTCTATGGCCGCTCGGGCATCTCGAGCTGCGGCCACAACGAACACACGCAGATCCTCGAGGCGCTGGAAAATGGCAATGCCGAACGCGCCAGCGCGCTGATGCTGCACCACATCGACCATATCGAGGCCGACCTCGATTTGCGCGTCAGGAGCGGCCCGGCACTCAGGCAGGCGCTCGAGTTCTGAAAATTTGCCGTTCGCGGCAACCTCGCCATGCCCATAATCACCTTTGCCCGACAAGCGCTTGCCTTGCGAAGCGCGCGCGGCCGCACGCCTTCCCCCAAAGCGCAAGATACGGCCGGCGGTTGAGGTGCCGTACACGATACGTAAGTGCACCCGCTCAATGATTGCGTCGAGATAAGCGTCACATGCTCGGGGCCGCATGTAGACGCATCGAGGTATCGAGCCGGGGATGTCGCAATGCGCAAGGGCCTTGCCGCGGTGCTTATGGATTTCGTCAGAGCTCGTCGGTCGCGGCGAAGCTGCGCCTCGCTGGACCTTTCGTTTGGCCGGATTATCTCCGGAATGACAGCGGTGTCTTTCATCTTGCTGCCGACGGTGGGCTTCACCAGCGATCACATCTCCGCCTGGCGCCTGGGCGCCCGTATCGTCGCCGTCGGGCTGCCGGGCGTGGCCGGCGTGCGCGAGGTGGGGCGTTTTCATAATGGCGGACCGATACCGGGAAATCCGGAATTCCTGCTGACCACGCGCGAAGGACGTGTGCTCGATCCGCTTAGGGTTCTGGTCGCGGTAGGCAGCAATTTCGGCGCGCCTCCAGGCGATCTCGTATTCAAACCTGGCGCGATCCTGTCAATCGATCCGCGCGGCGACAAATCGGGCACGATCCTGGTTCCGCAGGATCTCACCGACCAAGATCTAGCCGACTATGGCGGAGCGAGCCCAGTCCAGCTCTACACGGCGCAGAGCGAGCCATTCCTCAACCGGCGCTACAATGGCCAGGCTCGAACGGCGCGGCTGGCGGCGGCTTCCGGACCGCGCTACATCTCGATCAACAACGCCTTTGGAAGGCCCTGGATCGCCAACGCGCCGAACGGATTGGCCGGCGAAGGCAGCGTCACCGTCGTCGACCCCGACGGAGCCCCGCTCGACAATGCGCCAAGCCGCGAGGCCGGCGGCGTGTTCGCCGGCCGGTCTACCGATCGCGAACAAGCGCAGATCGCTCAACCCACTGGATGGCTGGCGAGCGGCTGGCTGGCCAACGGATGGCTGGCGAAGCGGCTGAACTACCGGGCAAGCGGCCAACTGACGCCCGGCGGGCTGCAGACCGGTGCGCTCGGAACGGCGTTTCTCGGCCCGTCACCGGACGGCAGCGGATTTGCCGTGTTCGGCGCGGTCACTGCGGACGGCAGCGTGGTCCAGATCCATGTCCAGGACGGTGTCGACGGCCTAGCCGGCCCTGGCACGGTGAGCATGGGCCGCAACAGCGGCGACGATCCCGGCGTCATCGGCATTGCCTTCAAGTGGAACCCGGACCGTGTTCTCTACATCGCCGACCCCGGCCGCGACCGGCTGGTGCTGCTGAAACTGCAAGACGACCGGCGGCATTTCACGGTCGCCGGGGCTGGCATGGTCTCGCTGCCGGAATTCGATCGTCCAGT
The DNA here is from genome assembly GCF_040318885.1 of Mesorhizobium sp. M0998. Taxonomy (NCBI): domain Bacteria; kingdom Pseudomonadati; phylum Pseudomonadota; class Alphaproteobacteria; order Hyphomicrobiales; family Phyllobacteriaceae; genus Mesorhizobium; species Mesorhizobium sp. M0998. The sequence continues at coordinate 112,234 of NZ_JAMYND010000002.1, forward strand.
CGACATTGCCGCCGCTGTCCCCGAGATCGCCAATCCGCACTTTTCGAGCCATACGACGCTTGCCGGGGGGTCGGACCTGTTCGTCGCCAATAGCGGCGACGGCTCGCTGCTGCGCATAAGCCAGGACGGCCGGCTTCTCGCCCGAGCGACGATCGACATCCCTGGCCTTGGGCCTCTCGGCGGCGATCGCCTGCGAGCCATCGCAATGTCGGCGGACGCGCAGCGGATCTGGATAACGATAGGCGGCGAGCTTCCCGGATTTCCCGGCCGCGACGGAGCGCTGCTCGAGGTTCCTGCTTTTGACGAGCACGGCGTGTCGGCGACGGCCCAGCAGACGCAAAATGCTGCCGCCAACCCCGATCTCGCCGCTCGCGGAAGGGAGCTGTTTCACACCGATTTCACGCCGCGGACCGGTCTTGGACCATTGTTCAATGCGACGTCCTGCCTGTCCTGTCATCCCGGCCCCGGCGGTGCGAGCGCGGATGAGAACCGTTTCGCGCGCAGGATAGCCCATATGGATCCGGGATCCGGGCGCACGGTCCCGATCGATCATCCCAACAGCCCGGTCGCCCGGCGCTACATGCTGCGCGATGGTGCCGGCATCGCGGCTGAACCGGCTGCACTGCCGCAGCAGGCCAATGTCATCTCGCTGCGCATGCCGCCCAGCCTCTACGGCGTCGCTGGCATAGACGACATACCCGACAGCGTCATCGAGGCGCAGGCAGTCAGCAAAGGCGACGGGATCAAGGGCCGCCCGCACTATGTCCTCGATGCCAACGGCGCGACGCGCGTCGGCCGCTATGGCTGGAAGGCCGACATTGCGGTCCTCGAAGAGATGGTCGCCGACGCTTTCACCAGGGAGCTCGGCATCACCAGCGTCGTCTCCGGCCACAGCGGGACGGACACGCAACCCGTCGAACAAGGGTCCGGAGAGATCGAGGCGGTGGCTGCCTATCTGCGAACGCTCACCCCGGCCGAGGAGGCCAGGCGATGAGCATCGCCCTGACGTTTTCGCATGCGCCGGAACAAGCGCACTCGATCTTGCCCGGTATAGCCGTGGCGGCCGCGCTCGCCCTTGCGGGCGGCTGGATTGCCGGCGGATTGGGCGAGCCGCTGTCGCGCAATCCGGTCCTCGTCGCCATGCTCTTCGGGCTGCTGATCGGCAACAGCTTTGCCTGCCCCGAAGTCCTGCGCCCGGGGCTCGACTTCACCAAGCGCTACCTGTTGCGCCTGGCGGTCGTCCTTGTCGGCTTCCGCATCACGACGCGACTGTTCCTCGATCTCGGGCTGATGCCGCTCGCGGTGGCGGCCATCGAACTGATCCTGGTCGCGGCTTTGCTCTACGCCATCGCACGTAGGCTGTTCAGGCTGGAGGCCGAGATCGCGTTGCTGGTCGCGGTCGGAAGCGCCGTCTGCGGCGCAGCCGCCATTCTCTCAGTGGCTGCGCTGATGCGCGCACGCGACCAGAGCGCGGGGGTTGCGATCGCCCTGATCACGCTCAGCGGCACCGCGGCGCTGCTCGTCTATCCCGTGATGTTCCTGGGCGGCTGGCTGCCGCATCTCGACGACCGGCTCTACGGCGTGTTCGTCGGCGCGAGCATCTTCGAACTGGCGCAGGTCTACGGCGCCTCCTTCGCAGTCTCGGACGGGGCGCTGAACACCGCTACCCTCGTCAAGCTCAGCAAGGTGCTGATGCTCATCCCGCTTCTGCTGGCCATCGGCACGTTCTTTCGCGGCCGCAAGAGCGCGCCCGGAGCAACGCCGATCCCGTTCCCGTGGTTCATCGTCGCCTTCATCGGCGTGGTGATGCTCAATTCGCAAATCACGCTCGATCCGCAATTGCGCCGCGGCATTCTCGACGTCGACCAGTTCCTGTTCCTGATGGTGATGGTCGCGCTCGGGATCACCACACGCATCGGCCGTCTCGGCGAAGCCGGCGGTGCGTGGCGCCTGATCGGCCTCGGCTCCAGCGGAGTGCTTTTGTCGGCAACCCTGGCCTCTGGCGCACTGATCCCGTTCTCGGCCGGCTTCCTGGCCTCGCCGTCGGTCTCGAGCGAAAGCGCAATGCTGGCCAGCGATGGCGGAAGGCTCTTCGCTTCGGTCGGCTGCGCCAAATGCCATGTGCCGGCGCTGGCGGGCACAAAAGGCGAAGTCAGGCTCTACTCGGACCTTTTACTGCACGACATGGGATCGGCGCTCGACGACAAGATCATCCAGGGCAACGCCATCGGCGCCGAATGGCGGACAACGCCGCTGGTCGGCATCCGCCTGCGCCAGCGCTTCCTGCATGACGGCCGCGCGACCACACTGCGCGATGCAGTGTTCGCGCATGGCGGCACGGCGCAGATCGTCCGCGACCGCTTCTTCGGCCTGGACGAGGCCGACCGCCAGGCGGTCCTCGATTTCGTGAGCAGACTATGAACCGGCCGCGTCACGCCAAAACCGGACCGAATCGCCATGCATGAAGGCATCATCGCGGAGCTGAACCATCTCGACGGACCCGAGCTGCTGGCGCCACTCGTCACCGACTTGTTCCGCGGAAAGGTAGCGCTCGTCTCCTCATTTGGCGCGGAATCTGCGGTGTTGCTGCACATGGCCGCATCGATCGACAGGTCGCTCCCCATCGCCACACTCGATACCGGAAAGCTGTTTGCGGAAACGGTCGCCTATCGTACGCAATTGACGGCCTTGCTCGGCCTCACCGACGTGCGCATCGTCACGCCCCGGGCAAACGTCCTGCGGGTGCTCGACGGCTCTGGATCGCTGCACCGCAGCGATCCGGACCGGTGCTGCCACATCCGCAAGGTGCTGCCGCTCGAGAAGGCCCTGAGCGGTTTCAAGGCCTGGATTTCCGGCCGCAAGCGCTATCATGGCGGAGTTCGCACGGATGTTGCGACGCTGGAAGAAACTGACGGACGCCTGAAGATCGAGCCACTCGCCCGCTTCACCCGGCAGCAGATCGAGGTCTATCTCGACCATCATCGCCTCCCCCGGCATCCGCTCATCGAAAAAGGCTATTTCTCGATCGGTTGTGCGCCCTGCACCGTCGCGTGCGGCAGTGCGGACAATCCGCGCGCGGGCCGCTGGAGCGGATTGTCGAAAACAGAGTGCGGGATCCACCGGTCGCCCATCCCCTCGCACAATCCGGTCCCGTCCGCTTCCCGATTTCCGGTTGCGTAAGGCACCGAAGACCCGGGCGCCCAACAAGCCTTGAAAACTAGGCACGCTTGCGAAAACTGGGAGATCAATCGCCGGGAAACTAGGTGACCGTACCGATGTGCGCGGATGCCACTGCGCACAGGATGAGCTCGTGCGTTTGGAAAGGACTGCCAGGCAGCCCATGAGCTTGCCAATCGGAGGGAATAGCCATGATCAGGTCTTCTACCGGATTTGGAGCCGACGGTCGAAGACCGAGTGCGAGGTTCGCCCGCCGTCCATTGCCCAGTTTCAGGTTGCGCAACCATCGAGATCCGCCCTCCCGGGATCAGCCAGTGCCGCTTCATCTACGAAGCCCCCACGAATTGTCGCATGACTGCGCCAGGCTAACGTCAATCGGATCGGCGGGACGGTCATGGCAGCACGACCGTCGCTCGATGATTGGTCGAGCGGGAGCCCCCATGGCCGCCTTAGATGCCTTTGAAGCCGATGCGACGCAACCGCTCTCGGGCACAGGCCGGATCGCCAAGCTGGCGGCCCCGCGCAGCGCCAGGATATTGAGGCGGAACCGCGTTCTCGAAGCGATCGATCGGGTGTCGCGGTCGAGCGTATGCTGGGTGGCGGCACCGGCCGGCTACGGCAAGACGACCGCGGTCATCGATTATCTCGAAAGCGTCGAGGCGCCGCACATATGGTACCGTGTCGATGAGGGCGACCAGGATATAGCGCGGTTCTTTCAATATCTGGCGCAGTCGCTGGACTCAGTCTCGGCTGGAGACATGCCGGTCTTCGGCGTCGAGTATGCCGAGCAGCCGAAGGAGTTCGCCAGGCGCTTTTCCAGAGCCTATTTCGCTCGGCTAAAGCCCGGCACAATTCTGGTGCTCGATGATTTGCACGACGCCGATACCGCAGAATTTCGGGCGGTGCTTTCCGAGATGTTCCGTGAACTTCCTGACACCGTCCGCTGCATCTGTGTCTCACGCACGCTGCCCCAGGAGGAATTGGGCGACCTCATTCTCAAGGGCAAAATGGCTGTCATCGACCGCCACGCGCTCGAATTCTCGACCGCGGAAGCGCGCGATCTCGTCCACCTGCGTTCGAGGGACGCCGCTCGGGTCGATGTCGAGGCGGCGCGCGGTTGGGCGGTCGGGCTCGTCCTGCTCGCGGACCAAGGCACCAAAGCCGGACTGGACGGCACAACGGAGACGGTCCCCGGCGGGCAGAACGTGCTGCCCGACGTTCTCGGTCGTCATTTCTTCCTTTCCCTTCCCTCCGTCGACCAGGACATGCTGCTGAAACTCAATCTGCTGCCCGAAATCAGCGCCGGGTTGGCTGACGAGATGATCGGGTCGGGCGAAGCAGGAAAGCTGCTCGACAGGCTTTACAGGCGACAGTTTCTGGTCACGCGCTCGGAAAACAACCGCGATATCTTTCACCTTCATGACCTCTTGCGCGACTTCCTCGAGCGTCGTTTCGCACAGCAAATTGCCAGGGAAGAGCAGCAATCGCTCCGGCGAAAGGCGGCGAAGGTCCTTGCGGGGGCGGGCCGTCATGACGAAGCCATACGCCTCGCCTTACAGGCCGACGACTGGGACCAAGCGAGCGACCTGCTGCTGAGCCGCGCAGAGGACTTGCTGGCGCAAGGGAGCCGCGCGACCTTCATCGAGTGGTGCGGCCGATTGCCGGAAACCATCATGAATGGCTGGCATTTCTATTGGCTGGGCGTGGCCCACATGCCCGACGACGCTGCGGCGGAGCGTTGGCTGTCCAAGGCGTGGCAAGCCTTTGGCGAGGCCGACGATCTGCGCGGCCTGTGCCTCACTGTGTCGCGGGCGGTGTTGGTCAAGACTGCCAGCTGGCGCACGTACGAAGGTCTGTCCATGTGGACGCGACGGGCGTTCGAGCTGATCGAACGCGGGCTTCCGGAACTACCTTCCGAGGAAGCGATGCTGGTACGCATTGGCATGATGCGGGCGCTGAACTTCGGCGACGACTGCTATCGCAGCAGCCCCGCCGGACAAGCACTCGAAACCGAACTCCTGGAGCGGTTGACCCGGAATCCCGAGCACGATCCGAGCGGATTGCGGCTGCTTGCCAGCGAAACGCTGATCGATCTTTCGGTATCGACCATGCGCGCCGATCTGTTCGCCAAGGCCGTCGACAGCGTCGTTGACGATTTGAGTGACAAGAGCGTGCTGCCTTGGATTCTCGGCATGTGGCTGGTCGCCTTTGGTGCGGAAAGTGGACGTTATTTTCCCTATAAGAGAAGGGATTTTCCCTATCCGTCGGCCGAAGCGGCGTTGCGGGCGGCGATCGCAATTGGCGAGCGCGAATCGCTGAGGGGCGTGGAGTTCGGGGGGCTCTATCATTTGCAAATGCAGATGAAGGTCCGCAACGATTTTGCCGAGTTCCACCAAGTGGTCGAGCGTTTGGCCGAGATCGCCGACAGCCGTTTCACCACGCAGGTCGCCGTCGTCGCCGATTGCCACGCCGCGCTCCATGCCAGGCAAGGCGATTTCACGGCCGCTTACCAGGATTGCGAGCGCTTCATGACTGCCATCGAGGCGGCCAACGAGCCGATGATCGAGCGCTGGCCGCACTACATCACGCAGTTCCAGGTGCTGCTGGCGGACAGGAAGCCGCGCGAAGCCGCCGTGCTTCTCAGCGATCTGCTGCCGCGGCTGGACGGCGGCGCCCACAAGCGAACCGAGATATGCATTCTGGCAGCGGCCGCATTGGAGAACCTGTGGAGCGACGATCCGCACTATGGCGACCGGCTGCAGGCCTTCCTGGAAGCGCTGCGCGACATCAGCTGGCCAATGGTGCTGCTCAATGTCCCGGAATTGCTCGCCGAACTGCTTGGCGATGCGCTTGAGCGCGGCATCGAGCCCGAGTTCTGCCGGTCGTTGATCCGCGAACGCCGGCTCGAGCCGCCGCCCCGGCGGCCCGCCGCCTGGCCCTGGCCGCTCAGGGTCCACGTCCTCGGAGGCTTTCGGCTCGAACTCGATGCAAACCCTCTCGCGCTCGGCGCGAAGCCGCCGACGAAGGCCCTCGACATCCTGCGAGTGCTGGCGATCTCAAAGGAAAATACCTGCTCGCAGGAGACCATTCAGGACTGGCTGTGGCCCAACCTCGACGGCGACCAGGCGCGGGCGGCGTGCGACCAGGCGCTTCATCGGCTGCGCAAGCTGTTGGGACGGACCGACCTCATCGTCCAGCGCGAAGGCAAGCTTCGCCTTGCATCGGACAAGGTCTGGGTCGACCTCGCCGACTGGGAAGCACGGCTCAAGACTGTCGCAAAGGTCAATGCGGAGGGATTGCGGCCAGACGCGGAGGCGCTCTTCCATGCATTCCCGGGTCCGTTGTTGTTGCACGAGCGAACCGCTTCCTGGTCGCTCCCGGCTTGCGAGCGCGTGCGTCGCGAACTGATCGATCTTGGGCTGCGGCTCGGCCAGCGGCTGGAGGCGGCCGACCAAGCCGACAAAGCACGGGCGATATATCTAGCGGTATTGGACTTCTATCCAGATGCCGGACCGATCTGCAAAGCGCTGATAAAGGAGCAACTGTGCCGCAATGATTTCGAAGGCGCAGTTGACGAATATGGGCGCTGCGAGCGCGCATTGCGTGCTGCCGGTGACGTAGCGGCCGCAGACATACGCGCGCTGGTGGCTCCCTATCTCGCGCGACGGGCGTCCCGATCCTCGTATTGAAACGACACGTTCTTATGGCCATGGTACTGGCGGAATTTTCACCCGCCAGCGCTCAACGCACGATCCTCACGCACATCGGCGTGCCAATATCGATGGATCGGCCGGTGTCGGTCAGCCGGCCGGTTGCGGCATCACGGGCGAAAATCGAGATGCGGTCGGCATTCTGGTTGGCCGAGAACAGATGGCCGCCCGAGGGCGTCAGTGCCAGATTGCGCGGCGTGGCACCGCCGCAAGGCGTATAGTCGACAAGAGCAATCCTGCCGGTTTGCTGGTCGACCGAAAACACGACGATGCTGTCATGACCGCGGTTGGAGCCGTAGAGAAAGCGGCCGTCAGGCGAGATCTGGACGTCGGCACAGTGATTGCCGTCGCGCGCCTCGGGCGGCACGGCCGGCTTGCTGTCGATCACCGTAAGCTTGCCTGATGCTTCGTCCAGCGCCAGCGAGACAACCGTCGAATCCAGCTCGTTCATGACGAACACGAAGCGACCGCCCGGATGCAGTGCGAGATGGCGCGGACCCGCGCCTGGCGCAAGCGCCGACTCGGCGAGTTTCGTCAGGCTGCCGTCGCGCCCGATGCGATAGGACACCAGCCGGTCGATGCCGAGGTCAGCGACGATCGCCATGCCGCCGGCAACCGTCTCGGTTACGCTATGGGCATGCGGCCGCTCCTGGCGGGCAGGATCTGGTCCGGTCCCGCTATGGGCAACGCTCGACAACGGCGCTGTCAGGCCGCCATTCTCACCCAACCCATAGACCACGACCGAGCGATCGGGGCCGCCCTCGCCCATGCCGTAATTGGCGACCAGCAGCTTGGTCCGGTCGCGCGTGATGGTGTTGTGCGCCGTGATGCTGCCCAGCGTCGGCTGCTTGTTGATGTAGGACAGCGTGGCGGTCTGCCTGTCGAAACGGTAGGCCGAGACCACCCCTTCGCGCCAGGTGAACACTTCTGAGTTGGCATAGACGTGGGAGCCGTCCGGCGTCACCGACAGGAAGGTGGGATTGTCGATGTCTCCCGTCTCGGCCAGTTTCTTCGTCTGCAGCGTCCCTTCGTCGAAACTGTAGACACCCAGCCCGATGCCGCGCGCGCCCTGAAAATACGGGGCGTCGCGATTGAGGCTGCCGACGAAAATCAGACAGGCATTCTGCATCACTTCCTCCCTTGTTCCGCCGGCATTGGCCCCAACGGAGCAGGCAAAATTTCGCCGAGACTCGCTTGCAACGCAACCCCATATGTGAAAATACTATTCACAAAAGAAGATTGACGGGAGGATCGATCATGCATTTCGCTGGTCTGCGGCGCGCCCTGATGGACGATTCCCGCTCCCAGAGGAAGTTGTCATGAGCAGTTTCGCGCCAACCGTGGGCGTGGCATCGACACACCCCGCCAACATGCCTAGGGATCACGCCGACCTTCCCGTCTGGAACGCGGAGAACTGGTTCTACGAAGACTGGCCGGTCGGCCAGAAGATCCGCTCGCTGCGCCGGACCATTGCCGAGGGCGACAGCCATCTGTTCAACACGCTGGTGCTCGACATCCATCCATACGTGCAGGACCAGATGTTCGCCGAGACGCAAGGCATTTTCGGCAAGCGGCTGGTGGCAGGGGCCTTCGTGTTCTCGGCCGGGCTCGGTCTCGTCGCCACCAATTGCGTCAACGCCTTTTCGTATGGCTACGACAAATTGCGCTTCATCAAGCCGGTGTTCATAGGCGACACGATCTATTCAATCCGCTCCAACCTCGACAAGAAGCCAAAATACAAGGAAATGGGGCTGATCCGCGCCAGCTATGAAGTCTTCAAGGGTGAAGGCGAGCTCGTGCTTTATTGCGAGCACCTGCAGACGGTGAAGTACCGCAATCCGGCCGATTTCGCCGGTAAGACGGAGAAATAGGCAATGGCTGCCATTGCCGAACTGCCGCTGACCGGGCTCATCGTTGTCGATATGAGCCAGTTCTTGTCCGGGCCTTACTGCTCGCTGCGGCTGCTCGACCTCGGCGCTCGGGTCATCAAGATCGAACGGCCTGACGGCGGCGACCTGTCGCGCCGGCTCTATCTCAGCGACACCGAGATCGGCGGCGATTCCACCATTTTCCATGCGATCAACCGCGCCAAGGAAAGCCTTGCCATCGACTTGAAGGACGAGGCCGACCTTGCGGCGCTGCGCGGCCTGCTGGCCAAGGCCGACGTGCTGATCCAGAATTTCAGGCCCGGCGTCATCGAACGCCTGGGCTTCGATTACGAGGCGGTGCGCAAGATCAATCCGCGCCTGGTCTATGCCTCGATCAGTGGCTATGGCGAGGAAGGCCCGTGGGTCAAGCGGCCGGGGCAGGATCTGCTGGCGCAGGCGCGCTCCGGCGTGATGTGGCTGAACGGCGACGAGGACCAAGGGCCGGTGCCCTTCGGCCTGGCGATCGCCGACATGCTGGCGGGTTCCGCCGCCGCGCAAGGCATCCTCGCCGCACTGGTGCGGCGCGGCGTGACCGGCAAGGGCAGCCATGTCGAGACCAGCCTGCTCGAAGCGCTGGTCGACTTCCAATTCGAGGTGCTGACCACGCACCTCAATGACGGGCGCCGGCTGCCGCGGCGGTCGAGCTTCCGCAGCGCGCACGCCTATCTCTCGGCGCCCTACGGCGTCTATCCGGCCAAGGACGGCTATCTGGCGATCGCCATGACGCCGATCTCGAAACTCGCCGATCTCCTCGGGCTCGAGGAACTTGCGCCCTACCGCGATCAGCCGTCGACCTGGTTCACTGCCCGCGACGAGATCAAGGCGATCATCGCGCAAAAGATCGCAACGAAGACGGTCGACGAATGGCTTGCCATCCTCGAGCCTGCCGACATCTGGTGCGCCAAGGTTTTGACCTGGCCGGAAATGATGGCCAGCGAAGGCTTCCAGGTCCTCGACATGCTGCAGACGGTGACGCGCGAGGATGACGTTTCGATCCTCACCACGCGCTCGCCGCTCAGGGTCGACGGCATCCGCGCCAAGGTCGAGCGGGCCGCGCCGCGCATCGGCGAGCACAGCGCAAAAATCCGCGCGGAGTTCGGGCTGTGAGCGACGCCACGCTCAAAGGCATGACCTGGAGCCATCCGCGCGGCTATGACCCGATGGCCGCCTGTTCGAGACTGTGGAAGCAACAAACTGGCATCGCCGTTGAATGGGACAAGCGCTCGCTGCAGGATTTCGAATCCTTCCCGGTCGAGGAACTGGCCCGTGCCTACGACCTGATCGTCGTCGACCATCCGCATGTCGGCCAGATCACCGCCGAGAATTGCCTGGCGCCGCTCGATGTCGCCGGCCGGGAAGCCGAACGCGCGGCACTTGCGGCGGGCAGTGTCGGCCGGTCCTTTCCGAGCTACAACTGGCAAGGCCGGCAGTGGGCGTTTCCGATCGACGCGGCCAGCCAGGTGCAGGCATGGCGGCCCGACATGCTTTCGGCTGCGCCGGCGAGCTGGGCCGATGCCCTCGATCTGGCCCGGCAAGGCCACGTGATGTTGCCGCTGAGGCCGCCGCATTCGCTGATGGTGTTCTACACGCTTGCCGGCAATCTCGGCCGGCCCGCCGGTGAAGGCCCTGGCGACCACGTGGATCCGGCAGCGGGCAAGCAGGTCTTCGAGATGATGCGCGAGATCGCAGCCCTCGTCGACCCGGCCTGTCTTGGCATGGATCCGATCGCGGTTCTGGAGCAAATGGCCGGATCCGGCTCGCGGATCGCCTGCGCGCCGCTGATCTATGGCTATGTCTCCTATGCCATCGCCGGGTTTCGACCCACCCGCCTGGCTTTCGCGGATATCCCGGCCGCTGGCAATGCCGGCCCCAAAGGCTCGGCGCTCGGCGGGACCGGCATCGCCGTGTCGGCCTTCTCGAGGGCCGGACAGGCAGCAATCGACTTCGCCTACTGGATCGCCAGCGGTGACGTGCAGCGCGGCCCTTACGCCTCGGCCGGCGGCCAGCCCGGCCATGCGGCAGCCTGGGCGGATGCCGCCGTCAACGCCGCCGCCGGCAATTTCTACAAGGACACGCGGACTACGCTCGAAGGTGCCTGGGTGAGGCCGCGGCACGACGGCTACATGGCGTTCCAGCAGGCGGCGTCCGATCGCATCAATCTCGGCCTGAGCGAAAGGCACAATGCCGCTCGCGTCGTTGCCGATCTCAATCGCCTGTTTCGGGAGAGCCTTTCGACGCAGGTGTCCGGCGTTGCCGGCGGAGGAGCCTGAAACAACCGAACGGAGGAGAACATGAACAGCCTGATCCGCGGCCTTATGGCCGCAACCGCACTTGCATCGGTCACGACCACCATAGCTTGCGCTCAAGACGTTTCGGGCGTGATTGCTGGATTGCCGACCGAACTGAAGGCACAATATGACGGCGCGCCGCAAAAGGTGCTGCCGTCGGCCTGGGATAATTTCACGCCGCCGTCAAAGCCGTGGAAATGGTGCCACTCCGAGTCCTACCAGGGCAATCCGTGGCGCGTCACCGTGACCAAGGAGTTGAAGCGGCTGGTCGACGGCCTGATCGCCGACGGCACCGTGGCGAGCTTCGAGGTGTCGGATTCCAACAACGACGCCAGTCAGCAGATCAACCAGATCCGCGCCTTCATCGACAAGAAATGCTCGATCATCACCTCGATCCCCGGCTCGGCGACGGCGCTGGACGATGCCATCGATGCCGCAGCCAAAGCCGGCATCCCCTTCATCACGGCAGCTGGGTCGGTGACCAGCCCGAATGCGATCAATGTCGATTCCAACTATGCGCGCTGGGGCTACGACATGATGACCGCGATCGGCAAAGCAATGCCGGACGGCGGCAGCGTGCTTCTGGTCGAAGGCATTGCCGGTCACCCGATCGTCGTGCAGGAGCGCCAGGGCGCCGACAAGGCGCTGGCCGAAAATTCAAAGCTCAAGGTCTCGCGCAGCGTCAACGGCAACTGGACTGCAAACGTCACCAAGACGGCGGTGCTGCAGGCGATCGCCACCAATCCGGCGCCGATCGATGCGGTGTGGACGACGGGCAGCGAAAGCCGCGTCGTCGCCGAGGCCTTTGCCGAGGCCGGCCGCCCTGCCCCGCTGATCACCGGCTCGATCACCGGCGATGCGCTCGGCTACTGGAAGGCCAATCCCGACAAATACCGCTTCGAAGGCCATGCGGTTCTGCCGCACTGGACGGCCGAGACGCTGTTTCGTGTCGGCGTGCGCATGCTCGACGGACAGAAGGCGAAGCTCAACACGCTGCTGATCCCGATTCCGCCGGTGCACAATGCCGACCTCGGCGCCTGGTACAAGGACTGCATGACGCCGGACGCCGTCTCGATCTTCCCGGTCCCGCCGAAGGATCCGATGCCGGAGGAATGGCTCGATGCCTACTTCGCCAATCCGGCACCCACCAAGGGCTGGGATTATTCGAAGGTGCCGGACGCCTGCGCCAAGTAGGATACGAAGGCCGGCTCCGCACGGGCGGTGCCGGCTTTCTCCATCAGGATTGCTCATGCTGGAAGTCCAGGCCATCTCGAAACGCTACGGCGAAACGATTGCGCTGGCCAATGCCTCAATCGCATTCCGCGCCGGCACGATCCACACCATCCTGGGCGAGAATGGTTCGGGCAAGAGCACGCTGGTCAAGCTGCTGTCGGGGATCGTCCAGCCGGACAGCGGCGCGATCCTGCTCGACGGAGCGCCCTTTACCGGCCTCTCGCCGGCGGCGTTCCAGGGCGCCGGGTTCGCCACCGTGTTCCAGGAAGTGCTGATCGCGCCTGACCGTTCGGTGACGGACAACATCCTGCTCGGCCTCGACGGCTTGCTGACGCGCACCGTGCCGCGTGCCGAGCGGCGGCAACGCGCGCAAGCGGTGCTGAAGCGCTTCGCGGTGACCGAGATCCCGCTCGACCAGTTGGCCGGGCAATTGCCGCTTGCGGTTCAGCAATTGGTAGTGCTCGCCCGCGCCGTGGTGCGCAGCCCGCGCATTCTCATCCTTGACGAGGCTACGGCGGCGCTCGACTTTGCCGATCGCGAGGCGGTCTTCGCCATGATGCGCAAGCTTGCCTCCGAAGGCTGCCTGATCCTGTTCATCACCCATCGCATGGACGAGGTGATGTCGCTTTCGGACCGGATTTCCGTGCTGCGCGGCGGCAGCGTGGTGACGACTGAGGAACGCGGCACGTCCTCCGCATCCGAACTTCTCAGAGCGATGGCGCCACGCACGGCGGCGGAGCTGGCGCATGGCTGATCGCGCCAGCCTTTCGGTGCGTGGCCTGGTGATCGCGCCGGGCGCAAGCCCCATGACGCAAACCATCGCGCCTGGCGAGATCGTCGGCCTTGCCGGCCTCGACGGCCACGGACAGGAGCGGTTCCTGAAAGTGCTGGCCGGCCTGGAACGCCCGGCCGGCGGCGAGGTGACCGTCGAGGCGCCAACCGGAGCACGCGCGATCACCAATTTCCGCAAGGCGGTCGCCGGCGGCATCGCCTATTTGCCGCGCGACCGGCGCACCACCGGCATTTTTCCGACCCAATCGGTGCTCGACAATTTTGCCGTCTCGACGCTGTCGCGCGACACGCGGTACGGCCTGCTCAGCTTCGCCGCGCGGCGGCAGCGCTATGAACGCTATCGGGACAGACTGTCGATCATCGCGCCACGGCCGGACGCCCCGATCACCACGCTTTCCGGCGGCAATCAGCAGAAGGTGCTGCTGGCCCGCGCATTGGCGCTGGAACCGGCAATCCTGCTCCTCAACGATCCGACGCGCGGTGTCGACGTGGCGACGCGCCATATCCTCTACGATGTGTTCCGCAGGCTTGCGGCGGACGGCATGGCTCTGGTCATCCTGTCGAGCGAGATCGAGGAGATCCTGCTGCTTTGCCATCGCGTGCTGGTGTTCCGCGAACAGCAGGTGGCGGCTGAAATCACCGGAGACGCGATGAAAAGCGATACTGTGATCGCCGCCATGTTCGGGCGCGCAGCATGAGCGGGTTGCGGCGCATGGCGGCGCGATGGCGCGGCGCTGGCTTTGCGGCAGTGCTGCTGGCCATCCTGATCGCGGTCAACCTGCTGCTCAATCCGGCGCGCTTCCATCCTGCCGCCTGGGGCGCGCTGATCGGGCTCGCCGCGCCGCTGATCGGCGCAGCGCTCGCCTCGGCTCCGGTGATCCTCGCCGGGCGCGGCGGCATCGACATTTCCGTCGGACCATTGATGGGCTTCGTCAATGCGATGGTGATCCAGCTGCTGTTTCTCAGGCTTGGCATGTCATCGCCGCTGGTCATCGTGCCGGCAGCGCTGTTGATCGGCGCGATCGTCGGCGCCGCCAACGGCTTTCTGGCGACCATCGTCCGCATCCAGCCGATCGTCGCAACGCTCGGCACCTATCTGATCCTCACCGGCATGACGCTGACCATCCTGCCGGCGCCGATTGGCCCGGCGCCGGGCTGGCTGAAGGCAATGGCCGGACCCTGGTCGGCGCTGCCGCTGGCGCTGACTCCTGTTCTGGTGGCTGGTGCGGCAGACGCCTTATTACGACCAGCTGATGGCGGTGGGCAGCGACGACCGCGCCGCCTACACGGCCGGCATTCCGGTGACGAAAGTACGTTTCATCGCCTATGTCATGACCGGCATACTTGCCGCCTGTGCCGGCCTCATGCTGACCGCCCTGATCGGTTCGGCCGACCCTAATATCGGGCCAACCTACACGCTGATCGCGATTGCCGCGGTGGCGCTCGGCGGCGTCAGCCTTGCCGGCGGGCGCGGCGGGCTCGCCGGCGCCGCCATCGGCGCTGTCGACATCTTCCTGCTGCAGAGCGTGCTGACCGCCTTCAACGTCTCCACCTATGTGCTGCAGATCGCCTATGGCGCGATCCTGGTTGTGGCCGTCATCATGACGGCGCTGCAGGAGCGGCTCTCGGGACGGAAAGGCTGAGAAGCATGAGCCGGAACTGGTTCCAGTCCACCAATGCCCGCGTCGCCGGTGCCTTTGCCGTCGCTGTCGCCTTGCATCTCCTTGGCACCTTGCTCATCCCGGGCTACTCCCAGCCGTTCGCCATCCGGGCGCTGCTGGTGATCGCCTCGCTGCTGGCGGTGGCATCGATCGGCCAGACCCTCGTCGTAATCTTGGGCGGTATCGATCTGTCGATCCCCTTCATCATCGGCTTTGCCAATGTCGTTGCCGCACAGCTCTACGGCGTCGGCTGGAATTTTGCTCTTGTCTGCGCGGTCGTCAGCGCGCTCGCCTTACTGATCGGGGCGCTGAACGGCCTGATCTCGCGCGGGCTCGACATCCACCCGCTGATCGTCACGCTCGGCATCGGCATGATTGTGCAAGGCGCCGTCCTGTTGTGGACCGGTGGTTTTCCATCCGGATCGGCGCCGCAAGCGGTTTCCGCCTTCGTTTCGATCGGCGGTTCGGTCGGACCGCTGCCGGTGCCGGGGCTGGTGCCATGCGTACTGGTGCTGACCTTGCTGGTGGCGCTGGTGCTGGCGCGCACGCCATACGGCCGCCGTCTCTACGCCCTTGGCAGCAATCCAGGTGCTGCCCCGCTGGCGCTGATCGATCCGGTCCGCATGTGGACCGTGACCTATGCGGCAAGTGCCTTCTTCGCCGCCGCAGCCGGCGTGCTACTGCTCGGCTTCACCGGCTCTGCCTATGGCGATGTCGGCCAGCCCTATCTGTTCCAGACGATCGCGGCCGTGGTGGTCGGCGGCGCCGCCCTTGTCGGCGGCCGTGGCAGCTATTTCGGCACCATTGCCGGCGTGCTGGTGCTGACGGAGATCAACACGCTGCTGATCGGCCTCGGCTTCCGGCCCTCGACGGTGCAGGCGGCACTTGGCCTGGTCATCGTGCTCCTGGTTTCGCTCTACGGTCGCGAGCGGCACGTGTCGGCGACGATCTGAGGCCACCTATTCGTTTTAGCCGCATTTGTGCGACGCCCGATTCCACTTGGCTGCAAAATGCTCTACAAACTCCACAGCCGCTTGGCGTTGCCGGACAGCAGTTGCTGCCGTTCATCGGTGCTGGTGCCGGCAAGCAGCGCATGCGTTGCCGCAATCCAGGTCGCAAGCCCGCCGCCGAGTGTGCAGACCGGCCAGTCGCTGCCCCAGACGACGCGATCCCAGCCGAAGCATTTGATGGTGTGCTCGACATAGGAACGCAGCGTTTCGACAGTCCAGGATCCGGCATCCGCATAGGCGACCACACCGGAAATTTTGCCGACGACGTTCGGACGCCGCGCGATCTCCGCCATGTGCTCGCGCCAGGGGTGCTCGGCACCACCCTTGATGTCGGGCACGCCACAATGGTCGAGCACGAACTGCACATCTGGCGCGAGGTCGGCGAGTGCGATCGCCTTGGGGATCTGGTGCGGCAGAACGACGAGGTCGAAGGTCAGGCCGCTGCCGGCTAGCCGCTTGATGTTTTCGCGAAACAGCGCGCCTTCCGAAAGTTCATCCGGCACGACGTGCAGCACGCGGCGAAAGCCCTTGACGAAAGGATCGGCGCGCTGGCGCTCGAGATAGGCGGCAAAGCCCGGCTCTTCCGGACGGCAGGAGGCAATTGCCCCCCGCAGCAAGCTGGCCTTTTCCCGCGACAGCGCTTTGACACGGCCGGTTTCGGCCTCGATGTCGGCAGGATCGACATCGACCTCCATATGCAATGCGCCCTCGATGCCGGCGCGGCGGGCCTGGACTGCATATTCGTCGTAGGAGAAATCGCGGTTGAGTGCCGGCACGCCGGCCAGCCAGGGATAGCGCAGCGCGGACTGGTCGATCAGGTGCAGATGGGTGTCGAAGATCATGGTGGCGCGCTCCTCCTTGGCGACTTCGAGATCATCTCACGGAGAAAATCTTCATTCAAATAAGAATTCATCGCGATTGCTTGACGGTCGATCCCGCCAGTTGCGACAGCTTTTCGGTCGCTGCCAGCAGCAGCTCAATCGTCCTCGTAATGTCGGGCGCCTTGGGTGCGTTGACCAGGGTTATGTAGGGGATCGACAGTGCGGCGATCGCCTTGCCGTCCGAGCCGAGAACGGGTGTCGATAGGTTGAACACGCCTGCCGTCTGCATCGACGCCATCATCTCGTAGCCGCGTTCCCGGATCTGGTCGAGGCGGGCGAAGAATTCCGGCGATTGCGGTGGCTTGTCGGTGCTGCGCAGATGTTCTGAGATCATCATCTGCCGCTCTTCCGGCGGGCGGAACGCCAGCAACACATGGCCGGAGCCGGTATCGAACAGGCTGATATGCGAGCCGACGCGGATGGAGATGCCCCAGTAATCCGGCGCCTCCTGCTGTGCGATCACCACCGCGGAACCGCGGTCGAAGACGACGAGCTGATTTGCCTGCTGTGTGGTTTCGGCCAGTTCGCGCATCAGCGGCGTCGCATAGGAAACCAGCCGGCGCACCGGCGCGTGCAGCTGCGCCAGGCCAAACAGCTTGAGCGTCAGCGAATAACGGTCGCCATCCGGCCGCGTGACGTAGCCGCGCCGCACCAGCCGGTCCAGCATGCGGTAGAACTCGTTCGGACTGCGGTCGAGCTTCTTGGCGATTTCCGCCTGCGTCAGGCCGCCATCGACACCGGCCAGCAACTCGAGGATGTCGAGCCCCTTGTCCAGCGCCGGGGCTCGATAGCGGTCGTCTTCCTCGTCCTCTGCCATTCCGCTTCTCCAGTGAATTGCACTTTTCATATACGCATAACGGTATTGTTTCCGAAAGAACTTTCGGCTTGACGATCCTGTAAATGTTTTGTTTGTATATGAATGAAGCTGCCGATCCGCCCTCACTATGGATCGACGCGGACTCTTGGGAGGATACCGATGACGAAACTGTTTTGCGGCCTGTCGGCCGGCGTAACGCTGCTCGCACTGGGTGCGAGTGCCCTTGCTGCCGACCTGCCCGGCAAATTCGACGGCGTCACCATCGACGCCAAGCTGATCGGCGGCCAGCAATATGAAGGGCTGTACGCGCGCATCGGCGAATGGGAAAAACTGACCGGCGCCAAGGTCAACGTGATCTCGAAGAAAAACCACTTCGAGCTCGACAAGGAAATCAAGTCGGACATCGCCTCCGGCAGCATCAACTGGTGCGTTGGGTCGAACCACTCGTCCTTCGCGCCGCAATATCCTGATATCTACACCGATCTCAACAAGCTGCTGCCGAAGGAGGAGATCGACGCCTTCGTGCCGTCGACGATCAAGGCCTCGACGCTCGACGACAAGCTGGTGATGCTGCCGCGCGCGCAGTTCGACGTCTCGGCGCTCTACTACCAGAAGAGCCTCTACCAGGACGAAGCCAAGAAGGCCGCCTACAAGGCCAAGTACGGCAAGGAACTGACACCGCCCGACACCTGGGACGAGGTCGCTCAGCAGGCGGAATTCTTCGCCAGCCCGCCCGATTTCTACGGTACCCAGTTCGCCGGCAAGGAAGAGGCGATCAACGGCCGCTTTTACGAGATGCTCATCGCCGACGGCGGCGAATACCTCGACAAGGATGGCAAGCCGGCCTTCAACTCGGAAGCCGGCGTGCACGCGCTCGACTGGTTCGTCAATCTCTACAAGGCCAAGGCGGTGCCGGCCGGCACCACCAACTATCTGTGGGACGATCTCGGCCAGGGCTTTGCCTCCGGCACCGTCGCCATCAACCTCGACTGGCCGGGCTGGGCAGGCTTCTTCAACGATCCGAAGTCGTCGAAGGTCGCCGGCAATGTCGGCGTGAAGGTGGCGCCGAAGGGATCGGCCGGCATTCGCACCGGCTGGTCGGGGCACCACGGATTTTCGGTCACCGAAAACTGCGCCAGCAAGGAAGCCGCGGCATCGCTGGTCTGGTTCCTGACCAATGAGGACAGCCAGAAGCTCGAGGCGGCAAGCGGCCCACTGCCGACCCGCACGGCAGTGTGGGACTGGGACATCCAGCAGGCGGCCAATGATCCTTACAAGAAGGAAGTGTTGGCGGCTTTCCAGGAAGAGGCAAAGCACGCTTTTGCCGTGCCGCAGACACCTGAATGGATCGAAATCTCCAACGCCGTCTATCCCGAATTGCAGGCCGCCATCCTTGGGGACAAGACCTCCAAGCAGGCGCTGGACGACGCTGCCGCCAAGGCCACGCAAATCCTCGAGGACGCCGGCAAGCTTTGACCATTCTCCCAAGGGGGCGCCGCGCTCATCGAAGAGCGGCGTCCCCGAACTTTTTACGAACCATGCGCAACACGCTTTGTCTTGATCCCAGCTCGCCGATGGCGGCCTTCGGCGTCCGGGCACCAAACAGAACCGGATCGCCATGAAAGGCTGGAGACCTTCGCCGCCATTGCTGCTCCTGCTGCCGGCGGTGATCGTTCTGGCGGCGGTGGTGGTGGTGCCGCTGCTGCTTTCGCTCTATTCCAGCTTCACGCCGTTCCGGCTGACCAGGCCGGAGACGTTCTGGGTCTTCATCGGCGCGCGCAACTACGTCGCCATCCTGACCAGCCGCGCTTTCTGGGTCGCCTTTGCCCGCACCGTGGTGCTGCTGACGGTGGCGCTCAACCTGGAAATGCTGATCGGGCTCGGGCTGGCCCTGCTGGTGGAGAAAGCGTCGCGCGGCCAGCGGATCCTGCGCACCATCATGATGTTTCCGATGATGTTTTCGCCGATCCTCGTCGGCTTCCAGTTCAAATTCATGTTCAACGACAATATCGGCCTGGTGAACAACGCCCTGCAGGGGCTCGGCCTGACAGATCGCGCCATCCCGTGGCTGATCGACGGAAATCTCGCCTTCATCGCCATCCTGATCGCCGAGATCTGGTCGTCGACCTCGGTGTTCGCGATCCTGATCCTGGCCGGGCTGCTGGCGATGCCGCGCGAACCGGTCGAGGCGGCCCGCGTCGACGGCTGCACGCCGTGGCAGACATTCCGCTATGTCACCTGGCCGTTCATCATGCCGTTTGCCTTTATCGCCATGACCATCCGCTCACTCGACGTCGCGCGCGCCTATGACATCGTCAAGATCATGACCGACGGCGGCCCCGCCGGCCGCACTGAACTGGTCTGGACGCTGGTCGCCCGCACCGCCTATGGCGATGCCAGGATGGGAATGGCCAATGCCATGGCCTATTTCTCGATCCTGCTGTCGATCCTGTTCACAGTCTATTTCTACCGCAAGCTCGCCGCGGCGCGGACGCAGATCGCGGCGGAGTGGTGAGGATGGACCAGAACAGCCTGCATCGAGTCGGCAACAAAGCGCTCGGCATCGTTCACGGCATGGGACTGTTCCTGGCCATGCTGGTCATCTGCCTGCCCGGCATCTGGATCGTGCTGTCGTCGCTGCGGCCGACCGTCGAAATCATGGCCAAGCCGCCGGTGTGGATCCCGCAGCAACTCTCGCTCGACGCCTACATCGCCATGTTCAGCGGCGTCGGCCAGGGCGGCATTCCGGTGCTCGACTACTTCCGCAATTCGCTGATCATCTCGGTGACCTCGACGGTGATCGCCATCGTCATCGGCATGGCCGGCGGCTATGCCTTTGCGCGCTACCGCTTTCGCGCCAAGTCGGCGATGTTCCTCGGCCTGATGCTGACGCGCACGGTGCCCGGCATCGCGCTGTCGCTGCCGCTGTTCTTCGTCTTTGCGCGGCTCGGCATCATCGACACGCATTTCGGACTGATCCTGGTCTATGTCGCGCTCAACGTGCCGTTCACCGTCTGGCTGATCGACGGCTTTTTCCGCCAGGTGCCGAAAGACCTCGCCGAAGCCGCGCAAATCGACGGCTGCACGCGCTGGCAGGCCTTCTGGCA
Organism: Mesorhizobium sp. M0998; assembly: GCF_040318885.1. NCBI lineage: Bacteria > Pseudomonadati > Pseudomonadota > Alphaproteobacteria > Hyphomicrobiales > Phyllobacteriaceae > Mesorhizobium > Mesorhizobium sp. M0998. The sequence continues at coordinate 132,838 of NZ_JAMYND010000002.1, forward strand.
GGTCGAGTTTCCACTCGCCGGGCCCGGCATCGCCTCGGCCGGCATCTTTGCCTTCCTCACCTCCTGGAACGAGTTCGCGCTCGCCTCGCAGCTGACGCGCTCGATCAACTCCAAGACCCTGCCGGTCGGCCTGCTCGACTATACGGCCGAATTCACCATCGACTGGCGCGGCATGTGCGCGCTCGCCGTGGTCATGGTCATACCGGCGCTCACGCTTACCTTCATCGTCCAGAAACACCTCGTCGGCGGCCTCACTTCCGGCGCGGTGAAAGGCTGACATGGCAACAGTATCGCTCAAGAAACTCACCAAGAGCTACGGTCCGGTGGCGGTGGTGCACGGCATCGATCTCGAGGTCGCCGACCGCGAATTCATCGCGCTGGTCGGGCCGTCCGGTTGCGGCAAGTCGACAACCCTGCGCATGATCGCCGGCCTCGAGGCGATCAGCGACGGGATCATCGAGATCGGCGGCCGCATGGTCAACGACCTGCCGCCGCGCTCGCGCAACATCTCGATGGTGTTCCAGTCCTATGCGCTCTACCCGCATATGACCGTGCGCGAAAACCTCGGCTTCTCGCTCAAGATAGCCGGCGCCGCGAAAGAAGAAATGGACCGTCGCGTCGCCGAAGCGTCCGGCATTCTCGGCCTCGACCAATTGCTCGAGCGCCGGCCGTCGCAGCTGTCCGGCGGACAGCGCCAGCGCGTCGCCATGGGCCGCGCCATCGTGCGCGATCCCGACGTCTTCCTGTTCGACGAGCCGCTTTCCAATCTCGACGCCAAGCTTCGGACGCAGATGCGCACCGAGATCAAGAAGCTGCACGCCAAGGTCAAGTCGACAGTGATCTACGTCACCCACGACCAGGTCGAAGCGATGACATTGGCGGACCGTATCGTCATCATGCGTGACGGTTTCATCGAGCAGGTCGGCACACCCGACGAGGTCTTCCGCCGGCCGCAGACACGCTTCGTCGCGGGCTTCATCGGCTCGCCGCCGATGAATCTGCATGAGGCGGTTGTCGACGACGGACAGTTGCTGTTCGCCAGCGGCGAGAGGCTGCCTTTGCCCAGCCAGTTCAAGGCCAATATCGAGGCCGGCGACAAAGTCGTGTTCGGCCTCAGGCCCGACGACATCTATCCGACCGGGCATGGCATCAGCTCCGGCGAAGACGTCGACGTCCACCAGGTGGAGTTGCCGGTGACCGTCACCGAGCCGCTCGGCAACGAGACGCTGGTGTTTGCCGAATTCAACGGCAGCGACTGGGTATCGCGGATGCTCAATCCAAAGCCGCTGAAAGCCGGCGACCGGGTCAAGATGAGCCTGGACCTGTCGCAGGCCCATCTGTTTTCCGCCGAAACGGGCAGGACATTGCGAGGTTAAAACCATGGCAAAGATCGAGAAAATCGAACTGCGGATGGTCGACCTGATGCCGAAGGTCAAGCGCACCGATGCCATCCAGAGTTTTGTCAGCCAGGAAACACCGATCGTCACCATCACCGACGCGGACGGCGCGGTCGGCACCGGCTACAGCTATACGATCGGCACCGGCGGCTCCTCGGTGATGCGGCTGCTGGCCGACCACCTTGCGCCGCGGCTGATCGGCCGCGACGCCGACAGGATCGAGGCGATCTGGCACGAGCTGGAGTTCGCCACCCATGCCACGACGATCGGCGCGATCACGGCAATCGCGCTCGCGGCCATCGACACTGCCCTTTGGGACCTGCGGGCCAGGAAACAGAGGCTGCCGCTGTGGCAGCTGGCCGGCGGCGCCAAGGACCGCTGCCCGCTCTACACGACCGAAGGCGGTTGGCTGCATATCGAAACCGAGGCGCTGGTCGCGGATGCGCTGGCCGCCAAGGCCAAGGGGTTTCGCGGCTCGAAGGTCAAGATCGGCAAGCCGCACGGCTCCGAGGATCTTGCCCGGCTGACGGCGGTGCGCCGGGCGGTTGGAGACTCCTACGAGATCATGACCGACTGCAACCAGGGCTTTTCGGTCGACGAGGCGATCCGCCGGGCCGAGCGCTTGCGTGAACTCGATCTCGCCTGGATCGAGGAACCGTTGCCGGCCGACGACATAGACGGCCATATCCGCCTGTCGAATGCGACGTCGACGCCGATCGCCGTCGGCGAGTCGCTCTACTCGATCCGGCATTTCCGCGAATATATGCAGAAGGGCGCGTGCTCGATCGTGCAGGTCGATGTCGGCCGCATCGGCGGCATCACGCCGTGGCTGAAGGTGGCGCATGCAGCCGAGGCGTTCGACATACCGGTCTGCCCGCATTTCCTGATGGAACTGCATGTCAGCCTGACATGCGCCGTTCAGAACGGCAGATATGTCGAGTATATTCCCCAGCTCGACGAGCTGACCGGCAAGAAAATGCGTATCGAGGACGGGCACGCATTGGCGCCGGACGAGCCCGGCATCGGCATCGACTGGGACTGGGATGCGATCAAGGCGAAGAGCATCGCGGAATTCACCATGGCGATAGTGAAGTAGGAGGCGGACATGCAGCGAATGGGAATGGTGCTCGGCCTCAAGCCGGAGAAAGTCGCCGAGTATGTGCGGCTTCACGCTGCCGTGTGGCCGGACGTCCTCAAGATGATTTCCGCCTGCAACATCAAGAATTATTCGATTTATCTGAGGGAGCCGGAGCACCTTTTGTTCAGCACCTTCGAGTACCACGGCACCGACTATGCCGCCGACATGGCGAAGATGGCCGCCGATCCCACGACGCAGGAATGGTGGGCGCTCTGCATGCCATGCCAGGAGCCGCTGCCGACCCGCAAGGACGGCGAGTGGTGGGCGTCGATGGACGAAGTCTTCCATTATGACTGATGACATTTTCGATCCTGCCTCGCTTTCCCAGGCCTGGGCACAGCCGTCAAAGCCCAGGCCGATCGTGATTTTCGGCGCCGGCTCGATCGTCGGCGATGCGCATTTCCCGGCCTATGGGAAAGCCGGTTTTCCGGTTGCCGGGCTGTTCGACCCCGACCTGGCCAAGGCGGAAAAACTGGCGCAGAAATGGGGCGTCGCCGCTTACCGGTCGGTCGAGGAAGCTGCGTCAATCAAGGACGCCGTCTTCGATCTGGCGACGCCCCCGGCTCATCATGCCGGCGTGCTCAGGGCGTTGCCCGATGGTGCGGTGGCGCTGATCCAGAAGCCGATGGGCAGCAATCTCACCGAGGCGACCGAGATCCTCGAAATCTGCCGCGCCAAAGATCTGAAAGCGGCGGTGAATTTCCAGCTGCGCTTCGCGCCGATGATGCTGGCGCTCAGGGATGCGATCGCCAAGGGCTGGCTGGGCGAAGTGGTCGATTTCGACGCATGGCTTGCGCTGGCGACACCCTGGCAGCTCTGGGAATTCCTGTTGCGGGCGCCGCGCGTCGAGATCGCCATGCATTCGATCCATTATCTCGACCTGATCCGGCAATTGCTCGGCGACCCCAAGGGGGTTCACGCCAAGACACTCGGCCATCCCGGCCACAAGGTTGCGCAAACGCGCACCAGCGCGATCCTCGACTATGGCGACACGGTGCGCTGTGCACTGTCGATCAACCACGATCACAAATTCGGTCGAAAACACCAGGCCTGCGAATTCCGCATCTGCGGCACCGAAGGCGCCGCTTACCTCAAACTGGGCGTCAACCTCGACTATCCGCGCGGCGAGCCGGACATTCTCGAAATCTACCCCAAAGGCGGCACGGAATGGATTGCGGTTCCACTCGTCGGCGCATGGTTTCCGGACGCCTTTGCCGGCCGCATGGCCAATGTCCAGCGCTACGCGTCGGGCGAGGACGCCGAGCTTGTCAGTTCCGTCGAGGACGGCTGGAACACCATGGCGCTGGTCGAAGCCGCCTACCGATCGAGCGCGGCGCCGGCAACACCGATAGCGGCGAGGCCCTGACATGGAGCAGACAGTCTATTTCGAGGACTACCGGATCGGCTCGTCGCGCATGACCAGCGGGCGCACCATCACCGAGACCGACTTCGTCGTCCATGCCGGCCATACCGGTGATTTCTTTCCCCACCACATGGACGCCGAGTTCATGAAGACGACGCCGTTCGGGCAGCGCATCGCCCACGGCACGCTGGTGTTTTCGGTCGGCGTCGGGCTGACGGCCAGCGTCGTCAACCCGGTTGCCTTCTCCTATGGCTACGACCGGCTGCGCTTCATCAAGCCGGTGTTCATCGGCGATACGATCAGGACCCGCACCACCATCTCGGCTAGGGAAGACGACCCGAAGCGACCCGATTCAGGCCGGGTCGTCGAGCGCTGCGAGGTGATCAACCAGCATGGCGACGTGGTGCTGGTCGCTGATCACATCTACATCGTCGAGCGTCGCGACAAGCCGAGCAGAGCCTCGACAGATGACGCTGAAACCTAAAGACAAAAAACCGCCTTGCGGCGGGTCCTCGGTGAATCGTCACCATACGCAAATTAGTAGCATAGCTGCCGGCACAAAGCAAGAACAAAATGTGGCAAACCGGATAAATCGCGACAGGTTGCGCTGCCCCTTATCGCCCTGCGAACCCCGACTTGCAGGACTTGGGTTCCGCGGAGCAGGCGGATAGAGGTGGTGCCGACATCGGGAATTGGTCATATCCGGTTGACCGGATATACAGGCTTGCCGCCGCGCAGGACTGATGCGACATCGGCAAACACCTTGTTGCGAACCTCCGCGTAAGACTGGGTCGAGTAGTGCGCCGCGTGTGGACTGACCAGGACGGTGTCCAGCGCCAGCAGCGGATTGTCGGGCGAAGGCGGCTCCCGCTCGAACGTGTCGATGCCGGCGCCTGCCAGATGGCCGCGCCGGATCGCGTCCGCCAATGCAACCTCGTCGACCAGGCCGCCGCGGGCCACGTTGATGAGTATCGCCCCTTTCTTCATCCGCGACAGGGCTTGCGCCGACATGATGTTTCTGGTCTCCGGTGTCGCTGGAACGTGCAGCGAGACGATGTCGGCCCTGGCCAGCAACTCGTCGAAGCCGACCGGTTCGGCATCACCGGCCGCGATGCGCTCGGCCGGCATATGCGGATCGTAGGCGATGATGTGGTAGCCGAAGACCCGCGCCCGCTCGGCAGTCAGCCGCCCGATCTGGCCGAAGCCGATCAGGCCGAGGATCTGCCTGTCGGGCCGTGTGATGCCGGCGCCATCGGTCATTGCAACCCAGCGGCCGGCGCGCACCGCGCTGTCGAACTGCTTCAGCCTGCGCGTCAAGGCCAGGATCAGGGCCATGGCGTGGGTGCTGACTTCAACCAGATTGGCGTCCGGCACGTAGGTTACCTGAACACCGGCACGGCTGGCAGCCTCGACGTCGATCGAATCGAGCCCTACGCCGAACCGCCCGATGACCTTGAGCCTCTTCAGTTCCGCCAAAACGCGAGCCGTGATCGGCTCCCGCAATACCATCAATGCGTCGGCGTCGCGGCAGTGTTCGATCAGGGCATCTTCCGTGAGCAGCGTCTTTTCGACAAATTCGACGTTCAAGCCGTCGAGGTAGCGCAGCTGCTCCTCCTCGACTGACAGCACACCGTCGGTCTTGATGATCTTCATGGCAAACTCTTGCTATGAGGCGCTGCGCGCCGAGGCGACGCCGGCGGCAAGGCCGGCCCCGAGAAACATCGTGTCGCTGGCCAGCATGTAGAAGCTGATGCCGTGCCGCGACCATTTGCCGACATCATCCGCCGAAGGGCGAAAGATGCCGACGGCCTTGCGGGCCGTGCGCGCCGCGGCCGCGATCCTCATAATCGCTGCATTGAGCTTGTCCTGGCCGGCCGGCCCCATGGCGTCGATCGAAACCGACAGGTCGCCGGGACCGATGAAGATCACGTCGACGCCGTCGACCTCGACGATGTCGTCGATGTTGGCGAGCCCTTCGGCCGTCTCGACCTGGATGGCGACCGTCAGGACATCGTTGGCCGAGTTGAGGTAGTCCGGAATGCTGTAGCCATAACCGGCGGCGCGGCCCGGGCCGACACCGCGGGCGCCGACCGGCGGGTACCGGCAGGCCATGACCGCCACGCGCGCTTGCTCGGCCGTGGAGACGCGGGGTACCAGGACACCCGAGGCGCCGGCGTCGAGCGCGGCGGCCATCCACTCCGGCGTGTGGCCGGGAACGCGCACCATCGCGGGAACCTTGTGGACATCGGCGGCGCGGATCAGATCCTCGAGCCGTTCGCGGCCGATCTGCGAATGCTCCCAGTCGATGCACAGGAAATCGACCCCGCTGGCGGCGGCCACTTCGACCGCCACAGGGTGCGGGATGGCGCAGAAGGTGCCGATGAGGCGATCGAGAGAGATACATTTCTTGCGAAAGTCGTACATGAAATCTCCAGAAATTTTCGGCGTCGGCAAAAACCTGTTTGCCTATGTGGCCCTTGACGAAGGATGCACGGCTTCCGTCGACATCGGAAAATGCCCGCTGCCGCCTGAAAACGGCGGGAAGGTCTTGTAGTCGGCGCGCATCTCCAGCCGCGCCGGCGATTGCAGCGCGTGCGTCAATGCAGCGGGACTGTCGAACATGACGCGATTGCGCTGCATATGGTCGATCCGCGGCCAGGGCAGCGAACCGCACCAATCCAGTCGCGACAGAACCTCGATGTGGCGAATGCCGGGGAAGCCCCGCATCAATTGCGGATGATGCGTCACATAGTGGTAGAGCCAGGCATTCATGTCTTCGGCCGGCCCGGGATAGTGGACAAGATAGCTGCAGGGGAGCCCGGACGTCTTGACGCCAGCGTCGTCGACGGGAAACGGACGCACGCACATTGCCTGTTGCGTCGGCCTCGAACCGGCGATGCTCGACAGCATACCAGGTGCGGCAAGCGCCTGCAGATGGCCGGACGGCGCCAGCGCCGCCTCCATGTCCGCCAGTTCGTCGTAATAGAGCTGGAAGCCAAAGACCGGCGGTGGACCATCGTTGTTGAACATGTCCGTCGCCACTTCGGGCAAATAGATGTTGGCAAGCGCAAGGCCCGGCGTCGATGCAATCACACGCCGCACAGCGTCAACATCTTCGCCGGCGATGGCCAAATTTGCCTCGCGGTCATCATGGAAGAAAGCAAGATAGGCAAAGCGCATGTGGACACCTGCTGGATCGAGTTCGACTAGATCAAATTCGGAAGAAAGAGAGCGATCTGCGGAAAGAGGACAATCAGCAGGATCAGCAGAAGCGTCAGCGCGATGTAAGGCGCCGCAGCCATGGCAACGGTCTTGAGCGATGTGCCTTTCGGCGCAACGCCGATCATGATGAACAGCAGCAGACCAAACGGCGGCGTGGTGAAGCCGACCTCGTAGGCGAGCAGCAGGATCAGCCCGAACCATACCGGCTCGTAGCCGAATTGCTGGGCGATCGGCAGGAAGATCGGCAGCGTGATCAGCATCATCGAGACCTGATCCATGAACATGCCGAGCAGCAGGATGACGAGCACCATCATGAGCAGCATGGGATACGGTCCAAGATCGTAGCCGACGATGAACTGGATAAAGCCGTTGGAGGCGCCGGAGAAGGCGAATATCTGCGAGAACGTCGTCGAAGCCGAGATGATCAGGAAGGTCATGCCGGTGACCTTCATCGCATCGTCCAGCGACTTCCAGACAACCGACCAGCTGAACCGTCGGTAGACAAACAACAAGGCGAAGACGGCGGCACAGCCGAGTCCGGCCGATTCCGTCGGCGTCGCTATCCCAAGGATGATCGTGCCGACCACCATGAACACGATGACGCTCATCGGAATGATGTTGACGGCGACCGCCCTCACCTTCTCGGCCGCGGGAACGGCGGGTACCGGATAGTGCGGAGCGGCGTCCGGATCGATCTCTGTCTGCGCGAAGATCAGCGCCGCGTACATGACAACGAGCAGCAGTCCGGGCAAAGCCCCCGCTATGAGCAGCGCGCCGACGTCGATCTGGGCCAGCGAGCCGAGCAAGACGGCCAGCGAGGATGGCGGGATGATGACGGCAAGGCTTCCGGCGCCAAGCACCGGCCCGTAGGCCATATGCGGCTTGTAGCCCCGCTTCAGCATCTCGGGCACCATCAGCGAGCCCATCATGCCGGTATTGGCGAGGCTCGAGCCCGACAGCGCGGAAAAGATCGTGCCGGCGGCGAGGACGACATAGGCGAGGCGTCCGCGCAGATTGCCGATGCACAGGTCGAGCGCGTAGATGACCTTCTCGCCGAGGCCGGAGCGGAAGAACAGGCTGCCCATGACGAGAAACATCGGCAGCGGGGCAAGCGCGTAGGTCGAGACAGCGTCGGAGAAGTTGGCGACCATCTGCGTCACGCCGATCGAGCCGCCGAAGAACAGATACAGCCCGATCACATTGGTGACGAAGAACGCGAAGGCGACCGGCAGCCCAAGCCCCATCAACACCAGGATGGTGCCAACGAGCACGGCGAATGGAAACAGCCAGGCCACCGGTCAGAGGCCTTCCATTTCCAGCGGATCGAGCGTGTACAGCGTGTCACGGCCGAGCAGATATCTGAGCCATTCCAGCGCCGAGAGATAGAAGGCGAGCATGATGGGCAGAAAGACCAGCCATTTCGGCATATCGAAGCTGCGCGTTTCATATTCGCCGCCCGCAACGGCACTTGTCAGCGAAGACAGAGCGACGCTGCCGAGGTAGAGGCTGACGCCGATGCAGGCGAGATAGACCAGCTTTTCAAGCACCGCCCGTGCCCGCACCGGCAGCGCCTGGCGCAGGAACTCGACGAAGACATGGCCCTTGCTGTGGACCAGCCATGGCATCGGCAGAAATGCCGCGTAAAGCAGGCCGTATTCCGTCGCCGACACCGCCCAGGCAAGCGGCCTCAGGCCCAGATTGCGGACGCACACATCAGCAACCACCGCGACGATGATGAGGCCAAGCACCACTTTTGCCGCCGCCGCCAACGCAAGGCTCAGCTTCCCAATCGCTGCAAACAATCTGTCCATGCCCGACGACCCCCATGTCCACCTTCGTCCTCTTGGCCCAGCTTTGATGGAGGGCACGCAAGGCACCCTCGGCTCGGGCTACTGGAAGAATTTCTTCAACTGATCGATGTTGGTGGGATCGCGTTTGGCCATTCTCGCCCAGCTCGCCTGCGTGGCAGCCGCCAGGAATTTGTCGCGGCCGGCGCCGGTCAAGCTGATCACCTTCTGCCCGCCGTCAATCATCGCCTGTGCCTGTTTTTCGGACTGGGCAAGGTTGGCGTCATAGCTCGCGCGCTCGTATTCGACGGCCGTGTCGGCAAGCAGCTTCTGCGCTTCGGGCGACAGCGTGTCCCATTTGGCCTTGTTGATCGAGATCAGCACGTCGGTTTTGAAGAACTGCGGGTCGACACGGTATTTGGTGAATTTGTCCCAGCCGAACGACGCATAGCCAAACACGGTATACGCGTTGGCATTGACGACGCCGCGCTCGAGCGAGGTATAGACATCCCCCGGCGCCTGCACGATCACCGTTGCGCCCAAGGATTCAAGGAAATCGCGGTAGAGCGGCGACGAGCGGATTTTCAGGCTGCCCCAGTCGATGCTGCCTTCGCTGTTGAGCTTGGGTTCGTCGACGGTGAAGACGTTGAAGCCCGAGCCCGCGTCGACATGCGCCAGCAGGTGGGCATTGGCCTTCTTCTCGAAAATTCCGCTGATGAAATCCCAGCCGCCATTGTCGCGGACCTCCCACGGCGTCTTCGTCGATGCGGAGAAAACCTCGCCTTCGGGCACGAGTTCGAGGAACTGCCCTGCCGGTGTGTCGATCACATCGATCAGGCCGCTCCTGAGCGCCGCGCCCTGCTGGATCGGCGGAATGACCTCCGGCCCGCCACGGACGTTGATCTGGACCACGCCCTTGCCCTTTTCGTTCACCTTCTGAACGAACTTCAGGAAGCTCTGCGCGTAGCCGTTCTGCGTCGGCGTAAAATGCACGGCGTTGAGGACGACCTCTTCGGCCGCGGCGCTACCCGCCACACCCGACATGAGTGCAGCCAGAACAAGGGATTTCCAAATGCGCATTGCCATACTCCCTTTGATAGTTCGTCCATGATCGGGTTCGATCTAAAATTGCAATCGCCGCGCCGCCGCGTGAACGGCGGTTAGTTGGCATCATCTCCTACTGTCAGGAACCGCCCATGCGCGTAGAAGACCGGCGATCGATGAGCGCGGTCCAGCGCAACGCCCGACACGATGCCGATGACGATCATGTGCGATGCCCGCACGATGATTTCGGCCACCCGGCATTCGAATATTGCCCGTGCGCCGACAAGCAAGGGCGCGCCGGTTTCGCCACGCACCCATGATCCGGACGAGAACCGCGCGGCGCCCTTGGCTTTGGTCATGCCGCCAAAGGCACGTACAACGTTCTCCTGGTCGCCGGCGGGAAGATTGACCGAAAACGGCAAACCTTCGTGAATGACCGAGGCAAAGGTGCTGCCGCGGTTGACACAAGCCAGCAGCGACGGCGGCTCGGCGCTGAACGAGCAGAGAGCCGTCGCCGTGATGCCGCAAAAACCGATCTCGTCATGTTCCGACGCGAGGATGGCGACCGAGCCCGCCACGGCCCGCATAGCCTGCTTGAACGCGCGCGGATTGATGGCGTCGTGCCCATCCACCCACGGCGTCGGAATGGCGGCCGCCGGCATCAATTTACTCGAAGCCCGGCCTGGCGCATCAGCGGCAGCACGCGGTCGCAGAAGAAGGGCAATTCGTAGGTGTAGTTGACGAATGTGAGGGCGGCGCCGGAATAACCCTGTTCCATGATCTCGGTGAGGTCGTCGACGATCTTTTCCGGCGTGCCGATGAGCGGGAACGTCCCGGCACCACCGGCGAACCTTTGCCGATATTCGGTGAAAGCCTTCGCATCGTGCGAGTTCGCGAATTCCTTCTTCTTGCGCATGTGCTCGTCGACCGCACCCTCGTCCGCGCATTCCAACGCGTAGTGCCGGTAGTAATCCTCGGCTTCCTGCTGGGTCTCCCGGCAGACGACGTGACAAACCGTATAGACGCCGACTTCGCGCCCGACTTCGGCCGCGCGGTTGGTGATGTCGACCACATGCGCACGGCCGTCCGCAATTTCGGAAAAGGTCGAAAACAGATAATCGCAGTGGCGCGCTGCGTAGTTGCGCCCCGGCGCGCCGAAGGCGGCGTTCATGGTCACCGGTCGCGGCGCCTGCAGGCTTGGCGGCCGGCTGACGACGCCCTTCAGATCATAGAACTCGCCGCCGAAGTCGAACGGCTCCCTCGATTGATAGGCACGCGCGATGATGTTGATCCATTCCTCGGCCTGATCGTAGGTCCGCTCGCCGACCGTCTGCCCGAACATGGCGAACTCATCCGGGTTCCAGCCGCAGACGATGTTCAAGCCGGCACGCCCGTTGGAGATGTGGTCGACCGTCGCCAGCGCTTTGGCAGCCTGCAGCGGATGAACCAGCGGTACATGCACCGTCATGAACAGGCCGATGTTTTCCGTGGCGACAGCAAGGCCCGCCGCCCAGGTGAACGTCTCGAACGACCATTCCCGCACATGCGTCAAACCGCCGAAGCCGCGCCAGCGGGCGATCGGCAGCAGAAACTCGAGGCCGGCGCGATCGGCGATGCAGGCGGAGTTTAGGTTGTCTTCCCAGCGGGCACGCCAGCGCTCGGGAACGGTGGTCATTGCCAGGCCGCCATCGGCATTCATTGAAAAGACGCCGAGTTTGAACCTGTTCGGCCCTTTCAGCGGGTGCTGCTTCCTGATCATGTTTTCCCCTGCCGCGACATGCCCTCACCTTCACCGTTGGAGTTTTGAAACGGTGGGCTAAGCTTCGTGAAACGCTCCTCGGCGTTCTGAATGAAGTGGGTCATGCGGTCGTAAGCGGCGACGGCGTCGCGCTTGACGAATGCCTCATAGATTGCGCGCATGCCGGCAACGATGACGGCCTGCGTCGGCTGGTGCGACAGCGTCCTTAAGCGGACGACGAGCACATGGTCGGCGAACCTTGCAATCGTTTGGGAAAGGCGCTCGTTCTCGACGGCGCCGAGCCAACAATTCCTGAATGCCGAATTGGCCTGGAAAAAGCGGTCGGCATCGCCGGCGGCGGCCGCAGCCTCGGCCTCCCGAAGCGCGGCTGCCAGCGTCTTGAGGCCAGCGGCGTCAAGTGTCCGTGCGGCGTGCGCGGCGGCCCGTGGCTCAAGCAGGCGGCGGACCTCGAAGATGTCGGCGACATCCGTCGCGGTAAGCGTGGGCAGGGTGAAGCCGCGTGTGGTGCCGACGAGATAGCCCTCATGCACCAACTGCATCAAGGCGTCGCGAACAGGCATTCTGGAAATACCGAGCTGGGCGGCAATATCGACATCGACGAGCTTCTGGCCAGGCGCCAATTCGCCATGCTGTATCGTCAGCCGGATTTGTTGATAGACCTGGGCACGCAGATTGCCATCGCCAACCCGTTTGAGCTCTATCGTTTCCGTCATCCACGCCTTCCCATGCGAAGATTTCGTATATCGTTTGAGGCTGTGTTCTCGCAGTCGTGCCGTTTGAAATGCAGCCACGTGTCGGCAGAAATCGACCTATCAGCCATGTTCCCGGCTCAAGTGGAGCATAGGCTGGATCACCTGGCAAGATGTTTTAAGTTTATAATGTATACTGTTTGAGTTCGCTGTCCGGAGGGCAATGGGTCACGCCATCTGTGCTGCCGCGCCGCGCGACGGCGGGGACAGCCAGCGATTCCGCGCGGTTCGGTAAAAAGCGTACAGACGTTTTTCCGTGACACATCGAAGTTGACGGATTTAACTAAAATTACTTGCGATCTGCGCGCGCCGGCACGCCCACCCCGATCCCCTCGCCGGTACGCATTACTGGATCGCCCGCCGTATCGAAAGGTGCGGCGGGCTTTTCGTTTCGTTTGGCGGGGAGGCGCTTATGCGAGACTTGCCCAGGAATATCGACGCCGACGTCGTGATCGAAATCAGCAAGCTGCTCGACGACCGGGCGAAGTCCGTGCCAGTGCCGGTGCACAAGCTGGCGGCGATGATCCGGCTGGGCGTCGAGACGCGTCTGACCGATCACTCCATCGAAGAACTGATCGTGGAAATGGCCGCGACGCGGGGGCTTCCGATGCTGTTCGACTTGCCGGTGGTCGACAACGTCGTGCCGATTGCCTCGGCGCGCCGTCCCCGCTGACACTTCGCTCGAACCTCACCGATCGTCGCGTCGCCGGCCGACGTCACGTGTCCTGATGCGCGGGCCGGGTGTCGCCTTTCTTTTCGGGGTCGTGGGTATGGTGGCTGTCGCGTTCGCCACCGCCGCCGGAGACCCTGCTGTGGCTGCGACGGTCGGAGTCGGCCGGCGGCTTTTCGACGCTCAGCGGCTTCTTGGCGTTTTCGTGCGCGGCGCCGGGACCGCCCTGGCGGATGCTGGCAGGAGTCTTCTTCGACGTGGACATGACCTAGCGATCCTGGACGTTGCCTTGATGGGTGGTGTTGACCTTCGTATTGCCTTGCTGGCCCTGCTTGTCGGGATCCGGAACGGCTGATTGCGGTGCCTGTTCGGCTGCTACCGATTTTTTGTCACCGGCGCCCTTTGGGCTCAGGTTCTTCGGCGGCACAGGGGGAGGTTTTGTGCTCATGGCGTGTCTCCTTCCGCCACCCAAACAAGCGGCTCGGGAGAAAGGTTCCCGATGGGCCGGTCCGAACGGCAATTGCCGCGAATAGCCGGGCCCGCAGGCCGTGGCTTGGCCGGCGGGATCCAGGATTATTTCTTGATGATGTTTCCGTTGTTCAGATCGAAGGCCTGGGCGCCGAACGCCTGCCTGAAGAAATCCTCCTGCAGATCGCCCCATTCGCCAAGATAGGCGCCGCAATTGCTGCAATAGATCGGCGTCGAATCCTTCGGGTTGTCGGGAATTTCCATCAGGATCGTCCCACACGCCTTGCAATCGAGCTTGTCATCCAAACGGCGGCCCATTGGCCTATAATTGCGCGTTTTCGGCCGCGCGCCAATTGTCGTATTCGTACGAAACTGCGAACGGTACGTTTTCCACCTGCAGGCGGGCAGCAGGCTAGCGGTCCGCCGGATTTCCGAACGCCGGATCGCGCCGCCTCGAATACCTTCCCACCCGCGGCAGCTCGTCTGGAAAGTCGACCCAGGGAAGCCTCATGTCCCAATATGCGTGGGCCTGCGGCGGAAACCGTTCGGGGTGGTCGAGAAAGCCGATCGACAGATAGAGTTCGTCGGGCAGGCCCTGGTCGACATAGCCGATCGATGTTCCGCAATCCGCACAGAAGGACCGGAGCACGCCGGGGGTTTTCGAAAAGGTCTTGGGCGTGCCGGTGAGCAATGTGAATTCGGAAGGCCGATAGCCGACCCACACCGTTAGCGGGCTTCCTATCGCCTTGCGGCAGTCGTCATCGTGATCGGAGCAAATCCAGAACGGCTCGCCGCGCATCTCCGCCGTTATGGCGCCGCAAAAACAGGACCCCGTTTCAGTTCGTGGCATTGCCTGCCTTCATTGCTGAGTCTCACTCATTGCTGGCCTGGCATTTCGGTATTTTCCTTGGGGTTCTTCTTGATGCCCGCGGCAGGCGAGGTATCGGCCGGAGCATTGCCACCCTGGTTCTGTTCAGGGGCTCTTTTGAGCGGCGAAGTTCGCCAGCCCATATCGCCGTACAAAAAGCCGATGAGAAAGCCGACGATGATGATGGCCGAAATCACCATCGCAATTAACGCGTTACGTCGCTCCATTTCGCGCGGCTCCTTTCTTCGAGCCGAACAAACGATGGCGGAAATGGTTCCGGCGAGACGGAACGGCGTGACGGGACGGAGCCGGCCGGGAACATTCAGCCTCACGGCGGGTTCGTATGAGTGCTCTTCTTACAGGGAGTGGCTTGCATGAGACCCGCCGTAACCGATCGCATCGAAACCAAGAAATACGACCACCCGACAGGCGGCTGGGGATCGCTCAAATCACTGGTCCGCAAGGCGCGAGGCGAAGGCCTGCTGTTGTCCGGGATATGGAGCACGCTGCTCAAGCAGAACAAGGCCGACGGCTATATGTGCGTGTCTTGCTCATGGGCAAAGCCAGCCCAGCCGAGGCCTTTCGAATTCTGTGAAAACGGCGCCAAGGCGACGATGTGGGACCAGACCAAGCTGCGCTGCGAACCGGCTTTCTTCGCCGAGCATTCGGTGACGGAACTGCTCGATTGGCCGGACCACGATCTTGAGAAGCAGGGCAGGCTTACCGAGCCCATGCGCTACAATGCCGCCACCGACCGTTACGAGCCGGTTTCCTGGGACGATGCATTCCGCGACATAGCTGCCGAACTGCGGCGGCTCGATCCCAAATTGGTGGTGTTCTACACGTCCGGCCGGGCCTCGCTCGAGGCCTCGTTCATGTACCAGCTTTTTGCGCGGATCTATGGGTCTTCGAACCTGCCCGATTCGTCCAACATGTGTCATGAATCGACCTCCGTCGGCTTGCCGGAATCGATCGGCTCGCCGGTGGGGACCGTGCAGCTCGAAGACTTTGCGAAATGCGACATGATGTTCTTCTTCGGGCACAACACCGGGGTGACGGCGCCGCGCCTGCTGCATCCGCTGCAGGAGGCACGTCAACGCAACGTGCCCGTCTTCACTTTCAATCCCTTGCCCGAGCGGGGACTGAAGCGCTTCAAGAATCCGCAAAACCCCCTCGACATGCTGTCGCCCGGACCGGGTACCAAAATGTCCAGCGACTACTTCCAGGTTCGTTCGGGCGGCGATATCGCCGCGATGACGGGTATCGCCAAGGCGTTGCTGGCGCTCGACGACGACGCCCGCGAAAGCGGCAGGACGCGTGTCCTCGACACGGCTTTCATCGCCGAACACACGCATGGCTTCGCCGAATTCGAAGCCTTCCTGCGCAAAACCCAGTGGAGCGATATCGTTGCGCGATCCGGCATTGCGCTGACCGACCTGGAGCATGTCGCCGAGGTCTACAGCCATGCCAACGCGGTGATCGGCAATTACGGCATGGGCCTGACCCAGCATCGGCACGGCACCGAGAACGTCCAGATGCTGTGCAACCTTTTGATGCTGCGCGGCAATATCGGAAAACCCGGCGCCGGCATTTCGCCGCTGCGCGGCCATTCCAATGTCCAGGGACAGCGCACCGTCGGCATATCGGAAAAGCCCGAGCTCGTCCCGCTCGACAGGTTCGCCGAGTTCTACGCCTTTGAACCGCCGCGCGAGAAAGGTCTCGATACGGTCGAGACCTGCGAAGGCGTCATCGACGGATCGGTCAAGGGCTTTGTCGGGCTCGGCGGCAATTTCGTGCGGGCCGTGCCGGAAACCGGCCTGGTCGAGAAAGCCTGGCGTGGGCTCGACCTGCATGTCGAGATCGCGACCAAGCTCAACCGCAGTCACCTGATCGCCGGCCGGACAACCTATTTGCTGCCTTGCCTGTCACGCCTGGAAAGAGACCATCAGGCAAGCGGCGACCAAAGGGTGTCGGTAGAGGATTCCACCGCCTGTATCCACGGCTCGTTCGGATCGCAACCTCCGGCTTCGCCGCATCTGCTTTCAGAGCCCAGGATCGTCGCCGAACTCGCCAAGGCCACGGTGCCGGGCAGGAGTTCGATCCCATGGGATGAGTGGGTTGGGGATTATTCCCGCATCCGCGACGAAATCGAGCGCTGCTACCCCCAACATTTCCGCGACTTCAACGAGCGTTTCCTGACGCCCGGCGGCTTCCATCGCGACATCAAGGCGAGCAAGCGGGTGTGGGAGACGCCGAACAAGAAGGCCAATTTCAAGCTGCCAAGTGGCCTTGAAACCGATCCTGACATCGATGTCGCCGGCGATGATGTGCTGACACTGATCACGGTGCGCTCCAACGACCAGTTCAACACGACCGTCTACGGCTACAACGACCGGCTGCGCGGCATCAGCGGCACACGCATGGTGCTGTTGATGAATGAAAAGGATATCCAGCGCCTCGGTTTGAGCGCGGGACAGGAGGTCGATCTCGAAGCCAACGCGCGGGACGGTGTGGAGCGCCGCGTGCACGGACTGCGCATCACGCCTTACTCGGTGCCGGAGGGAAATTGCGCCGGTTACTACCCCGAGCTCAACCCGCTGGTTCCTTTGTGGCACAGAGCCGAGAGGGCTCATGTTCCGGCGGTCAAATCGGTACCGGTGCGGATATTGCCATAGGCGTTCGTCGTTCGCGGCAGGCACGCACCACGCCGATGTGACCTGGCGCCACTTTCAATCGCGACCTCAGCCGGCTCGCGCGAGTTCATCCACGGCATTCAGGATCGCACTCTGGCTCGCCGGCTTCTGCACCATCCTGCAAGCGCGGAACCCGGCTGGAATTTCGCGTTCGCCAAAGCCTGAGAGGAAGGCGAACGGAACACCGCGCGTCCGTAACGCTTCCGCGATCGGATAGCTGGTCTCGTCGTTCAGCTGGATATCCAGCAACGCGGCGTCAATCCCGCCTTCGCCAACGAGCCGGAGTGCCGCCGTTACCGACGAAACAGGTCCAACCACCTGATGGCCGGCTTTGCGCAGGTAAGCCGCCGCGTCGTCGGCGATCAGCCATTCGTCCTCGACGATCAGCACACGCATCTTTCCGGTCACGACGAGCCCTCACGGGTCAGAGGGAATGCGATTTCCGCCTCCAAACCATTTGAGTGGAAAGTTGTTTCAACCTTTCCGCCCAGCCGGTAGCCGATTTCTCCGCGCAGAAGAGTAAGGCCGAAGCCGCTGTCGGTTGGCTCCTTGATGCGGGGGCCGCCCTTCTCGCGCCAAGTGAGCCTGAAGGTTCCGTCCGCCACCGACCATTTCACGACTATCCGCCCGGCAGGTTTCGAAAGTGCGCCATATTTCGCGGCATTCGTCGCCAGTTCATGGATTGCCATGCCGAAGGAAAGCCCTTGTACCGGCTTGAGGCTCACCCGTTTGCCATGGAGTTCGAACCGTTCGGCCCCGAAGGGATCGAGTTCCTGGCGCAGCAGTTCCTCGACGGAAGCTTCGGTCCAGCTTTCTCGCGAGAGCAGACTGTATGCTCGTGACATCGCCTGCAGGCGGCCGATCAAGGCGTCGGCGAACTCGTCTTTCGACGCCGAGTTTTCACGGGTCCGGTTGGTGATGCTGGCGACGACCGCCAGCATGTTCTTGACGCGATGGTTCAGCTCCGAGATGAGCACCTGCTGACGCTCTTCCGCCTGCGCCAGCGTCGTCACGTCGATCATGGTCACGACCACGCCTTGGACGCCGCCGCTCTTGTCCCGATAAGGGTTGATGCGAACCAGGTGAAACCGGCCGTTGTCATCGCGCGCAAGGTGATGGTTCAGGGTCTCTCCCGTCTCGAACACCGCCTGGATGTGCCGCTTCAACTCGGGGTAATCGAGTCGGCTCGAAAGATCGGTCAGCGGGCGGCCGACATCGGACGGACGCAAGTTGAAGAACGATGACGCGGCGGGAGTGAAGGTCCGCACCACAAGGTTGCGGTCGAGGAAGATGGTGGCGATTTCCGTGCTTTCGAACAAGTTTCTGAGATCGCTGTTGGCGCGATCGAGTTCCTCTATCTTGCCGGTCAGCTCCGCGTTGATGGTGTTTAGCTCTTCATTGAGCGACTGCATCTCCTCCTTCGAGGCCTCAAGCTCCTCATTGGTCGACTGCGCCTCTTCATTGACGGAGACGAGTTCCTCGTTCGAAGATTTTACTTCCTCCAGCGCGGTTTCGTATTCCTCGATGGTCGATTGCAGCCGCTCGCGTGTGTCGCGCAACTCCCGCTCGAGATCGGCCGCGTCGTCGGTGCCGCGGCTTTCGTGTGCCGGCTCGGAGCGGATCTGGGACTGTCCCACCGGATTGAACAGGACGAGGTAGAGGGGCTCGCCATTACCCCGTTCCGTGTATGGCTCGACCGTCAATGTAATGACCTGAAGCTGTCCGTCGTCTTCCTCGACCGCTATGTTCTCCCGCACGACCGTGCGGCGCGTCGTGGCTGCTTCCCGCAACGCGGCGCGCAGTTCCAGTCTCAGCCCGTGGCGGGCCTGGGTCAGCAACTGCCGGCTCGGGGCGCCTTGCGGCGCTTCCAGATATTTGCCCGTCCGCGCCGAATAGTAGACGATGTCGCCATCGCCATTGACCAGAACGTGAGGCGGGGCGAACCGCTCCAGCACCTGAGCCTCGATCGCCTGGCGCAGTGAATGGCTGGCCGCATCCTTCTTCGAGCCGCCGCGTCCGACCGGAAGGGCACCCGTGCGGCCATTGCCGATCAGGACCGGCGGCCGCGGCGTGGCATGTTCCCGCGCCTGGAATATCCGCTGCTTCTTGTCGACCGTGGCGAACAGGTCACCGTGCTGACCGATGGTTTCCGAGGTCCCGAGGAACAGATAGCCGCCCGGGCGCAGCGCATAGTGGAAGATCGGGATGACCCGGTTCTGGATCTGCGGGCCGAAATAGATCAGCAGGTTGCGACACGAAATCATGTCGATGCGCGAGAAGGGAGGGTCGCGGATAATGCTGTGCGGCGAAAAGATGCACAGTTCGCGCACCTCCTTGCCGAGCACATAGCTCTCGCCGTCACTGTGGAAAAAGCGTTGCCTGCGCTCGGGCGAAAGCCCGTGCAGCAGCGCTTCTGGATAACGTGCCGCACGCGCCACCGCGAGCGCCGGCTCATCGATGTCGGTCGCGAATATCTGGACGCGCGGTGGCGCCGAAAGCTTCTCCATGCGCTCGCGCATCAGCATGCCGATCGAGAACACCTCCTCGCCGGTGGCGCAGCCGGGCACCCACACACGCACCGCATCGGAGGCGTTCTTGCCTTCGAAAATCTGCGGTATGATCTTGTCCTCCAGCAATTTGAACGCTTCGGCGTCGCGAAAAAAGCTGGTGACGTTGATGAGGAGGTCGCGAAACAGCTTCGCCACCTCGTCCGGATCCCTTTTCAGCCGTTCTGTGTAGGTGGTGATCGACTGCAGCTGCGTTATCTGCATGCGCCGCTTTACGCGACGCAGGAACGTCTTGGCCTTGTAGCCGGAAAAGTCGTGACCGGAATGGCTGCGCAAAATGGTGTAGATTTCATCGCGGGCTCGATCCATCTCGGCCTTGTGTTCGTCGTCTGCTTCGGTCAGGCCGTTCAGCACGTCGAAACCGCGGACAAACGCCTGAAGCTTTGCACCGATCTGCTCGGCGGGCGCCGCTATGTCGATCAGGCCGCTCGAAATCGCGCTCTGCGGCATGGCTGGATTGCGCGGGCCGGAACCGTTGGAGGCCTGGGCAATGGTCAGCCCGCCATGCTCCTTGATTGCCCTGGCGCCGAGCGTGCCGTCCGAATCGCCACCCGACAAGATAATGCCGACGGCATACTCGCCCTGGTCCTCGGCCAATGCGCTGAAGAAGATATCGATCGGCTTGCGCTCGCGGCTGAACGTGTTCGGCCGGCGCAGCGAAAGCGCGCCCTTACGGATGGTGAGAACGACGTTTTGCGGCATCACATAGACCTGGTCGGGTTGGACCGCTGCCCCCTCCTCGGCCACCAAGACCGGCATTTCGGTGTAACGTCGGATGACCTCGTGCAGCAGGCTTTCCCGCTCCGGGCTGAGGTGCGTGACGACGACGAACGCCATGCCGGTGCCGCCGGTCATTCCCTTGAACAAGCCCTCCATCGCCGGAATGCCGCCGGCCGATGCACCGACGCCGACTATGGGAAATCTGCCATTCTGGGATGCCACGCCAAGCCCCTGGTAACAGCCGCGAACACAAAGCCGTCAAACGACCCTAATCACGCCTCAGACTAAGACCGGGCCGAGCCTGAGGCCAGTAAATAGTCCAGTAACGGAACAAAGCACCGCGGCTGGGCATTAACATTTGACTTCGGAGGCGGTTCCAATGGCAAGACGACCACCTGAAATAAAGCCGGCCAAGCGAATCCTGTTGCCCTCGCCGGATCTGACCAAGTTCCCGGTATCTGAAAACATCCCGCCTCGCCTGCTCGCGCTCGCGGAACGGTTGCAAGAGGTCCTGGCCCGCCATTTTGCGGAAGTCCGCGCCGACAGCCGTAAATTCCGCAGGAAGAAGGAACAATGAGGTGCGCGACCTGCAAGGCTTGCATATCCTGATCGTCGAGGACGAATGGATGCTGGCGGGCGATCTTGCACGTTACTTCAGCAAGATGGGCGCCGTGGTGCTTGGCCCGGTGGCGACGGTCGAACAGGCATCGAAACATACGGACGAGGCGGAGGCCGCGATCCTGGACGTCAATCTCAACGGACGACGGGTATTCCCGATCGCCGACGAGTTGATGCGCCGTGGCGTGCCGTTCGTGTTTTTCAGCGGCGATGAAGACATCGTTATTCCTGAGCGCCTTCGCTATGCCAGCAGCCTCCGAAAATCCTCGAACGGCCAGGCTGTCTTCGATGCTCTCTTCCCAGCCGAGACGTCGGCATCGAAAGGAGGCCGAGCGTCGGAGCCCTCGGACGACGTATTTTCGCTGCTGCCCAAGCTCAGGCTCGCGGCGCGCCTGCTGCTGGGAGATGTGGAGGCCTCCGACCGGCTGGTCGAGCGAACGCTCGAACAGGCCATCGGCGAAATCGACAAGAGACGATCCGGCTCCTCCACGGAGGACTGGCTCAACGGCATCATGCGAAACATCGTCAGGGCACGCGGGCCAAACCTGCTGCACTGACCGTGGCCGCTGTTTGCCGCGATCCTACTTCCGGCTGCGTTCGACGAATTTGTTGAAGCGGCTGGTCTTTCCGCCGCTGGTCTCATCCTGGTAGAGGAAGGCCAGTTCGTTCTCATCGAAGATCCTGAAGAACTCGTCCCATTCGACAGGCTCGAACGTCTCTTCAGGCTCGCCGAAGTCGATGCGCAGTATGCCTCCCTCGCCCTTGGTGCGCACCACCGCCGGTCGCCCGTCGCGGTCCTCGGCCCAACGGCGGATTTCGTCGTGATCGGTGGTCGTCCTGGATTCAGACATCGCAATCTCCCTTCGATTCCACCGCAGGCCGCGAGATCTCACGCGTTGCTCCGGTCTGCCCTCACACAACCAGCAGATGCATTGCTGCCCGGCATGTGCGCGCGGTTGGTTGATTATGGCTCCTAACACCAAGCGCGCTTCGATGTTCCCGTGCCCAGCCCGAGGCGGGGTCGCTTTCGGAGCGCAGCGTTCCGGGAACTTTGTTGAAGCAAGGGAACAAACCTTTCGCCCGGAAGTTTGGGGCGGCAAAGCCATTCGTATGAGGAGTTGTCGTGAAACGTATACTGGTCACGGGAGGCTGCGGTTTTATCGGCCGCCACGTCGCCCAGGAACTCGTTGAACATGGCTATGGGGTTTCAATTCTCGATGCGCTGCTGGACCAGGTGCATGGTGGCGAGGCAATCAGCCTGCCGCCAGGCGCCAAGCTGATCAAAGGCGACGTTCGCGATCGCGACGGCATCTCAGAGGCGGTCGACGATGTCGACGCGATCATTCACCTGGCGGCTGAAGTGGGCGTCGGCCAGTCCATGTACGAGATCGCCCGCTATGTCGGCGCCAACGACCTCGGCACCGCCACGTTGCTGGAAGCGCTGATCAAACGCCCGATCGAACGGATCGTCGTTGCTTCGTCGATGAGCGTCTATGGCGAGGGTCTCTATGCGACGCCGGACGGCCGGCGCATCGACAATGCAAGACGGCAGCCGGACGATATCCGCAGCGCCCAATGGAATCCCCTGTCCCCGGAAGGTGAAGTCCTGTCGCCGCTGCCGACCGACGAACAGAAACCGGTCGATCTCGCCTCAATTTACGCGCTGACGAAATACGCCCAGGAACGCGCCGTACTGATCTTCGGCGAAGCCTATGGGGTCGATGCGGTGGCGCTGCGCCTGTTCAATGTCTTCGGCGCCGGACAGGCGCTCTCGAACCCGTATACCGGCGTCCTCGCGAACTTCGCCTCGCGCATCGCCAACGGCCAGCGGCCGCTGATCTTCGAGGACGGCGAACAGCAGCGCGATTTCGTGCATGTACGCGACGTCGCCCGCGCCTTCCGGCTGGCGCTGGAACAGCCGCAGGCACGCGGCCACGTCATCAACATCGGCAGCGGGCGAGCCTACGCGGTCAGCGATGTCGCCCGGCTGCTCGCCGAAGCGATGGGCGTGCCTGGCCGCCAGCCGGAAATCCTCGGCAAGGCACGCTCCGGCGATATCCGCAATTGCTTTGCCGACATCTCCAAGGCGCGCGAACTGCTCGGCTTCCAGCCGCAGTACCGGCTGGAGCATTCGCTCGGCGATTTCGTCGCCTGGGTGCGCAACACGGTCGCCATCGATCGCAGCGCCGAGATGAAGCGGGAACTCGAAGCGCGAGGGCTGGTATCATGAGACCGGAGTCACCCGATTTTCGCGAAATGCCCATCGCCATTATCGGCGGCAGCGGCTTCATCGGCTCCAACCTCGCCGACAGCCTGTTGTCGGATGGCGAACTGGTGCTGGTCATCGACAACCTGAGCCGTCCCGGCGTCGAGCAGAACCTGGAATGGCTGACGCAAAAGCACGGCAGCCGCCTGACCATCGAAATCGCCGATATCCGCGACGCAGAGGCGCTCGCGCCGCTGGTGGCGCGTTCGAAGGCGGTTTTCCACTTTGCCGCGCAGACCGCCGTCACCACGAGCCTGGTTCGGCCGGACGAGGATTTCGACGTTAACCTGCGCGGAACGTTCAACGTCCTGGAAGCCGCTCGCCGCGGCGGCAAGCGCATCCCCGTCGTTTTCGCCAGCACCAACAAGGTCTATGGCCGCCTCGCCGACCTCGCCATGCGCGAAGAGGACGGCAGATACGCGCCTCGCGACGCGGCCATCCATGCGCACGGCATCGACGAGACGCGCGGCCTCGATTTCTGCACGCCCTATGGCTGCTCCAAGGGCGCGGCGGACCAGTATGTCCTCGACTACGCCAAGTCATACGACCTGCCGACGGCGGTGCTGCGCATGAGCTGCATCTATGGACCGCGCCAGTTCGGGACGGAGGATCAGGGCTGGGTCGCCCACTTCCTGCTTAGCGCCTTCTCCGACCGGCCGATCACCATCTATGGCGACGGCAAGCAGGTGCGCGACATCCTCCACGTTGCCGATGCGGTCGCGGCCTATCGCGCCGTGCTCGACCGGATCGAGGAAATCAGCGGCCAGGCATTCAATCTCGGCGGCGGACCACAAAACGCCGTCAGCCTGCGCATGCTGCTGAAGGAGATTCGCGACATAACGAAACGTGACGTTCCGATCCGTTACGACCGCGAACGCACCGGCGACCAACCGTTCTTCGTCGCCGACACACGCGCGATCGAGGCGGCGCTGGGATGGAAAGCGCACGTCCCGTGGCAAAACGGCATCCGCGACCTCGCCGACTGGCTGCAGCGTCATCGCCTCGACCCGCATCCCGAACCGGCGAGGTACGTGGCATGAAGGTCGCCCTGGTCAATCCGTCCTGGACGTACCAGGACAGCATCTATTTCGGCTGCCGCCAACCGCATCTGCCGCTCGAACTCGGCTATTCGAAAGCGCTGCTCGAAGCCGCCGGCCACGAGGTGCTGATGCTGGACGGGCAGATCCAGAAGCTCGACAACGCCGCGCTCGCCGATCGCGTCGCCGCATTCGAGCCTGGCATGACCGTCGTCAGCACCGCGCCGACCTACCTGTTCTGGCGCTGCGCACCGCCCGAGTTGCGCGTGGCGGCCGATTTCCTCAACCATCTTGCCGGGCGCGGCGGTCGCACCGTCGCCGTCGGGCCGCATGGCTCGGCGACGCCGACGCCGACTTTGCGCAAGCTTGGCGTCGACATCGTCGTGCGCGGCGAATGCGAGGAAGTGGTCGCGGAACTTGCCCGACGCGACGACTGGACTGCGGTGCCGTCCACGGCCCATTTCGAGGATGGAGAACTGGTCTCGAACGGCGGCGTGCATGCGAGCTCGTTCATCGATCACCCGCCGCTCGAATGGCCATCGGACTGGATTGCCGCCCATTCGCACCACCATCATCGCTTCGACGACAACCAGGTCGGTTTTGGCGCGGAGGTCGAGGCGTCACGCGGCTGCCCGTATAATTGCAGCTTCTGCGCCAAGATCGATTTCCGCGATGCCTATCGCCGCCGGAACCACGAAGCAGTGATCGCCGAGATCGACCGGCTGATCGCACAGGGTGTCGGCTACATCTACTTCATCGACGAGATCTTCCTGCCGCAAAAGGCATTGCTGGAGGCGCTGGTCGATCGCGATGTGAAGTTCGGCGTGCAGACCCGTATTGACCTCTGGAAGCCGGAATTGCTGAAGCTGCTCGGTGCCGCCGGCTGCGTCTCGATCGAGGCGGGCCTGGAAAGCCTGACTGTGGAAGGCCGCGCCATGCTGGCAAAACGCTGCCGTTTGGGCACCGAGGAGCTGGCCGCGTTGCTGGTCGACGCAAGGCGCCACGTGCCGTTCGTGCAGGCCAATCTGATCGGCGTGGTCGAGGACGATCCCGCGCTCGTCGATTATTGGCGGAAGCACCTGATCGACAACGGCGTTTGGGCCAACGAACCGGTGCCGCTCTATCCTTATCCGAGTTCGCCGAGCTACCGCGAACTTTGGGGCGAGCCGGACGATCTCGCCTGGGAGCGCGCGCATGAACATTACCTCGCATCCTTCCGAACGTTCAGCGACATCCAGGAGAAGCGTCCGCGTCCGCTGGCCGAATTGGAGGCCACATGTTGCGGACGCTGAGCCCGCCGCGTCGCATACTGATGACCGTCGATGCCGTCGGTGGCGTCTGGCGCTATGCGCTCGATCTGGCCAGGCAACTGGTCGCCGGCGGCGACAGCGTCGTGCTTGCCGGGCTTGGTCCGGAACCGTCCAGGCAGCAGGCGGAGGAGGCCCAGTCATTCGCGGCGCTGACCTGGCTCAACACGCCGCCCGACTGGATGACCCGCAACGAGCACGACCTCGACACATTACAGCAGGAGCTGCACCCGCTCATACGTGACTACGCCGTCGAAATCGTCCATCTCAACGCGCCGACGCAGGCCGCGGGGCTCGATGTGCCCTGCCCGGTCGTGACGGTGTCGCATTCCTGCGTGGTGACATGGTTCCACGCCGTCAAGGGAAAGGCGGCGGACGGCGAATGGGCTTGGCAGAAGGACCGCAACCGGCGCGGTTTCGACAAAGCAGGCATTATCGTTGCACCCAGCCGCAGCCATGCCGACATGCTCGAAACCTGCTACGGGCCGATCGCCCACCTGAGCGTCGTCGGCAACGGGGCGCGGCCCGGCGCGAAGAGCGAAAGACGGGAATCGGTGGTTTTCGCCGCCGCGCGCTGGTGGGACGAAGGAAAGAATGCGGCGGTGCTGGACCAGGCCGCCTCCCTGACGCAATGGCCGGTCTTCGTCGCCGGCTCCTTGCAGGGCCCGGACGGCCAGCATGTTGGCTTCAGTCACGCCGTTCCGGTCGGACCGGTGCCACATGAGGAAGTGCGCTCGCTGATGGCCCGGGCAGGCATTTTCGTATCGCCGTCGCTCTACGAACCGTTCGGCCTGGCCACGCTGGAAGCCGCGATGTCGAAGACGCCTTTGGTGCTCGCCGATATCTCGACCTATCGCGAATTGTGGGACGGGGCGGCCATGTTCTTCGACGCGCGCGATTCGGGCGATCTCGCCAGATGCGTCAACAGCCTTTGCAGCGACGCGCAGCGCCGGCGAGAGCTCGGTGAAGCAGCGGCTCGCCGAAGCCGCAGATTTTCATTGGCAAGGCAGGCGACCGCCATGCGCGGCGTTTACGACAAGGCGGCCCTGGCCACCATGGCGGATAGTTGATCATGCGGTTTTTGTTCTACACCCACTCGATCGTTTCCGACTGGAACCACGGCAACGCACATTTCCTGCGCGGCATCATGCGCGAGCTGGTCGCGCGCGGGCACCAGGCTATCGCGCTGGAGCCCGCCGACGGCTGGAGCCGGTCGAACCTGCTGGCCGAGAAAGGGTCCTTCGCGATCGAGCGATTCCGGAAGGACTTTCCCGAGTTGATGCCGGTGACCTACGATGCCGCTTTCGACCACGAAGCCTGGATCTCCGACGCCGATGTGGTGATCGTGCATGAGTGGACCGAGCCGGACCTTGTTGCGCGGCTGGGCAGGGCGAAAGCAACTGGCGGCCGTTTCACGCTGCTGTTCCACGACACGCACCATCGCGCTATCTCGGCTACGCAAGCGATTTCCGCCTTGCGGCTTGAACATTACGACGGCGTGCTCGCCTTCGGCGAGGCGCTGCGGGAAAGCTATCTTCGCGCCGGATGGGGCAAGCGGGTCTTCACCTGGCATGAAGCAGCCGATGACCACCTGTTCCAGCCGCATCCTGAAATCGAGCGTGGTTCCGACCTTATCTGGATCGGCAATTGGGGCGACGACGAGCGCAGTGCCGAAATCAGGGAGTTCCTGGTCGGCCCGGTGCGTGAACTCGGCCTGAGCGGAACCGTCCACGGCGTTCGCTATCCGCGGGAGGCGCTCGCCGACCTTGCGGCCGCCGGCCTGCGCTGCGAAGGCTGGATCGCCAATGCCGACGTGCCGAAGGCATTCGCGGCGAACCGCATCACGATTCACATCCCGCGGCGTCCATACCGCGAAAGCCTGCCCGGCATCCCGACCATCCGCATGTTCGAGGCGCTCGCCTGCGGCATCCCGCTGGTTTCGGCGCCGTGGTCCGATGTCGAATGCCTGTTCAGGCCAGGCGTAGATTTTCTGTTTGCAAACAACGGTTCCGAGATGCGGCGTCATCTTCGCGCCGTGCTGCACGACGCGGATCTCGCCGCTTCTCTGGCGACGTCGGGCCTCGAGACCATTCGCTTGCGGCACACATGCCGGCACCGGGCGGATGAGCTGTTCGGCGTGCTCGCCGAATGCGGGCACCGCCAAGCCGCCGACACGATCCTTGCAAAGGAGGCCGCCGAATGAAGATCGCATTTTACGGGTCGAGCCTGCTGTCGTCCTATTGGAACGGCGCGGCCACCTATTACCGCGGACTGCTCAAGGCCCTGGCAAGGCTCGGCTACGACATCACCTTCTACGAGCCGGACGTCTACGATCGCCAGAAGAACCGCGATATCGAGGCGCCGGACTGGTGTGCCGTCGTCGTCTACGAGGCCACTCCGCATGCCATGATGCAGGTGGCGGCGCGAGCGGCGGAGGCAGATATCGTCGTCAAGGCGAGCGGCGTCGGTTTCGCCGACGACGCGCTCCTGCGGGCGGTGCTCGATCACGCCCGTGCCGATGCGCTCACCGTATTCTGGGATGTCGATGCGCCGGCGACGCTTGGCCAGTTGCGCGACGAGCCCGACCATCCGCTGCATCGCGCGCTGCAGGAAATCGACCTCGTGCTGACCTATGGCGGCGGCGACCCGGTGGTCTGGGCCTATCGGGCAATGGGGGCGGCCGAATGCGTGCCGATCTACAACGCGCTCGATCCGGAAACGCATCATCCGGTCGGCAAGGATATGCGCTTTGCCTGCGATCTCGCCTTTCTCGGCAACCGGCTGCCGGACCGCGAGGCGCGCGTCGAGGCCTTCTTCCTCGACCCGGCCGGCCGCTCCGCCGATCAGCGCTTCCTGCTCGGCGGATCGGGCTGGGGCGACAAGCAGATGCCCGCCAATGTCCGATGGCTCGGCCATGTCGGCACGCGTGACCACAATGCATTGAACGTCACGGCCAAGGCGGTGCTGAACATCAGCCGCGACAGCATGGCGGCCAATGGCTTTTCACCTGCGACGCGCGTTTTCGAGGCGGCGGGCGCCGGCGCATGCCTCATCACCGACGCCTGGCTCGGCGTGGACCTGTTCCTGAAACCCGGAGAGGAAATCCTGGTCGCGCGCGATGGCGAGGACGTCGCCGAGATCATGCAAAGCCTTAGTGCCGAACGGGCTAAGGCGATCGGGACATCGGCGCTTCGGCGCGTGCTTGGCGAACATACCTATACGACACGTGCCATTTTGGCCGACGCCATCTTCAGGCGCCATTTCGAGCGTCCGACCGTGGAGGCGGCCGAATGACAAAGCCGCTCGACATCGTCTTTCTTGGCCTGTCGCTCTCCTCATCCTGGGGAAACGGCCACGCCACCACCTTTCGGGGGCTGCTTAAAGGTCTCCACGAACTCGGCCACCGCGTCACTTTTCTCGAACGCGACGTGCCGTGGTACGCAAGTCACCGGGATCTGCGCGATCCCGATTTCTGCGCCTTGCGCTACTATGAAACGATCGATGATCTTCGCCGCAATTTTGCGCGCTGCCTGCGCGATGCCGATATCGTGGTCGTCGGCTCCTTCGTTCCCGAAGGCCCTGAAATCATCGACGTCGTGGCATCGCTGTGCACGGGTCAGTTCTGCTTCTACGACATCGACACGCCGATCACGCTGGCAAAGCTTTCGAGCGATGATTGCGAGTACATTGGCCGGCGGCAGGTCCCGTATTTCGACGTCTATTTCTCCTTCACCGGCGGGCCGACGCTTGCCCGTCTGACGGCGGAATTCGGCGCGAGGCGGGCCGAGCCGCTCTACTGCTCCGTCGACCCGGAACGGCATCACGGAACCGGTGATCCAACTCGATGGGATCTCGGCTATCTCGGCACCTACAGCCCCGACCGCCAGGCGACGCTGGAGGCGCTGCTGTTCGAACCGGCGCGTCGCATGCCGGAGCGCCGCTTCGTCGTGGCAGGCTCGCAATATCCGCGCGAAATCGCCTGGCCGGACAATGTGGATCGCATCGAACACCTGCCGCCGGCAGATCACGCCGCCTTTTACAGCCGCCAACGCTACACGTTGAACGTCACGCGCAGTTCCATGATCGCGGCCGGATGGTCGCCCAGCGTGCGCCTCTTCGAGGCAGCCGCCTGCGGTACGGCGATCATCAGCGATAGCTGGGCCGGACTGGACAGCCTGTTTCCAGAGCGGACGATCCACACGGCTCGCAGGACCGAGGACGTAGTCGGTATCCTGTCCGGGGAATCCGACGGCGCCCGGCTTGCCATGGCCAGGCAGGCGCGCGTGCTCATCCTCGCAGCTCACACAAGCATCGCAAGAGCCCGCGAATTCGTTTCGCTGCTGGCGCAGGCCAAATCGCCACGTTCTGTTCTCGATCTGGACGTCGAGAGCGCAGCATGACCCGCAGACGGGAGAAGATAGAGATGCAGCTATCAAGAAAGGCGCAACGGACCAAGACCGTGCTTGTCGCCGGCGGCGCAGGTTTCCTCGGTTCGCATCTTTGCGAGACAATGTTCCAGGCCGGCTGGCGCGTGATCTGCGTCGACAATTTCCTTACCGGCCGCATGGAGAACATAGCATCGATCGCCGATCGTCCGGATTTTCGGCTGATCAAGCAAGACATTTGCCGACCGTTGGAGCTTGGCGAACCGGTTGACCGCATCTTCAACATGGCGTGCGCGGCCTCGCCGCCGCGTTACCAGGCCGACCCGGTCCATACGACGCGGACTTGCGTCATCGGAACGCTCAATCTGCTGGAGCTCGCCGCCCGCAATGGCGCCCGGTTCCTGCAGGCGTCCACCAGCGAAATTTATGGCGATCCCGAACAGCATCCGCAGAAGGAAGACTATGTCGGCCACGTGAACTGCATCGGCCCCCGCGCCTGCTATGACGAAGGCAAGCGCACCGCCGAAACCTTATGCTTCGATTATTTGAGAATGGGAAAGGCCGATATCCGTGTCGCGCGCATCTTCAACACCTATGGTCCCAGGATGGACCCTGCGGACGGACGGATCGTTTCCAATCTGATCATGCAGGCACTCGAGAGACGGCCGCTGACGATATTCGGCGACGGGCTGCAGACCAGGTCGTTCTGCTACGTTTCCGATCTGGTCGACGGCTTGATCCGGTTGATGGAGGTCGATCCCAATCCACGCCAGCCGGTTAATCTGGGCAATCCGGGGGAGTTCACCATCCTGCAACTGGCGAGCCTGGTGAGAGGCATGACCGCAACCAAATCGGGCCTGAAATTCCTGCCGCTGCCGCAAGACGATCCTCGTCGTCGGCAACCCGACATTTCCCGCGCAAGAAAGCTTCTCGGCTGGTCGCCAAAAGTGCCGCTCAGGCAGGGTTTGATGCACACGATCGGCTATTTTGCCGAGCTTGAGACGGCGCAGATGATCGACAGAAGACGTCGAATTGCCGCCACCGTGCGTTCTGCATCAGGCCGGCTGCAAAACCTGCCGGCCTGAGGCGAGGAGTGCTGGCCGCTGCATGATCGCGCGGTCGTTTCGGATTGGTCACTTTTTCTCGTCGCGGGAACAACCCGTCCAGCTTCTGGTTCTGCCAAGGTACCGGCATGGAGACGATTGTGCATCCGAAGCGATCCGCCAAAGACATCGAACAAATGGCCGCAAAGGAGACGGCTGCCTTCCTGCGGCGCGCCTCTATTACCTATCTGGAATGTTGTGTGAGCCTGATGATGACGCATCTTCAGCGCGAGGAGGTAGCCGCCATCCTCGAAAAGGAAGCGGATATGCTGCGCCGGCTGGACTGATCCCGCTCGAGCGGCGGCAGGTCGCCTTGGCTTTCCAGGAAACGAAGCAGCGCGGCAGCGTAACGTCTTGCCGCGGCCGCCAGCCGGATCTGTTCCCGATCATCGCCCGATCGCTCAGCCATGCTCCACAAGCCAAGCTGGAAGGCGAGATAGCAGGGCTCGTAGTAGTGGACCAGTTTGGCATCGACGGGACGAGACGTAGTCGCCTCGACAGCTTTGCACAGTGCCGCAGTCGCCGCGTCGGAGAGGCTGTACTCGACACGGGCGCCGGCAATGTCCCAGGCGATGTCCTGGCAGCCGATCAGATCGTGCGATCGGCAATGGTCGAGGGCGTCCGTCTTGATCAGCGTTCCGCCGCGCGAAAGGATGAACTCCCACGGATGAAGCCGCCCGTCGATTTCGACCCGCTGCATGGTCTTTGGTGGAGCCTGTTTCGAGAACCAGTTCCGCAGCTCCGCCGCGCGGCTTTCGCCCAAAGCCTCGCTTGTATTCCGCACGGCCATGTCGGCAAGCGCCTTCAGCGAGGCGCCCGGTTCGGAGGCGGGCAGATTGGCTGCGCGCCAGGACAGATAGCGCGCGAGATGAGCGACCATTTTTTGTTTCGAATGCCTTGCCCGCTCCAGCGTTGCACCGTCGCTCCAGCGTTCGACGAGAAAGCCATGGCACAGCCCGGCAATTTCCGGGCCAAAGCCTGCGTCATGCAGCCTCCTGGCAGTCTCGGCCTTGTGCATTCCGATTTCACCGAGGCCGACGAATTTGACCGACCATTTTTCCCGGCCCGCAGAAGCAAGAAACTTTCGCCGCTCGAAGCCGCGGTGGACGGGTGGCCAATGATCCTGCGAGCCATAATGCAAGCGACGCCACTCTCCGGCGGATATTTCCATCAGGCTGACCGCTGCGCGGCCGATCGTCCTGGCCACCCAATCCCGCAGCGCCGGCAGAGCGGATCCCGCGGGGAAAGTCCGTTCGAAATCCGCTGTGTGTTGTTGGCAAACCGTCCATGCCTCACGGATGTCCGCCGATGCCTCGGCCCCCGGCCCACCCGAATGGCTGGGGAACAGATGGATGCGCCCGGCATCGATATCCAGCGCTTGCAGCCATGCGACGACGGCGTGAAACGAGCTGCCGGACAGGCCCGGGCCCTCATCGACGATGGCAAAGCGGGCCGACGGCTTCGCCATCCAGCTACCGATCAACTCCGGATCGGCGGCAAGCCGCCTGCGAAACGGATGACCGGTCGGACGGACGCTGACGGGTGCCGGTGCGCCGATGGCTGCAGCCACTATCGCTGCAAGCCCCAGGCCGATGCTGCGGATGCCGATTACGCATGTGTTCGCATCGAGACCCGACTGCCGCGCGGCGACCAAATAGCTTTCCGGATAGAGCGCGTAATGCGCGTAGCCCTCGGCCGTGCCGATGAGGATTTCGCCGTCGCAATCGAGTTCGGCCAGCATTCGCGGCACGTCGGCATCGATCGGGCCGTCGACGGCGAATCCGGCCCTCCACGATCTGCCCACGTCCCGGGCCAAGCCGACCAGGAGATTTGCGCCCGCGATCCGCTGTCGGGAATTCCTGTCCATGCCGTTGGCCTCGAATTCAGCATCGGCAAGGCCCTGGACCAATTCCGAGGTCTTGATGAACAGGCCGACCAGGGCTGCGTGGCGTTCGATCCCGCTGGGCATGTCCGCAATGTGCCCGGCCGCTTCGCAGGCCGAGCTGCGAACATGTCGCGCGCTCTCAATTCGCTTGTGGTCGCCATAGACGATCATTGTCCCGTCCCGGTTGGCCTCACTGCACAACTCGGCGAGCGCTACTTTGATCCACCATCGGTTGCACGATTTTTGCAGCCGGCAAGGAACAATCAGCGAGGCAGGCGGTTTGGCACGAAGAACTTACCTTCAACAGCATAGGCAGCGGTTTCGTGGGATCGAAGAAAGTTCGGATCGGAATAGTCGGCGTCGGCAACTGCGCCTCCTCCCTTGTTCAGGGCATCACCTATTACCGCGACGCAAGAAGCAATGAGCCCATACCCGGGCTGATGCATGCCGATCTTGGCGGCTACCATGTCAAGGACATCGAGGTGGTCTGCGCTTTCGACGTCGCCAAGGGCAAGGTCGGACGCGATGTGGCCGACGCGATCTACAGCGCGCCGAACAATACTTTCCGCTTTGCCAATGTAGCGCCTACCGGCGCCCGCGTCGAACGCGGACCGACGCTGGATGGCATCGGCAAATATCTGCGTGACGAGATCGTGGAGGCCGACGAACCCGTCGCCAACATCAGCAAGATCCTCGCCGAAAGCGGCGCCGAAATCCTGGTGTCATATCTGCCTGTCGGTTCGGAGGAGGCAACGCGCTTTTATGCCGAGTGCGCGCTCGAGGCGGGCTGTGCCTTCGTCAACTGCATACCCGTCTTCATCGCCTCGCGGCCGGAGTGGCGCCGGCGCTTCGAGCAGCACGGCCTGCCGCTGATCGGCGACGACATCAAGAGCCAGGTCGGTGCGACGATCGTCCACCGGCTGCTCGCCAACCTGTTCCGCGAGCGCGGCGTGCGCATCGATCGCACCTACCAGCTCAATTTCGGCGGCAACACCGACTTCCTCAACATGCTGGAGCGCGAGCGGCTGGAATCGAAGAAGATCTCAAAGACGCAATCCGTCACCAGCCAGATCGACGTTCCCCTGGAGCCCGGCAACATTCACGTCGGGCCGAGCGACCATGTCCCGTGGCTGACCGATCGCAAGTGGGCCTATATCCGGGTCGAAGGCACGACCTTTGGCGGCGTACCGCTCAATGCCGAGCTCAAGCTGGAAGTGTGGGATTCGCCCAATTCGGCCGGCGTCGTCATCGATGCGGTGCGTTGCGCCAAGCTGGCGCTCGACCGCGGTATCGCGGGCGCGCTGACCGGTCCGTGCAGCTATTTCATGAAATCGCCGCCCGAGCAGTTCACCGACGCGGAAGCGCGCCAGCGCACGCTCTCTTTTATCGCCGGCAAGGACGAGCCGATGCTCGATGCCGCGGAATGACGACGACGTTCTTTCTGGTGCGCCACGCCGCGCACGACAATGTCGGCTGTTATCTTGCCGGAAGGATGGCCGGCGTTTGCCTCGGCGAAGCCGGCAAGGCACAGGCCTCGCATCTGGCAGACCGCATGGCACGTGAGGCGATAGCGGCAATCTTCTGCAGCCCGCGCGAACGCACGCAGGAGACTGCCAATCCGATCGCGCTCGCCTGCAATGCCGGTGAAATCGCGATCCGCGAGGAGATCGATGAGATCGACTTCGGCACCTGGTCGGGGAAGACCTTCGAGGAGCTGAACCAGGATGCCGACTGGCGGGTGTGGAACGACCAGCGTCAGCAGGCGAGAACACCGAGCGGCGAGACCATGCTGGACGTGCAGCAACGCGTCGTCTCATTGATCGAGCAGGTCCGCGGCACGTACCAGAACCAGGGCGTCGCACTGGTCAGCCATGCCGACGTCATCAAGGCCGCCGTGTGCAAGGTGCTCGGCCTGTCGCTGGGGAACTGCTTTCGCTTCGATATCGACCCAGCCTCGATCACCACGGTTGTTTGGGGGGACTGGGGGTCGAAGCTGATCAGACTCAACGAAGCTGCCTGACGAGGAATTGCCGGATGCGCATGGCTATTTTCGGTCTTACCGTGACATCGTCGTGGGGCAATGGGCACGCCACACTGTGGCGCGGATTGATCCGGGCGATGGCCGGGCTGGGCTGGTCCATCACCTTCTTCGAACGCAACACTCCCTATTATGCCGGGACGCGCGACCTCGATCAGTTGGATGGCGGCAGCATTGTCCTTTATCCGGACTGGCAGGACATCCAGAGCGTTGCCGAGCAGGCGATGAGTGAGGCCGATGTCGTCATCGTCACCTCCTATTGCCCCGATGCCGTGAGCGCGTCGCGCCTTGCCCACCAGGCCTGCCGCGGACTGAAGGTGTTCTACGATCTGGACACGCCGGTGACGCTGGCGCGGATCGAACAAGGTGAGCCTCCGGCCTATTTCGGGCCGGAAGGGCTTCGCGATTTCGATCTCGTGCTGAGCTACACGGGAGGAACCGCGATCGACGCATTGAGGTCGATGCTGGGTGCGCGCCACGTCATGCCGCTCTACGGCCATGTCGATCCAGAGCGACACCGGCCGGCTCTGCCCAGGCCGGAGTTTGCCGGCGACCTTTCCTATCTCGGGACCTATGCGGCAGACCGCCAGGCCGGGGTCGAGAGGCTGCTGGTCAGTCCGGCTGCGCGCCTGCCGGAGCGCCGCTTCATCATTGGCGGCGCACAATATCCGCAGGAATTCCCGTGGAGCGACAATATTTTCTTCGTCCGTCACCTGCCGCCCGCCGACCACCCCGCCTTCTTTTCATCATCACGGCTGACTCTGAATGTGACCCGCGAGGCGATGGCAGAAAGGGGCTGGTGCCCATCCGGCCGGCTGTTCGAAGCCGCCGCTTGCGGTGCCGCGATGGTGAGCGACACATGGCCGGGACTGCAGGCCTTTTTCCGGCCCGGCGAAGAGATCGTCGTGGCGAACAGCACCGACGACGTGGTCGCCGCGCTCGACCTGTCCGACGCCGAGCTTGACGCCATCCGCCGCCGAGCGCGCGAGCGGGTGCTGGAGGAACACACCTCGGCACGGCGCGCGAAGGAATTCGACCGCATCCTGTCCGATGCACTGCACGGCTCCACGCATGGCGAGCCGTTGAAGGAGGCAGTTTGATGTTGGGCATCGTGCCCGCAGCCGGACGGGGAAGCCGCATCCAGCCGCTCGGCTTTTCGAAGGAGCTTCTGCCGGTCGGCAGCCGCATCGACGGCAACACCGAGCGGCCTTGCGCGGTCAGCGAATACCTGGTGCGCCGCATGGTGCGCGCGGGGGCCGACAAGATCTGCTTCGTCATCGGCTCGGGTAAGTCGGATATCCTCGAATATTATTCTGCCGGCTATGCCGACGCGACTGCGCTGTTTGTGGTGCAGCCCTCTCCGGTCGGCCTTTGCGACGCCATCTTCCGTGCCGCACCGCTCGTCACAGCCGATGAGACCGTTCTGGTCGGGTTGCCCGATACGATCTGGTTTCCCGAAGACGGCTTCCTGGCCCTCCCGGACGACGGCCTGTCCTTCCTGCTGTTTCCGGTGGACCAGCCGGAGTTCTTCGACGCCGTCGTTGTCGACCAGGACAGCCGGGTGAAGCAAATCCAGGTCAAACAGCAGAATGCCGCGTCGAACTGGATCTGGGGTGCGTTCAAGATGCCCGGCCGCACCCTTCACCAGCTCGCCGCGCTGTGGCGGGAACGGGACCGGTGCGACGAATATATCGGCACGCTGGTCAATGCCTATCTCGCCGCCGGAGGCGATGCCTGCGGCATCAAGGCTGGCACCGCCTATGTCGACGTCGGCACCTTCAACGGCTATCGCACCGCACTTCGCCTGCTTGAAAGCGCCGCCGGTACCAAGGACGACCAAGCCGCCATTACGCTGCCCGGCCACCAGCACGTCCCTGTCCTCGCAGGCGAAGGAGGCTAGCCATGCTGCATTCCGATGCCGAAATCCGCCGCCGTATCGATGCGCTCGGCCCATGGTTCCACAATATGGAACTGGCCGGCATCGAAACCGCTCCCGACCATTTCCTTGGCAACTATCCGCTGATCAAATGGCGCAAATTCGCCGACGCCATTCCCGCCGATCTTTCCGGCAAGGCGGTGCTCGACATAGGCTGCAATGCGGGTTTCTATTCGATCGAGATGAAACGCCGCGGCGCCGGCCGCGTGCTTGGCATCGATTTCGATGAGGCTTACCTGGCGCAGGCGCGCTTTGCCGCCGAGGTAGCAGACTGCGACATCGAATTCCGGCAGCTCTCGGTCTACGACGTTGGCGCCCTGCATGAGCGGTTCGACATCGTGCTGTTCATGGGCGTGCTCTACCATTTGCGCCATCCCTTGCTCGCACTCGATCTGATCCGGGAGCACGTCGCCCGGGACCTGATGATCTTCCAGTCGATGCAGCGCGGCAGCACCAACGTGCCGGCGCTCGAGCAGAATTATCATTTCTGGACCCACGACCTGTTCGACCGGCCGGAGTTCCCAAAGCTGCATTTCATCGAGCATCGCTATGCCGACGACCCGACCAACTGGTGGATTCCCAATCGCGCCTGCACCGAAGCCATGCTGCGCAGCGCCGGCTTCGAGATCGTGCTGCAACCGGAGCAGGAGGTCTATTTCTGCCGCACCGGCGACGTGCCGGCCGGCGGCGGCGCCGTCTACCCGTCGAAAGGACAGATAAATGATTGAAGCCGCCATGATCTGGAACGAGCCCAACAACAAATCCCACTGGGATCCCGAGCTCGACCCCGACTGGAGTCGCTTCGCCGCTACGGCAATCCTGGCCGCTGACGCGATCGCGTTGGAGAATCCGGCCTTGACCAAGGTCCTTGGCGGCATCTCGCCGATCGATGCCGGCTTCATGACACGGATGAAGGAATTCGGCGTGCTCGATCATGTCGACGCAGTCGCCGTGCACGGCTTTCCGCTCGACTGGAACCTCTGGCAGATCCACGAATGGCCGCAGAAGATCGGCGAGATTTCGGCTGTCACCGATCTTCCGGTATGGGTCAGCGAGGTCGGCGTGTCGACCTTCGGCGCCGAGGAGGTACAGGTCTGGGGCCTGCGCCGGACCGCGGAATTGCTGATCGGCAACGCACCGCGCATCCAATGGTACAGCCTCTACGACCTGCCGCGCGAGTGGGAAGCGACGACGCGCCATCGCGAGGCGGAAGGCTCGTCTTACTACCGCCATTTCTACATGGGCTTGCTCCGCCAGGACGGCACGCCAAAGCCCGCGCTTGAGGAGTTCCTGCACCACACGCCGGCAATGGGACTGGTGCAGTGGTTCCATTTCGAAGATCACCGGCTGGACGATGCCGTTGCCTGGATGAAACGCCTCGGCGTCACCAATCTGCGCACCGGGCTTTCCTGGGCCGACAGCTTCAGGCCGAACGCACTTGACTGGTTCGACCGGCAGATGGAAGCTTTGGCCGACTTCGACGTGACGGTTACTTTCTGCTTCACGCCGGAACACCGCGGAATGATGCCGCACCACAGCAGTCCGCCGCTGGTGCCGGAGGAATTCGCCGACTTCTGCGCGGCAATGACGCGCCGATATGCCGGCAGCATCGCTGCCCCTTCGTTCGGCAGGCTGCGCGCCTCCGCAGCGTGAGGAGCTTCGGCTCTCCAGCCATGACGCTCACCGTCCTCAACGTCGCCTATCCCCTCGCCCCGGTCGGGCCGGATGCGGTCGGTGGTGCCGAGCAGGTGCTGTCGATGCTCGACCAGGCGCTCGTACAGGCCGGACACCGCTCGATCGTGATCGGCTGCCAGGGCTCGAGCGCTGCGGGTGTCCTCATCGAGACGCCGGCCGAACCGGGCGTGCTCGATGAAGCGGCCAAGCGCCGGGCGCAGCGTGCTCATTGCGCCGCAATTGCTACCGCACGGGCTCGCTGGCGAATCGACGTGGTCCATTTGCACGGTATCGATTTCGATGCCTATCTGCCGGGCGACGGGCCGACATTGGTGACCCTGCATTTGCCGCTCGACTGGTATCCGGCCGACGCCCTCAATCCGGCGCGGGAGGATCTGTGGCTGCATGCGGTATCGGCGGCTCAGCAAAGAACCGCGCCGCCGGGAGCCAGGCTGATTGGGCCGATTCCCAACGGAGTGGACGTCGACGCGCTGAGCGAGCCGCAGGCCAAACACGACTTTGCGCTCGTGCTCAGCCGCGTCTGCCCGGAAAAGGGCATCCATCTGGCGCTCGACGCAGCCAAGAAGGCCAGCGTGCCGCTGGTCATCGGTGGCAAGGTCTACCCCTATGAAACGCACACAACGTATTTTCGCGACGAGGTCGAACGCCGGCTGGACGACCGGCGCCGCTTCCTTGGTCCGCTCGGCTTTGTCGCCAAGCGGCGCCTGCTGAATACAGCCCGCTGCCTAGTCATCCCGAGCCTTGCCGCGGAGACCAGTTCGCTCGTCGCAATGGAGGCGCTCGCCTGCGGCACCCCTGTGGTGGCCTTCCCGAATGGCGCACTGCCGGATGTGGTCGAGCACGGCAAGACCGGGTATCTGGTCGGGGATGTCGACGAGATGGCCGAAGCCATCGCTGCCGCACGCAGCCTGGACCCCGAGACCTGCCGAGCCGAGGCGCGGCGGCGCTTTTCACTCGACCGCATGGTTTCCTCCTACATGGACGCCTATCGGGCGCTGGCACGGCTCGGCACAGACAGCGGGCAGCTCGCGACGGCGAGGTGAGCAGGACATGCTCCGCAGTCAGATCATCGACGATCCGGCGGACCTCGAAGCCCTCGAGCCGCACTGGTGGGAACTCTGGTCGCGCAGTCCCTCGGCGACGCCGTTCCAGTCTCCCGCATGGTTGCTGCCATGGTGGCGGACATTTGCTCCCGGCGAGCTAGCGACGGTCGCCGTCTGGCGTGGCGACGATCTGGTCGGCCTGGCGCCACTCTATCTGGAACGCCACGACGCCGCCGCGCGATTGCTTCCGCTCGGCATTTCGTTGAGCGACTATCTGGATGTCCTTTGTCTTCCCGAGATGGCCGAACCGGTCGGCGCAGTCATCGGTGGCGCCGTTCTTTCCGTCGGCTGGTCACAGTGGATCTTGCAGGACCTGCCTCCCGGCGGCGCCGGCCTTGCCATCAGGCATGCCGCGCTCGAATCGTGCCAAGCCGTCGGTCATGCCGCTTGCCCGGTGCTCGCCCTCGCCGGCGACCAGACGCTTCAAGGCTGCGTTCCGGCACGGCGGAGGCGCCAATTGCGGCGCGCCCACAGGGCCGCGTCGAGACGCGGCAGTGTCTCCATCGAACCCGCTTTGTCCGATCCGCAGACATTCCTCGACCACCTGATCCGCCTTCATCGCGCGCGCTGGGCCGGACACGGCGACGGCGTTCTGTCCGATTCCCGCGTTGAAGCATTCCACCGTCAGGCGCTGCCGCAGCTGGTCGCACAGGTGCTTGCCCGATGCTGGCTCATCACGATCGGTAACGCGATCGTGGGCGCCTATTACGGGTTCCATCATCGTGGCCGCGCTTGCGCTTATTTCGGTGGCTTCGATCCGGCCTATGCCGAGGAAAGTCCCGGCGCGCTGCTCATCGGCCAGGCGATAAGGCAGGCGATCTGCGAAGGCGCGGAAGAGTTCGATTTTCTGCGCGGACAAGAGGCCTACAAGTACAGCTGGGGCGCCGTCGACCGGTGGACGATGCGCAAGATCTGGACGCGGAGCAAAGGGCGATGAGCGCGACCCAGCCAGAATCTCGGCGGTCGATATCAGCAAGGCGGGTGCTGGAGGATTGCATGGCAGACGGTGCCGGCGTCGAAGCCGTCATCGCCAGGCTGGCTCTCCGTTTCGAGACAGGAATCGATGCTGCAGAATTGGCGAAGATTGCGCAAAACACGCACTCGGCTGACCCGCGAAACACGGCAAAACTGCAACGGATTGCCGACCTGCTTCGGCGCAGGCCCGAGATCTTCGCCACGCTGCGCAAAACAGGTGGTGCCGTTCGGCACGAGCGTGGCGAGGACGAGACCGACGATGCGGTCGTCAAGCGGCTGGCGGCCGGGTTTGACGCGGCGGCGGCGATCTCCCCGGCGGCGAGCGTCCAGCTGTCGTCGTTGGGCGATGAGGAAAACCTCTCTGCCGCTACGGCTGAGATCGTCGCATGGCTGGAGAGGCGAGGCTTTACCGGCACCGGCCGCGACATACTGGACATCGGCTGTGGTATCGGTCGCTTCGAACGCGCGCTCTCCGCTCTGTCGCACCGGCTCGTCGGCGTCGATATATCCCCAGCGATGATCTCGATCGCCCGCCGGCGATGCGCCGGGCTCGGCAATGTGGAATTCCGCCCTGCGCGCGGTTTCGATCTTGCCGATTTTTGCGATGCCAGCTTCGACCGCGTGCTGGCCGTCGACAGCTTTCCCTATCTGGTGCTGGCCGGCCTTGCGGAGCGACATTTCGTGGAAATCGCGCGCGTGCTGAAGAGGCCGGGCATGGCCGCGCTTTTGAATTATTCATATCGCGGATCGCCGGCGCTGGATCGCGCCGATGTCCAAAACTTCGCCAACGCAAATGGCATGCAAGTCCTTGTCGACGGCGAAAAGCCGTTCCGGCACTGGGACGGCGATGCCTTCCTGCTTACGATTTCCGGCGGAACATTGCGGCCCAACGCTGGTTCGGATGCCGAACGGGAAAAGCCGCTATTCGACGGTATGAAGGAGGACAAGATGGCGTCCGGCAGCAAGAAGCACATCGGTCGCGGCAGTCACGGCAAAGGCGCTGGCGCTGGCGCGATGACCGATCTTTCCAAGGACAAGATCGGAGAGAACGCCGTTCTGTCCAACAGAGACAAGAAGCAGCACACCAAGGAGCGTGGGCTCGACGGCAATCGGGTCAAGTCCGAGCAGTACCAGGATCATTCGGCGGATCGGCGGCCTAAAGACTGATCGTTGCGGCGGCATATGGCTTGCAGCCGGCGAGCAATTGAAACGCAGCGAGAGGCCAACCGCTGACGAAGCTGTGCAAGGACCGAAGCCGGTCGCATGGATGGCCTGCAAATTCTTGCAAACTCGCACTGTTGCCACCAGAGTGAGGTGAAGGGACCAACATTTGCCAAGAGAACGCGATGTCTCGCTCAAGGGAAGATTCTGTCAGCACGCGTGCCGATCTGACGATAGACCGGGAAATCGCTTCCTTGCTTGCGGCCATCGAACAGGAAAGGGTTCCTGACCGGCTGACCAAACTTGCGATCGAGTTGCAGCATGCGCTTGTCGAAAGGCGCTTGCGCGAGACCAGCAACTAACGTCACGTGTATTAGCGGCGCCTCTCGGCTTCGAAGTCCAGTTGTCCTTCGGACAGATAGCTGCGCCTTTCCATCAGGGTTTGCGAGGAACTTTCGCCAAGGTATTCCAGCACGCCGGCGCGTGCCCTGTTGAGCCGGCTCTTCACGGTTCCCACCGCGCAACCGCATATTTCGGCCGTTTCCTCATAGCTGACGCCCAGAACGCCTATCAACATCAGAACCTCGCGCTGATGCTCAGGAAGGCTCTGGATGGCCTGGTGGACCTCCTTGCCCTGTACGGACCATTCCTGCGTCGCTTCCGAGATCGGCCGCAGCGAAGCGCAGTCGAGCAGGCCGGGCGCTTCCCTCACCGCGGCCCTGACACGCGTGTAGTAGGTGTTGCGCATGATCGTGAAGAGCCATGACTTCATGCGCGTTCCAGCTTCGAACTTGTCAATGTTAGCCAAGCCCTTGGTCAGCGTCTCCTGGACCAGGTCGTCGGCATCATCGGGGGTGCGGCAGAAGGTGCGGGCGAAAGCCCTCAAAGCGGGTATGAGGTCGACGATGGAAACTTCTTCGGTTTCGCGAGTCGCCAAGGCGTAGGCTGTAGGTGGCAATGGTCCAGCTCCCGTCCAGAATGAGTTCGTGAGCGCAGACCAGTTAAATGCATTGGGCGAAAGATCGTTCCGGTTGGCGAAAGCACCCGGCTCCAGACACCGGAGAGGACTTGGCTGAGCAATCCCGGCGACGGCGATATTTTTGACGGAACAACCATCGGGATCGCGGAGTTCAAAATCAAGGTCGTCCGACAAATTCGCGCGCCGACATTTGGCGCGTCGAAATGCGATCTCGCAGCGAGCCTTGGCTGCGACCTCAAGGGCGGCCCGCAACCTCAAGAAACAGGAGGAGTCCATGACAGGAAACAAGCACGCCAAAGGCAAAACGCCGGCCGATAGCGATCTTGCCAACGATCCCGGCATCGGCAGTTCCAGGGGCACGATCAAGGAGGGCGACCGGCTCGATCAGGGCAACAATACGTTCGAAGGCGATGTCGAGAACGACACCACGCCGCAAGGCGGTATCAATCCCCGGCAAAAGATGCGGACCAACAAGTGACCGGCTGCGCACGATCGAACAAACCTGCTGCAACCCGTGCAGCAATCCCGCGTTAAAGAGCATGAGCCTCGTGTGCGCCCCGGACGTTGATGCGACAGGCTCTTTCGCGGAGACACAGATGACAAAAAAATC
The DNA here is from genome assembly GCF_040318885.1 of Mesorhizobium sp. M0998. Classification (NCBI taxonomy): domain Bacteria; kingdom Pseudomonadati; phylum Pseudomonadota; class Alphaproteobacteria; order Hyphomicrobiales; family Phyllobacteriaceae; genus Mesorhizobium; species Mesorhizobium sp. M0998. The sequence continues at coordinate 176,381 of NZ_JAMYND010000002.1, forward strand.
GTTTGGCCGTCCCGTTCCAATTCTCGTCGGCCTTGGTTTCCCTCGCCATGTCGAGAATATCTGGCAGGCCTATGACGTCTTAAACGAATGGCCGAGCCGCGGTCCGGCGCACAAGGCGGCGTTCGACGCCTGTCGCGCCGGGCTGGCTGACGAGGTCGACGTCGAGACGGTGCGCGCGGCGTTCGATACGTTCGCCCGCAAGGCGGGCATTCTGGCCTACGATATCGCAGCCGAAATACCAGCACGCCCCACAACAGCTGCGAAGGCCCACGACGTCTGGCCGAAACGCCCATCGGACGGCCGTGTAGACCCTGAAGACGCCCAGCTTGCTTGAAGCGGCCACCTTGCTTGAAGCGGCCACCTTGCTTGAAGCGGCCACCTTGCTTGAACCGGGAGGAATACGGTGCTGAGAACAGAGTTCGATACCCCTGTTTGCATCTATTTCGGCAAGCCTGGGCGATCGCGATTGGTCAGTTCCGTTTTCGAAGCAGTACATTGCCTGAAAAGCGAGAAATGGCCGGCGCGCAATGCTCCGCTGGCGCTGGCGGCCGCTGATGTATTGAATCGCGCCCGGACCGGTGAAATTACGTCCGGCAAAGCGCGGCAAGCATTTGTCGACGCCGCTTGGGAGGCGAACATTCTTGTCGAAGGCGAGCCGCATGACGCGCGTGGCCTGACAGCCTTCATGTCGGACAGCGGGTGAACCGGCACGCTGTTTTCCCGCAGTTCCGTCCAAAGCTTGGTTTATCGCGAATGATTGGCGTTCTCGGCCTTTTTCTCGCGCTGCTGCCTGAGGACCTCGTCGGTTCCGACCAGCTTCTTCGATCCGCCGGGAATCGCGGTGGACACAACAGCCGGTGGGTCGCTTGCCGGGAAAGAATCCTCCAGACCCGCCTGCAACTGGTCTTCCAGCGTTTGCGGCTCTTCAGACCGGCCGGGGGTCCTTCGGGTATCTACGTTCTCCAGTGGCTGCTTCATGTCCGGTGAAGACTTTACCTCTCGAATCCAGCCGTAGAGCTGTTCGATGGCAAATTCCTTCATCGTGTCGAAATCGGCTTTTTCGTCACGCGATGCCTCGATTTGGTCGACCATCGTCTTCTCGAACCGGTCGAGATTATCGTTTCCGCAGGCCCGGCAGAGACGCACCAGCGCCTCGCGCAGTATGAGTGGCGCAAAGTGCGCCGTCGCCTCAAGCCTGAGCTGCTGCAAACGCTCCGGGGTAGCGGCTTGGAACTTCGACATGTTCGACCTCTCGCCTTGTGGAGCAGGTCAACGAAAATTGTCGGCGGATGTTCCATCGGCGGTGGCCGGTGCATCGCTTGGTCCTCAGCGGTGCGCGCCACCGACTGCCATGCGGATACCGAGACAGACGACGAAGCAGCCTGCCACGCGCTGCTGCCAGAGCCTTACCTTCGGGCGTTTCATGACCCAGGTCCCGAGCGTGCCGGATGCGAGTGCATATGTGCCCAGCACCAACACACCGGTCATTTTCTGGGTGCCACCGAGCAGCAGCAATTGCAGCGTGACCGATCCGCGGGAGGGATCGACCAACTGTGGAAGGAAAGCTAGCATGAAGGTTATCGGCCAGGGATTTATCAGATTGGCGATCATTCCTTCGCGTGCGGCCACAAGCGCCCCGACACTGCGGGGCTCCTCGACGGCGACGCCGGCCGACGGCAGCAGCACCAGACGCGATCCAAGCCAAACCAGATAGGCTGCGCCCATCCATCGAAGCATGGCAAAGGCAAACGGCGATGCCTGGAGCAGCGACGATATGCCGAGGGCAAGCAGCGGCAGCTGGACCATACCGGCGCCGAGGGTCATTCCCAGGACGGTGAACAGGGCAACATCACGGCCCTGCCCGATGCCGCGCGCAATCACCAGCAGACTGTCGGGCCCCGGCGGCATCTGCATCAGGATGACCGTTCCGACAAAAGCCGTCCACGAAGCGGGATCCACGTCGCTACTTCGCCCCGGTTTCGCAAGATGCCTTTGCGCCGTCCTTCAACTGGCCGGCATCTCGCATCATCTTGAGCGCTTCGTCCCTCGTCAGGCCGCACTTGCGGGCAAAAAAATCGATCTCATAGGCCAACTCGGCCGACAGGTCGTGTTTGGCATACATTCTTCGCTTGTGTTTGCGTGCGCCCACCAAGGCTCGGTCCCGGCTATGTTAGTCCTCCCGAACTCACATCGGATCAGCCGGTTCCCACTGCCTGACCAATTCGTTTCCGCAGGTTTTCTCACGCGCCGTCCGGCCGGCCGACCCTGTCCTTGAGTTCGTTCAGGAATGCGAGCAGCGCGTCTTCAGGATCGTCGGCCTCTTCGGTCAGCATATCGATGCCCCAGCGGCCGAGAACAGCCTCCTGGACGATGCTCGGCTGCGACATGAAGATGAAGGATTTCGGACGGTTCTTCTCGTAACCGGACCTGCGCCAGGTCTGCCAAAGCCGATGCAGCAGCAGACGGATGTTCATGTCGGACATGCTGTAGCCGATGAACAGGATGGTGCGCCCTAGCGCGTCGGCTCGAAATTTCACATCGAGCGGCGAATCGAACGACAGCCGTTCAAAATAGTCGGTCTCCGCCAGGACCAACGATTTATCGTCGTCGAAATCGCCGTGGAACTTGATGATCTGCGTCACCTCGCCGGTGGCCTTTGGCAAGTCCTTCGCATTGGCGACTTTGACAAAGGGGCGGCTATGGATCTCGAAGGCCACCTCGAGGTTGCGATCATAATTGGTGGTGTAGATGATCGGAAAATCGAGCGATACGATCAGCTTGTGGATTGCCGATCGCTGCACTTCTTCCCGCGAGACGCTCCATTCGCGATCCATCCAACTGCGCAAATGGCTGAGGCTCCCCTGCTTCAGCCGGTAATATTCTGCAATGGCCTGATAGCTGGCCTCTGGTGCGCCTATCATGTCCTCGTGAAGGCCGAGCTCGTTTTGCATGTGCTCGATGAGCTTTTGCCAAGACGGCAAGCCGACGCTCATCGACACCCCGGCTCCAACGAACAGGATCGCTCGTCGCTCTTTCACCGATTGGGCCAGTTGCTCGACTGCAGACAGCATTCGACACAACTGCAATAGATACCGCTCCGTTCCAGCCGAGCCCGGACCACCGGGAGAATAACTCCGATTTCGGATTGAATGCCTCCCGAGCGCCCGCCGCCGAGTTTAGCTCTCCCCATCCGATATTTATTTCATTCCATTTGGCACTTCTGCGCCTGTCACGCGTTGGGAGTGTTCAACAAACACGGCGCAGCTGATGGATCGCAATCGGATTGACTCAGTAGCATTATGTCTGTTCCTGCTTACGATCTGCGCCGTCCAGCAAAAAGCTTGGGCTCAAGCACCTTGCCCGGCCGACCACGACAAATTGTTGGCCGCTCTCAAGGCCAACGTCAAAGCAAGCGGCGGCCCGGGCAATGGCGGCTTCGATACTCATGAATGGGCCGCAGTCGTGGCTCGCGACGGAACGGTCTGCGCCGTCGCGTTCAGCGGGCCTACCGCCGACGCCCAGTGGCCCGGCAGCCGGCTGATCGCCGCCGAAAAAGCCAATACCGCCAACGGGCTCAGCCTCGCCCAGATGGCGTTGTCCACCGCGAACCTCTATGCGCCGGTGCAGCCCGGCGGTCCTCTATACGGCCTGCAGGCCACCAATCCGGTCAATCCAGCGGTAGCCTATGCCGGCGATCCTTCGACATTTGGAAGCTCCAGCGATCCGTTGCTGGGAAAGCCCATCGGCGGTGTCGTCGCATTTGGCGGCGGCCTGGCTCTTTACGACGCCAAGGGGATGGTCGGGGCGCTTGGCATAAGCGGCGATTCCTCTTGTGCCGACCACAATGTCGCCTGGCGCGTGCGCGCCGCGCTGGGGCTGGACAAGGTGCCGGCCGGCATCAACCCAGACCGCAAGGACGCCATCATTTACGACCTCGATCCCGGCGGCAAGAGCGCCTCCGGCTGGGGGCATCCATTGTGTGCCGGAAGTGAGGCGGACGTGGCGGCGGAGCTCGGCGCCGGCGTGGGCGGGTCAATACACAAATGAAGAAAGTGCGACAGGTGGCCGTGCAAACCAGTGTGTCAGCCAACGGGGGAAAAAGGTCTATGACTGCGATGCTGGGATGGACGCTGCTGGCGGGCTTCGCGCTGATTACCGCGGCGGTTGCTCAGTCAACGTCAAGCCCTGCGATAAATCCGCCGGCCGCAGCCGCTCCGCCCGACGACGGCCAGTGGGCGATGCCGGCAAAGAACTACGCCTCGACCCGCTACAGCGATCTCGCGGAAATCACCGAAGACAACGTCAAGACCCTGCAGGTGGCCTTCACCTTCTCGACCGGCGTCAACAAGGGCCAGGAGGCTGCGCCCCTGGTGGTCGGCAACACGATGTACATAGTGACGCCGTTTCCCAACATCCTCTATGCGCTTGACCTTACCAAGCCCGGCGCGCCGATGAAGTGGAAGTTCGAGCCCAATCCCGAGCCTGCCGCCCAGGGCGTTGCCTGTTGCGACGTGGTGAACCGCGGTGCGGCCTTCTTCAACGGGCGCATCTATTTCAACACGCTCGACGGCCACACCATCGCCGTGGATGCGGCCACCGGCAAACCGGTCTGGAACACCCATATCGGCAACATCAATGTCGGCGAGACCATCACGATGGCGCCGCTGGTGGTAAAGGGGAAGGTGCTGGTCGGCAATTCCGGCGGCGAAATGGGCGTACGCGGCTGGATCAAGGCGCTCGACGCCGGCGACGGCCACGTCGTCTGGACGGCCTACAACACCGGCCCGGACACCGAGGTGCTGATCGGCCCGGATTTCAAGCCGCATTACGACATGGACAAGGGCAAGGATCTCGGCGTGACGTCGTGGCCGCCCGACGCCTGGAAGATCGGCGGCGGCAATGTGTGGGGCTGGATCTCCTATGACCCGGACCTCAACCTGATCTTCCATGGCACCGGAAATCCCGGTCCGTGGAATCCGGATCTGCGGCCTGGCGACAACAAATGGACCGCCGGCATCTTTGCCCGCGATCCCGACACCGGCGCAGCCAAATGGTTCTATCAATGGACCCCGCACGATCTGCACGACTACGACGGCATCAACGAACAGGTGCTGCTCGACATGACCTGGCAGGGCAAGCCCCGCAAGGTGCTGGTGCGGCCGGAACGCAACGGCTACGTCTATCTGTTGGATCGCACCACGGGCGAGGTCCTGTCGGCAGTGCCGTTCGGGCCGGTCAATTCCAGCAAGGGCGTCGACCTCAAGACCGGCCGGCTGATTGTAAATCCGGACAAAAAAACCGGCACCGGCAAGGTCGTGCGCGACATCTGCCCGACCGCGTCCGGCCTCAAGGACTGGCAGCCTTCGGCTTTCTCGCCGAAGACCGGCCTGCTCTACATTCCGCACAACAACATGTGCATGGACGAAGAAGGCGTCGAGGTAAATTACATCGCTGGCACGCCCTATGTCGGCATGAACGTGCGCATGATTCCCGGTCCGGGCGGCAATCGTGGTGCATTCACGGCCTGGGATGTCGCCGCCGCCAAGCCGGCGTGGAGCCTGAAGGAGAACTTTCCGGTGTGGAGCGGCGCCGTCGCCACCGCCGGCAACGTCGTGTTCTACGGCACTATGGAAGGCTGGTTCAAGGCGATCAGTGCCAGGACCGGCGAACTGCTTTGGCAGTTCAAGACGTCGTCCGGCATCATCGGCCAGCCGATCACCTATCGCGGCCCGGACGGGCACCAATATGTCGCGATTCTTTCGGGCGTCGGTGGCTGGGCCGGCGCGATCGTATCCGGCGATCTCGACCCGCGCGACGCCACCGCCGCGCTCGGCTTCGTCAACGTCATGAAAGATCTGAAGGATGTAACCACGCCGGGAGGTACGCTGTATGTGTTCCGGCTGCCTTGAGACGATCGGCCGAGTTGCGCGGCCACGGAGAACGCGTTCGCGGCGGTTAGCCGTCGCGGTTGGCGCACTGGCGCTCTCGCTTGTCGCCACCCTTGCCGATGCGCGCGAGCTGAGGATCTGCGCCGATCCCAACAACATGCCGTTCTCCAATGCCGCCAGGGAAGGCTTTGAAAACAAGATTGCCGAACTCGTCGCCGGGGAGCTTGGTGCGACGGTGTCCTACACGTGGTGGGCACAGCGGCGCGGCTTCGTCCGCAACACGCTGAAAGCCGGCTTGTGCGATCTGGTGCCCGGCGCGCCCGTCAATCTCGAGATGCTGCGCATGACCGCGCCCTACTACCGGTCTTCCTATGTGTTCGTGACACGCAAGGATGTGCCAGAAATCACGTCCTTCAACGATCCTCGCCTGCGCGATCTGCACATTGGCGTCCAACTGATCGGCGACGACGGCGCCAACTCGCCGCCCGTCCAGGCGCTTGGCCGCCGCGGCATCGTCGGCCATCTCATCGGTTTCCCCGTCTATGGCGACTATTCGGCGCCGAACCCGCCAGCGCGCATTATTGAGGCGGTCGCGAATGGCGACATCGACATGGCCGTCGTCTGGGGACCGTTGGCCGGCTACTTCGCATCCAAGCAGAAGGTGGCGCTGCGGATCACGCCGGTTTCGCCGCGCGTGGACGGCCCGCAACTGCCGATGATCTACGACATCTCGATGGGCGTGCGCCGTGGCGACGATACGCTGCGCGACGAGGTGAACGCCGCCCTGACCAGACACCGCGACGAGATCGACGCGATCCTGGCGGCCTACCAGGTGCCCCGCCTCGATCCTGTCGGAGCGCCTTGAAATGAAGCGCGGTCTTCCCTTGCTGGTGTTCGCGATCCTCGCGGTTTCCGGGTGCCAGCGTGAGGAACGCGACACGCGTCCACAGTCGGCGCTCGGCTCGGGCGACCAACCGTCAGCCGTGACGGCCCTCGAGCCGGGCGGCCAACGGCCGGCCTCGTCCGATACCAAGGCCGGCGTGTTCGAGGCCAACGCCTTCCACCTCAGCGAGGGCAAGCGTCTGTTCAACTGGTTCAACTGTTCCGGTTGCCATGCCAATGGCGGTGGCGGCATGGGCCCGGCCCTTATGGACAAGAAGTGGCTCTATGGCAGCTCGATCGAAAGCATCCACGCCACGATCAGGGACGGTCGGCCAAACGGCATGCCGAGCTTCCGCGACAAGATCCCGGACGACCAGATCTGGGAGCTTGCCGCCTTCGTCCGCGCGTTGAGCGGCAACGCGCCAAAATCCGCTGCGCCGAGCCGCGACGACGACATGATGCCCCATCCATCCGAAAATCGCCTGCCGGATGCCGCGACTCTGGGGAAGTCGCCGTGAACCGCCTTGTTTGCAGGGTGTGCTGCGGCGCAGCCTTCATGCTGCTCCTTGCAGGATGCAGCGGCTGGCAATCGGCGCTCGACCCAAAAGGCCCGGCCGCGGGTGAGCTTGCGTGGCTGATCTGGTTCTTCACCGCGCTGTGCACGGTGGTCTGGCTTCTAGTGCTGGCTGTGCTGATCATGCCATTGGCCCGGCGCGCGGCGCCGCTCGGCGATCCACTTGTACTCGACGCTGCCGCCGAGCGCAGCAAGATGCGAATTGTCGTCGCCGCACTCGCCGCTACCGCCCTGATCCTGGTAGGCCTGACCCTGCTGAGCTACTTCGCCAACCGGACGCTCGCTGCTATCGGCTCGGATGCGGCGCTGACGATCCGGGTGACCGGGCATCAATGGTGGTGGGAGGTGCGCTACGAAAATGATCAGCCGAACCGCATCCTGACGACCGCCAATGAAATCCACATCCCGGCGGGCGAGCCGGTGCGGCTTGTAGTGACCTCGACCGACGTCATCCATTCCTTCTGGGTGCCGAACCTCTCGGGCAAGCTGGACCTCATTCCAGGCCACGAGAACGTTCTCGATCTGAAGGCTGACAAGCCCGGCGTCTATCGCGGCCAGTGCGCCGAGTTCTGCGGCGCGCAGCATGCCAATATGAGCACCTTCATCATCGCCGAACCTCGGCCCGTCTTCGATGCCTGGCTGAACGATCAGCTGCGGCCGGCGGCCGCCCCCGTGTCGGCCGAGGCCAAAACCGGCCACGACCTGTTCCTCAAACGGCCCTGCGTGATGTGCCACAAGATCGGCGGCACCATCGCCGGCGGTACGGTCGCTCCCGACCTTACACATATCGCAAGCCGGCGGACGCTCGCTGCCGGAACGCTGGCGATGAGCCGGGGCAATCTCGCTGCCTGGATAGCCGATCCGCAAGGGATCAAGCCAGGTGCCCACATGCCCGTGGTGGGACTGAACGGGGACGAGCTGAATGCAATCGTAGCCTATCTCGAGGGCTTGAAATGAGTAGCGCCGACCTGGCCCATGGGCGTGACCTCGCCCAGCAACGCGCCGCAGCACAAAAGGGTGACCTAGCTCCCGAGCGCGACGGTCCTCGCGACACCGGCCTCGACGACTCCAGCCTTGACGGCTGGTTGGCGCGGACATGGCAGACGGCGCCAGGCATCATCGGTGCGCTCTCGAGCGTCGACCACAAAATTGTCGCGCGGCGCTACCTGATCACCGCTTTCGTCTTCCTGTGCCTCGGTGGCCTCAGCGCCGTTGCCATGCGCATCCAACTGTCGGGGCCGGAGCGTGGGCTGATCGGGCCCGACCGCTACAACCAGCTGTTCACCATGCATGGCGTGACCATGATGTTCCTGTTTGCAGTGCCGATCGTTCAGGCGACCGGCATCTACCTCGTGCCACTGATGGTCGGCACCCGCAACATCGCCTTTCCGCGCCTCAATGCATTCAGCTTCTGGATTTATCTCTCCGGTGGCCTCTTCGCTTGGGTGTCGTTTGCACTCGACATGGCGCCCGACGTCGGCTGGTTCTCCTACGTGCCGCTGTCCGGTCCTGAATTTGGGCCAGGCAAGCGTTCCGACGTGTGGGCGCAGATGATCACTTACACCGAAGTGTCATCGCTGGCGGTCGCGGTCGCCACCATCGTAACCGTGCTGAAGCAGCGTGCGCCGGGCATGTCGCTCGATAAGATTCCGCTCTACGTCTGGGCGATGCTGGTCACCTCTTTCGTAATCGTGTTCGCCATGCCGGCGGTCATGATCACGTCGACGTTCCTGATCCTCGACCGGCTGGTCGGCACCCATATCTTCAATCCCGCCGAGGGCGGCGACGTTTTGCTGTTCCAGCACCTGTTCTGGTTCTTCGGCCACCCCGAAGTCTACATCATATTCCTGCCGGCTACCGGCGTGGTGTCCTCGATCATCGCCGCTTTCGCCCGGCGTCCGGTATTCGGCTATCTGGGCATGGTACTGGCCTTGATCGCGGTCGGCTTTCTGTCGTTCGGCCTGTGGGTTCACCACATGTTCGCAACCGGTCTGCCCAAGCTCGGCGCGAGCTTCTTCACCGCCTCGAGCATGCTGATCGCCATCCCGAACGGGCTGCAGATCTTCTGCTGGCTGGCGACATTGTGGGACGGACGCCCTGTAATCCGGACGCCGCTGCTGTTTGTGTTCGGCTTCTTCTTCACGTTCGTCGCGGGCGGCCTGACTGGGGTGATGCTGGCGTCGGTGCCATTGGACCTGCAAGTGCACGACACCTATTTCGTGGTCGCGCATTTCCATTACGTGCTGATCGGCGGGTCGGTGTTCCCGCTGCTCGGCGCGACCTATTTCTGGTTCCCCAAGATCACCGGCCGGATGATGAGCGAACGTCTCGGACGCTGGCACTTCTGGCTTGCCTTCCTAGGCTTCAATGCGGCGTTCTTTCCGATGCACTTTGTCGGCCTGTGGGGTATGCCGCGGCGGGTCTACACCTATCCGGTGGAACTCGGCTGGGGCAACATCAACCTGTTCATCACAGCCGGCGCGGTCATCCTGTTCCTAAGCTTCGTTCTGTTCACTATAAACCTGGTGTACAGCGCCTCGAGGGGCGCCCCGGCGGGGGACAATCCCTGGAATGCTGGCACGCTGGAATGGGCGACGAGCTCTCCACCGCCGAGCTATAATTTCGCTCGGATCCCGGTGGTTACCCACGCCGAGCCGCTCTGGGCCGAACGTGACACGCTGCCTGTCGCGACCGGGCTTCGCGTCGACGCGCGCGAACTTGTCATATCGACCGTGGCAGAGGCGCATCCAGATGTGCGCGAGAAGTCGGCGACACCGTCGATCTGGCCATTGTTCGCCGCGCTCGCCGTCGGCGCCACCTTTCTCTATTCGATCTTCAGCCCGTGGGCGGTGGTCTGGGGAGCCGGGCCGATTGCCATCACTCTGATCGGCTGGTTCTGGCCGAAAGGCGACCCGGAGGATGAGGAATGAAACAGCGCCCTACCGCCGATCTTTCCCAACTCCCGACCTTCGGGCTCGGACCACGCAGCCCGACCTGGTGGGGCACTCTCGCCTTCATGGCGCTGGAGGGCACTGGGTTCGCGCTCGCCGCAGGCGCCTATCTTTATCTTGCCTATCTGTCGCCCGAATGGCCGCTGGGCGTGCCGCCGCCCAACCATTGGCCAGGCACCATCGTCACGCTGTTGCTGCTCGCCAGCGTGGTGCCCAACCACATACTGAACCGCTATGCCGAAGCCTGTGCCATGGTGCCCGTGCGCATCGGCCTGATCGTCATGTCGCTGCTCGGTATCGCACCGCTTGTCGTGCGGTGGTTCGAGTTTCCGGCCCTCAACATCTATTGGGATACCAATGCGTACGGCTCAATGCTGTGGGTCCTGCTCGGCCTCCACACAACGCATCTGATTACCGACGTCGGCGATACGCTGGTGCTGACGGTCCTGATGTTCACGCGCCATGGCTATAACGGCCGGCGTTTCGGGGACGTTGGCGACAACGTCTTCTACTGGGATTTCGTGGTCGCGACTTGGATCCCGATCTATCTGTTGATCTACTGGATGCCGAGGCTTGACTGAGATGCGTGCGCTTCGCTTGGGCACATCATGGGGCGGGCTGTTGTCCGGGCCTTTGGCCTGGGCGGTGTCGACGCAGCTGAACTATGCGTTCGTGGAGTGGCAGTGCGCCCACGGCGTTCCCCTCATACTGGTCATTGCGCTGGTGCTGACAGTGCTGGCCTTGCTCGGCGGCGTGCTTTCGTGGCGGGCGCGCCAGCAAGGTGGCGCCGCCTTTAAACCGGATCGTACGCGCGGCACCGAGGATTTCGTCGCCAATATCGGCATTCTCAGCGCGGTGCTGTTTGCGCTGGTAATTGTCATGCAAGGCGCCGCCTCGCTCATTCTTGACGGCTGCCTGCGATGAGCTTCGACGCGCTCTTCTCTACCACGATCTGCTACGGTGCCGGCGCCGCGCAGGCCGGCTGGACGCTGGCGTTGCCGATCACGCTGCCGCTAACCTTGGTCGCACTGCTTTACGCGGCAGGCGCCTTTCGGCTGTGGCGGCGGAGTGCCCGCAGCCGCCCGTTGCGGTTGCGGCAAGCCCTGCTGTTTGCAACCGGCTGGGCCATTTTGGCGGCAGCACTGGTCAGCCCGCTCCACGCATTCGGTGAGCGGGTCTTCACCGCCCACATGATCGAGCACGAACTGTTGATGGCGGTGGCGGCACCCCTGCTGGTCGCCTCCCGGCCGGCGGCGGCGATGATGTGGGCATTGCCGATCAAGCTGCGGCTGGCATTTGGCCCAGCCGGGCACGCGAAGATGCTGCAGGCGGTTTGGGCCACCATCAGCCGCCCTGTAACGGCCACCGTCCTGCACGGCGTCGCCATATGGGCATGGCATATTCCGGCGCTGTTCGAGGCGGCGCTTGCACAGGGTGTCCTTCATTACGCGCAACATGCCAGCTTCTTCGGTTCCGGCCTGCTGTTCTGGTGGGTGCTGCTGCCGCGTTCAGGCCGCGAACAAGCCTGTGGCAGCGCAGTCATGCACCTCTTCTTCACGTCGCTGCACACTGGCCTGCTCGGAGTGCTGCTCCTGGTCTCGCCAAGGCTGTGGTATCCGGAAAATGGCGCAGGCGCAGACCTATGGAATCTTAGCCCGCTCGAGGACCAGCAACTCGCCGGTCTGGTCATGTGGGTTCCGGCCGGCCTGATCTATGGCGGCGCGGCGTTGCTGCTGGCCGGCCTGTGGATCCGCTCGAGCAGCCGAAAGGACCGGGAGGCGTCGCATGCGCTTCACGCTGTCTAAAGCCGTAATCGGCGCTGCGGTTATTGTCGTGCTCGTTGCAGCCCTGGCCGGGATTTTGTTGTACTTCGAGCAAAGCCGTCGGGTCGAGCAGAAGGCCGACAATGCGACCGGCGGCGTCGGCGCCCGCGCCATTCCGATCATGATGGCCAATGGCTGCGCCGGTTGCCACACCATCACCGGCGTTCCCGGCGCGCAAGGGTTAGTCGGTCCACGCCTCGACGCAAGCCTGGCCACCCGGGTCTATGTCGGCGGCGTCTTGCGCAATAGGCCGGAGAACCTGATCCGCTGGATCCGTGCGGCAAGGGAGATCAATCCGCATACGGCAATGCCTTCGACCAGAATTTCCGATCAGGAGGCGCGGGACGTCGCTGCCTACCTCTATTCGCTGAAATGACATCGTTGCTCGCCTAGTCGAGATCAAACACTGCCGGCAGTCTACCGATGCCGGTTTGCCGGACCGGCAATCGTCACCGCCTTCGGCTCGATGCCTTGCTTGCCGACGAACCTTTCGGAACCGGCCCGCATCGGCGAGGCTGCCCGCGGTCGCGTCGCACATCGCGGCCGACGCGAGCGCCCGCTATGGCCCGGGCAATCTGCTGGTGCGGATTGTTTCGCGGGCATCTCGGATATGAGCTTCTTTGGCGAGGGGGCCGAGTCCGGTCCGACGTCGTCGTCCGCAACACGCCGATGTGGGCAACATTCCTACCCTCAATATGGTGGGGAACGAGACTACCATACGCCGTGCGACCGTTTGCACATCGGCTATGCTTTCGACGTACTGTCGCAGGTTGTGAGAGCTGTTTATGCTGCACTTCTTGAAGAGCAGGGTTAGGTGTAAAAGCTCGACAGTCAACACCTCGCCAGGAACAAATCGGCATAGCCACGGTTTGGTTCTACACGTCAAACCGCGAGGAAATCCTATGGATACTGATGTCAATTCCGAAACCCGCTCGATCTTCATTGTCGGGCTGCGCAACGCCCACGCCATGGAGAACCAGGCACTGTCGATCATGAAACCTCAGGTCAAGCGGATCGAGAACTATCCGCAGGTCGCCGACCGCCTGCAGCAGCATATCACGGAGACCGAAGGGCAGATGGCCCGCCTGGAATCCATTCTGGATGGCCTCGGTGAGGACCATTCCACATTGAAGGACACGGCCATGTCGATGGTCGGCAGCATGGCCGCGATGGGACATTCCGTAGCCGGCGACGAAATCCTCAAGAACAGCTTCGCCAACTTTGCATTCGAAAATTACGAGATCGCCGCTTACAACTCGTTGCTCGTACTCGCCGAGGCCGGAGGGTTTAGTCAGGCAACCAATTCCCTTCAGCAGAATCTCAGCGAAGAAGAGAAAATGGCCGACTGGTTGAGGCAGAACCTGCGCGGTGTCACCTTGCAATACGCCAGGCTGCGTGAGGCGGGAGAGACCGCCAAGAGTTAGGCCGCCCGGCGGGCCGAGAGGAATTCCTAGCAACCACCCCTGTCGAATTGACGGGGTGGTTGTTTTTTTTCAGAATGGACAGTGCTGCTGAGGCCCGTTGGCCAGACGCGCTTCATGCAGCCCGACGAACCGAACGGATTCAGAGCGAAGAATCGGAACGGACCGGAGCGCCTCGGCTAATGACTTGAGCGCCGCGATCATATTTGTCTGCGGAAGGTTGCGGACTCCTAGCCGACTTCGATGTGCCAACCGCGAGGCGGCCCGTGGTCGGAATCGCCACGAACGACCGCAGCGCTATCACGTTGTTTCGGGAGAATCGTTCGAACTGGGAACCTCGTCGGTCTCCGGCAAACGATCGCGAATCGCTTCCTCAGTTTTGCTTGCCGTCTTTTTCACGACTTTCTTGACGCGGTCGACCAAGGTCTCGGCGTCGCTGCTGGAACCCTGTCGGTCAGCCTCTTCCTTTACAGTCTCATATGCTTCGGCGGCGACCTGCTTGGCTTGTTCCACGCCTTCTTCAAAGAGCTCCTCGGCACTGTCACGAAGCTTGTCGCGGTAGGGGCCGAGTTGTTCGTCTTCCGCGGCGGTGTGAGGCAGCATCACGCCGATGGCGGTGCCCACGGCAAGGCCCACCGCGGCCATTGCCAGAGGTTCGCGCTGGAACAGGTCCCGCGTCGACTGCCGCACCCGCCCCGCCATATCGTTGGCGCTCGAGCCGAACTGCCCGGCCGTGCTTCTTAATCTTTCTTTGGCGCCGCTCGCAACGTCTGCGACAGCCTCAGTCCCACCGCCTGCCACGGAAGCAACCGAACGAGCGGCATCGGAGAGCATGGAGCCGGCGGAATCTTCGCTCTCGGCACCGTACTCATCGCCGCTTGAGTCCTGCCAGGCCCCGCCCAAGCTCCGCTGGTCAGAGAAGGTTCGGCTGCCGTCAGGTTCCCTGCTGGTCGAATAGGCACCAAGTGCTGAACTGTCTACCGACGTGCCCTTGCCAAGCATCAGCCAGGCCAGGCCCGCGCCGACCAATGTAAGCGGCAACGGATTGTCCCTGACCTGAGTCTTAAGATTGCTGAGCATGGCGGATCCCTCGCCGCTGAACATCCCGGTGAATTCGTCGATCAGTTGGCCCGGTGTCATCTTGCTGCGGATCGAGTCTGCGGTATCTGCCACTCTGGCGCGAGCAATATCAGCATCGCGTTCCAACTCGGCTGCGGATTTGTCGGTCATCTTATCTGTTCCTTGATCACGCGTGCGTCGCGTTTAAGTTGGTCTTGTGTCCGGTCGGGGGTCAACTCTGAGGGAGCCATGCTTGCCTTGCCGGAGCGCAAGAGTATGACGCCCAGTACTGCCACCACGACGCCGACGAGCAGCGAGGACCATCCGGCTCCCAGCCCGGCGCTCGCCAAGGCAATCACCAGCGCCTGCAAAAGCACTATCAGGGCGGCGAGCAGGCAAATGGCGCCTCCCATTACCTCCACGGCGCCGGCGCCGGCCTTGCTTACCTTTTCCGACATTTCAGCCCGCAACAGCCTGCTTTCGGTTTGAAGCAGTGTTGTGACCTGCTGTGCCAGATCGCTGACAAGGGTTGTCAGGCTGCGAGTGTCCTGATTGTCAGTCATGGGTTTTGCTCCAGGCTTGCATTGGCCCAGTCATCGCCGGACTGATCGGATACTAGCGGGGCCGGCTCCACTGCCTCTGCCGATCGCCCTCCGAACTCATTCGAGCTAGGACCGGTCTCGGGCGCCCGGCCTGCTCCCGACCGGCGCGGTGCTCCGGCTTGGGCAGAGGGCGGCGAGCTCTTGATGAACCGCCCCAGCGCCAGGCCTGCCAATACCGAACCGGCGATCAGCGCCCCCGAGTTTTCGCGGCCGAACGACTGAATTTCGCCAAGCACCTCGTCGAACGGTTTATCCTTCAGGGACGAGGAAAGCCGCTCGAGCCCGCCTGCGGCGTCAAGGGCGAATTTCGAAGCGGTCCGTTGATCACTATTGGCAAGATGCTCGCTTGCCGCGCGCAATGCGCCGCTGAAGGCCTTCAGATTGGCGCTCACGTCGCGCTGCGTTCCCTCCGCCTTGTTGAACAATGCTTGCTTTGCTTCCGATGCGGAGTCTCCGGCTTTCCTGGTGATCTCGTCACGCGCATCGTGGAGCGCTTCCGTCGCGGTCTGCTTTTCTCGCTGTAGTCTTTCCGAAAGCTCGCTTCTGGCTGTCTCGAAATCGGCCGTCTGACGGCCCTGATCGTCCTGGTCCTGCATGGTGTCTCCTAGTGGAATCCGAGGAAGGAGAGGATCGCAAGCACGACGACGACGAGGCCGATGAGATAAATAACGCTGTTCATGGCGCAATCTCCTCCACTGCGCACCGAACTTGCCTGTGCTTCCCGTGTTCCCCTCAGGCGTCATCTTTTTTGGTAAGCGAAGCCTAACCAGCCTCAAGACGGGATGTTGTCCTGTGCCGATGGCGGTGAGCGCGCGGTTGGAAATGATACGAGACCGGACTCCGGTGCGACTTACAGGTCGAGGCGCAGGTCCGCTCCGGCACATGGCGCTGCATGGGCCGGAATCTTTCCGTAGTGCTTTGACTGGGCATTATCGCAGTGGGACCTGCCTGCGACCTACCACTCGATCGCAGGCCGCGCGATCATCAGCCAGAAAATCCCGAGTACGGCAGCGAAGGCGGGGAAGCCGAAGGCGAACCACAGCCAGAAGAGCCGATGATAGCGCGGCGGCAACGGCGCGCCTGCAGCGGCGGCTTGCGATGCCAGCTTGCGCATCTCCATTTGCATCCAGACGACCGGGAGCCAGAACATTCCGGTGAAGATATAGAGCGCGATCGAAAGTACGATCCAGCCCTCCGACAGCGAGTAGCCGGCCTGCCAGGCGAGCGCGGCTCCGGTCAAAGGTTGCGCGACCACGGCCGTCGCGGTGAAAAGGAAGTCGGCGACGACGACGACACGCGCCACCGCCGCAACCGTCGCGGCATTGCCGGTCCTGTGGGCGAGCAACATGAAGAAAGCGATACCGGCGCCGGTACCAAGCAGCACGGATGCGCCGATGACATGCAGAAATTTCAGCAGGAAATAGAGCATCAACGCTCCTCCAGCACTGCCAAGGCCACAAAGTGCAGCACCAGGATCGGCAACACCTTGAGGAACGGCCCAAGCGGGTCGTTCCACAGCTCGGGGCTCAGAAAGCTTCCGACGACCAGGTAGAAGAGCGAGAGCGCGATGCCGCCATAGAGGCCTTTTCGCGCCGCCGGCCGCCAGGCTAGGAGCGCGCCGACGGCGATGTCGGCAAGAGCACCGGCTATCACGATCGGCGCCGACAAGATGCCCGCCCCAGTGCCTTGCATCAGATCGACGCCGCTGCCGTAGCCGGTGGTCAGCGACACAATTCCCGTCACGATCCACAAGAAGGGCAGGACGACGAAGATCGCAGGCTTGATGAAATACAGCCGGGCAAACCATTTTTCCTGCACCGTTGCCGGATTGAGCGCGAGGAAGCCCGCCAGGGTTTGCGGGCGTATGCCGGTCGTGGCGGTCCAGTCCGAGGGATCTCCAACCGCTCCTCGGGCAATCTCTCTGGCCGCGTTGGTGCGCATCGGTGGACGCCAGCCGAACATCGCGGCAAGGTCGCCGAGGCGGTAGAGAAGCCTTGCAACAGCCGCCGGCAAGACAAACCTGGCTGCAGGAGCCCAGCCGAGCCATCGGCGATAGCTGCCGACGACCTCGTCCGTGCTCAGCTGTTCGGGACCGACAAGTTCCAGCACGATGCGAGACGGACTGGCGGGATCGAGAAGGAAGACGACGGTTGAGACCACGTCGTCGAGCTGCACCACTTGGAGCCGGCCGGTGCCGGGCATGGACGGCAGCACCGGCAGCGAGGCGAGACCCCTAAACAATGCGCTGGCCCCAAACACCGGCCGGCCGAGCACCACGGACGGGCGCAGGATCACCCAATCCAGATCAAGCGCCATAAGCGCTTGGTCGCCAGCCAGCTTCGTCACCGAGAATGCCGAAGGCTGCGCCCGATCGACGCCGATTGCCGAGAAGTGGATCACCCGGGCAACCCCTGCCCGCGCACAGGCGAGGAAGAGTGCTGCCGCCGCCTCGCGATGGACTTCGCGCGTCTTTTCACGAGGGCTATCCTGCAGAACGCCGGCACAATTGACGACGGCGTCTATGCCCCTGAGATGCGGTAGCCAGTCTTCGGGCTGCAGCGCCACCGCCATGTCCAGCACCAGCAATTGATAATTGCCGGTCCGGTTTGCGCCGGGGCTGCGGACCAATCCGATCACCTCATGTCCTTCGGAAAGAAGGCGTGCCACGACGGAGGCACCGATTAGGCCGGTGGCGCCGGTAACCAGGACTTTCACTGGACCCCATTCTCCGACGGCGGGAAAGTATCGTTCATTCCGGTTTATCGCCCTCGATACTCCCCTTCATACCGGAAAGTTCTTCCGTCGTGCATAACAACCGCGGCCGCGCCGGATCGGAGATGTCGAGCTTGTCCCAAGCGATGCGGTACATGCTTTCGCGACTGCGCAGTCGAAAGACATTGAGGACCGCAATGCCGATGGCCGAAGCGGACAGACGCTCGAAGGCCGCGTAGATGCCGACATGGTACTCGGCAATCACCAGGTCGTCGCCATCCGATTCTGCGCGTATCTCCTCGATATGACCGATGCTTTTGCCGCGCTGCGAAAGCACATTCCTGCCAGCCAATTGCTCGAGATTGATAGTAGCCATCATCCAGCTCCCGGGATACGCCCAATGACACGGTCGCGCAGCCAGTCCTGCCAGTCGAAAATCGCCGTTTCGCGGACGTCGATATCGAACTCGATGTCGACGCCGATGTCGCGCAGCTTGTTCCAGGCGATGCGGTGCGGCTCGGCATGGCGCTTGCCGCCGAGCCTTGCCGCAAGCCGCGCCATCCAGCGCCCGGGCCGCTGGCCAAGCCGGCGCGCCAGCGTGATCGAGCCGAGCTCGACCGCAATGATTTTTGCCGGCTTGCCTGGCCTGAGTTCGGCCACCAGCCCGTCAACCTTGCCGATCTTGACCTGCTCGCGGTCGACCACTTGCTTGTCCAGGATGTCGCGCAGCAAATCCATCACGTGCCTCCGAATATCTGCAAAGGAATGGTCACGATCGCGAGCACGAAACCGAGCGCGATGATGAAGATGACCGCGGCATTCGCTATCATGCCATTGCGGTGCTCGCCGACATAACGCTCGTCGTTCAGCAGGAAGAGGAACGGCACCACGGTTAGCGGCAGGCTGGCGGCCGTCAGCGCCATGGAGAAGATGGTGAGCTTCAGCGGATCGAGACCCAGTGCGATCGGAATGGCGGCGAGAAACAGCGAGACCGTATACACGGCGCTGAAGCCCGGGTCGTCGCGCGGTTTCAGGTTCTCGCCCCAGGTCCAGCCGAAACCCTGCGCCACAAGGTAGGCTTGCTGCAGGCCGATTTCGAGCGCGGCGCCGAAACAGGCAATGCCTAGTGACGCAACGAACAGGACAAATCCCCAGAAACCGAAGATCTGGATCAGCATCAGCGGCAGTTGGTGGTAGTCGTCGACCTGCACTATGCCGTGTGCTGCCAGAACGAGCGCCGCCACAATCAGCACACCCATAGCGATTGTGCCGCCAAAACTCATGCCCAGGCCGGCAATCGCCCGATTGGCTCCGAGATAGCTCTTGTCCCACTCGTCCTCGATCGCTCCCGACGAATAGAACATGAACAGATAGGGCGAGATCGACGCACCAAGAATGCTGACCGCCATGAACCAGTAGTTGGCCGCGTCGTGATCCGGCAGTGTTGGCACGGCCCCGGCCGCGACCTGCCCCCAATCGGGCTTCAGCATGACGGCGCCAACCACGAAGCACAGCGTGACCAGCCCGAGGATCGCGACGCCTTTTTCGATGAGTCCGAACGTGCCTTTCCAAAGGAACAGCCATGCCAGAAAAGCGACCGGCAGCGCCCACCACTGAAAGCCGATGCCGGTGGCGAGCTCGAGCGCAATGGCAACACCGCCGATTTCGGCTGCCATGACCAGGAAGTTAACCAGCAAAGTGGCGAGCAACGGCCACAGAAAGGCGTTGAAGCCAAACCGTTCCCGGATCCCGTCGGCGATGGTGTGATGACTAACTGCGGCGAAGCGTCCGGCCATTTCGACCAGGAAGATGATGCAGATCGTGCCCAGGACGACGGCCCATATCAGCTGAAACCTGAACGCCGCGCCGGCCTGGGCGGCGGTCGCCATTGATCCGACCTCAAGAAAGCCGCCAACGCTGGTGACGACGCCGAGCGATATTTCGAGCAGCTTCTTCATGATTTCGGCGCGAAATATTTCGCGTAGGACGTGCTCAGGTCGGCGGCGGCGGCCCGCAGATCCTGCTGCGCGTGTTCCACTTCCGAGCGGTTGCCGTTCTGCACGGCCGTCGCCGCGCGAATTACCGCTGCCGAAAGCCGTCCAACCGCCATCTTCAGACCGGCTTGGCCGCTGGACTCAGGCGACTTGCCGGACTGGATTTGCGCACCGGCATCGGCGAGCGCCTTGCCGGCCGATTGCAAAGTGCGCGACGTGTATTCCGACGGGGCTTCCCCAGCGATCCAGCTCTCCAGGACCAGCGATGCGGTCTGTGTGGCGGAAGCCGCGGTTTTCGACTGCTGCTCGACCTGGCCGGAAGGCGAGCATGCCGTCACTACAAATATTATCAGCAGCAAGCGCAGGCGGTCTGGTCGAGAACCGACGGCTGTAACGGCATTTACAATACGTGCTTGTAGCGTTGCTGCCACACGATTGTTCTCCCCGGCACCAGGCGACTTCGGCGCGAAGTTTGATCTAGAGCGCTGGGTGATCAGGTCAACTGAATCGCGATGAACGGCGCTGGCACCGCGGAACAAACCAGCGATCGCCGGATTAGGGGATGACGAGGCAAAGGCCATGGACAGGGAAGAGCGTATCAGGCAGCGAGCCCATGAGATCTGGGAGCGCGAAGGCCGTCCGCAAGGACGCGAGCGCGAGCATTGGGATCAGGCCGTGCAGGAGATCGAAGCTGAGGGTTCCGAGGCCGAACGCGGCCCGGTCGTGCCCGATCCAACGGTCGAGGCCGGCTCCGATCCGGAGGCACGCGGCAGCAAGCGGCGGCGAGGGACATGAGGCCGATGCCTCGTTTCGTCGCCTGGATCGTGGTCGTACTGGTCGTGCTGTTCGCCGCCTGGCTGATGATCGGGCGCGACAGAACCGGCGGCGGAGGTCAGCCCACGCCGCACGCAATTGATCAAAATGGATAGGAACCGACATGACGGGAACCGATACTCATCCTGAACAAGACCCGGCGGAAGGATCGCGATCGATAGTGGAAAAGCAGCTCCGCAACGAGCAAGGCGGTGAGGGTCAAAATCGCAAAGCCGAGCCAGCTTCCGACACATCCGGCAGCAAGACCAAGACACCTTCGGAAGCGCGCAAGAAAGGCTCAGGCTTGGATTGAGCCGGCCGAAAGCGGGCTCACACTGCCGTTTGCCTCGAAATAATAGGGATAGCGCTCCTGGACGATTTCGAGCACCTCGAAGATGCGGCGAAGATGCGTTCGCATCGCCTCTTCCGCCGCAAACGCGTCGGCCTGCTCAAGCGCATCGACAATCCGCCGATGCTGGCCGAGAACCACCGACATGCTGTCGAGGCGCGGGAAAGACAGGAAACGGAAGCGGTCCATGTGCAGCTTCGCCGCGCTGATGTCGGCCCAGATTCCGGGGAAGCCGGCATGGCTGGCGATGTGCTGGTGGAACAGCTCGTCCGACTTGAAGAAGCGCCTGTCGTCCGCGATGGAGGCGAACGTCTCCTGGACGGCCAGTTCGCCTTTGAGCACGGCAAGCAGGTCGGCACGGCGCGGGCTCTCGACCGCGCGCTTGATCAGGCCGACTTCGAGCGCTTCGCGCAGAAACTGCGATTTCTCGAGATCGGCAATCCGGAGCGGCGCCACCATGCTGCCGCGCTGCGGATAAATGTCGATCAAGCCAAGACCGGCCAACCGGGCGAGGGCCTCCCTGACCGGCGTGCGGCTCACGCCGAGGGCTTCCGACATCGCCTTTTCAGAAATCAGCTCGTGCGGCTTCAGACGGAAGGTCAGGATCTGGTCGAGCAAAACCTCGAACGTCCTAGCCGCGACTGAAGCGCCGGGGGTGGTTTCGTCGAGCCGCCCCTCGGTGATGGTCCGCGTTCCCAAAAGCCGTGCCATCGGCGACCCCTTATAGGCTCTGCAGCTTCAAGCCGTTCATGAAATGCCTGCGCAAGCAGCAGCGCCGACGTTATTCCTTGCGCGGAGAACCGCCGATGCGCGCCAGCAGGCCGCCATCGACGCGTACGACCTCGCCGGTGACGAAGGAGGCATCGTCGGACAGCAGGAAGGCGACGACTGCGGCAATCTCTTGCGGCTGGGCGGTACGGCCGAGCGGATGCATGTTGTCGAGGATGCGCAGGATCTCGTCGGGCTTATCGTTGAGCTTGACCGCATCCCGCAGCATCGGCGTGTCGACCGCGCCCGGAGCCACGGCATTGACGCGCACGCCGAGCGGCGCATAGTCGACCGCCATCGATTTGACCAGGCCGATCAGGCCGTGCTTGGCCGTGCTGTAGGCCAGAACCCCTTCCTGGCTGGCCAGACCCTGCACCGAGCTCATATGGACGATGGCGCCGCGGCTTTGCCGCAGCAGCGGCATCGCCGCGCGGGAGAGCAGGTAGGCAGCCTTGAGGTTGACGTTCATCACCTCGTCCCAAAGCGCCTCGTCCGTGGTCTCCACCGTTCCGTAACGCTGAATGCCGGCATTGTGGGAAAGCATGTCGAGCCCGCCGAACGCGGACCGGGCAAGCTCGACGGCGCGGCCACAGGCTTCAGTGTCGGCGGTCGAGCCAAGCACGGTGTGCACGGTCACGCCGCGCGCCGAAAGCTGCGCCGCGACGTCATCCAGCTGATCGCCCGCCCGGTCGAACAGAATCAGGTCGACGCCTTGCCCGGCCAGTCTTTCGGCGACAGCACGGCCGATGCCCATGGCCGCTCCCGTGACCAGTGCGCGTTTTTTGAACTCAGCCATTTATTCTCCCTCGAACAGTTGCGCAGTGACTACCATGGTAGTCGATCGGCGCCACTTGACGTGCCTTTCTTTGCCGAACCGGCCCAAGCGTGTTCGGCGTCATGTCGATCCTTGCATGAAAGCCAGCGTTTCCGCGCGCGTCGGTGCGCCGAGCCGTCCGCCAAAGCGCAGGCACTTTAGCGCGGCGGCGGCGCTGGCCACTGCTATCGCCCGCTCTTCGTCCCAACCTTCGGCCAGGCCGAGAGCGAAGGTGCCGTGAAACACGTCGCCCGCCGCCAGGGTGTCGACGGCTTCGACCCGCGGCGACGGCAGATGACGGACGTCATTGCTGCCCGAGTAGCGGAACACGGTGCCGTTCGCGCCATCGGTGACCGCCACGAAGGCGCCGGTCCGTTCGCCGAGAATGGCGACGGCGGAACCGGCGGAAACCTCTGGACCGCAAAGGATGCGTGCCGCCGGCAGCGAAGCAACGACATGCGAGGCGAGCGGCAGTAGCCGGTCGAGCACCGGTCGCGACGCGACATCGGCGTCAAGGATCGCCGGGATGCCGCACTCGCGAGCCTTCGCCAGCGCCAGGGCCGCGGCTCCGGGCCAGCGGACATCAACCAGCACGGCGTCGAAGCGGGAAAAATCCGCGGGCGGAAGAAGGTCAGGATCGGCTTGCGTGACGGCATCGTAGAAGGGCACAATCATACGCTCGCCGGCGGCATCGACCAGGATCGTGGCAATGGCCGAGCGGCCACCTTCAACCCTGCGCACCAACGAACAGTCGACCCGCTCCGCCTCCATCTGGCCGATGACATCGCGGCCGACAGCATCGTCGCCGACGCTTGCCCATAGCCAGACCTGCCCGCCCTGGCGGCTGGCTGACGCGGCGGCGGTTGCCGCCATACCGGCCGCGATCTGCACGGCCTCGCTTGGCAGGAACTTGCCGGCGCCGGAGGGCAGTACATCGAGGCGCAAGATCGTGTCGTAGGTGAGCGCGCCCACGCAGAGCAGGCGGGGCGCTGTCATTGCAGCCGGTAGCCGCGCTGATGGGCAATCGCGGTCATCACGCCTCTCAATTCGGCAAGGCCGCGAAGACGGCCGATTACGGGGTAGCCGGGATGGGTGTGCCGCGCAGCGTCATCGATCAGCTCGTGGCCATGATCCGGGCGAAACGGCAGCAGCGCCGTCGGTTCGCCGGCGTCGCGGCGGCGTTGCTGCTCGTCGAGCAAGATCGAAACCACCGACACCATGTCGAGATCGCCGCGCAGATGCTCGGATTCCATGAACGAACCGTCCGGGTCCTTGCTGACGTTGCGCAGATGCACGAAGTTTATCTTGTGCGCAAAGCGCCTGGCGATGGCGGGCACGTCATTGGCCGGGTTGGCGCCCAGAGACCCCGTGCACAAGGTGAGGCCGCTATGGGCCGACGGCACGGCGTCCAGGATAAGCGCGATGTCGTCGGCGTTCTTGACGATCCGGCACAGGCCGACGAGATCGCGCGGCGGATCGTCCGGGTGGATCGCCAACGTGACGCCCGCCTCTTCGGCCGCCGGCAGCACGTTTTCGAGAAAACGGACGAGATTCTCGCGCAGCCGGTCGTGCGACAGGCCCGACTGCTCGGCCACCACTTCGCGCAATTCTGCTATGTCGTAGCGCTTGAAGGCGCCCGGCAGGCCGGCCATGATGTTGGCGAGGAGACGTTCTTTTGACGTATCCGGCGTCGTCTCGAACCATTCGCTCGCCCGCTGGAGAACATCGGACGCATAGTCGCGCTCCGATCCCTTGCGCTGCAGCATGTAGCAATCGAACGCGGCAAGCTCGTGCATGTTCATGCGGAGCGCCCGTCCGCCGCCCGGCAGGGGCGCAGCCAGGTCGGTCCGGGTCCAGTCGAGGATCAGCATGAAGTTGTAGCAGACCGTGCGCACACCGCAGGCGCCGAGATTGCGTAAGGTCTGCCTGAAATTGTCGTAGAGCCGGTCGAGATCGCCGCGGCCGAGCTTGATGTCCTCGTGCACGGGCACGCTCTCGACGACGCTCCATTTCAGGCCCATCGCCGGATCCGCCTCGATAAGCGCCTGGCGCTGCCTGATGGCGTCGATCGGCCAGACTTCGCCGTAAGGGATGTCGTGCAGTGCCGTCACGATGCCGGTCGCGCCGGCCTGCCTGGCATGAGCAAGCGTTGCCGCGTCGCTCGGGCCAAACCATCGCCACGTCTGCTCCATTCGACCTCCAGCTGCGGAATTTCTCGATGAGAACCGCTGATATATTGGATACTACCATGGCAGGCAATTGCTTGCCGCAGCCGGTCCTGTGTCCGCGTTCGGGCGGCCGCCCTATGAGAGATTACAACGGTACGTGGCGTTCAGATTGAACGGCTATGCAAGGTCCGAGTTTCGGCTGGCCCAAATCGCGCCGCGTTCGAACATCGTGCGCATTTGCGGCACGGCGAACTCGTCGGCGGTGTGGCCGAGCGCGCTGTAGAAGACGCGGCCCTTGCCGTAGCGGCGCTTCCAGACGACCGGCATGACGACGCCGGCGATGAAATCGAGATGCTCGCCGGTGAAAGTAGTCGTCGCCAGCACCTCGTTGGTCGGATCGACATGCATGTAATACTGCTCTGAACGGTAGGCGAAGCCGTCGATGCCCTGCATGACCGGATCGTCTGGACTGGTGATATCGACGTGATAGTCGATGATGTTGCCGGGATGGGCGACCCACTGGCCGCCGGTCATGAACTGGTATTCCGGCTCATTTCGGAAGCTGTCGCACATCGTGCCGTGAAAGCCCGCAAGGCCGGTGCCGGCCCCGACGGCGCTGGTCAGGTTTTGCAGCTCCGGCTTTTCGATCGTCGACATCGTGATCACCGGGACGATGAGATCGAGCTTGCTCAGCTGCGGATCGGCAAGCGCCGAAGTCCCCTGCTCCAGCTGCACGTCGAAGCCGTTGCCGGCCAGCATCTCCTTGACGATTTCGGCGCTTCGAGCCGGGGTGTGACCTTCCCAGCCGCCCCAGAAAATCAGTGCCGTCTTGCTCATCGCATTGTTCCCTATTCCAGAATTCCGAAAGGCAGATCGGCGCGCATCGGCGCCGGCCGGGCGCAGCCATATCTGAGATCGATACGCTGCCCTACGTCTGCTGAAGAGATGATCGATTCCATGATTTCCAGGACATGGAGGGAAAGGTCGAGACTGGCGCGGTGTTGCCTGCCCGAGACGATCGCCTGCGCCATGTCGGCAAGGCCGAGGCCCCGGTAATTGCCGTCGCCATAGGAATGGATCTGATCGGCCACCGTCCAGTCGCCCTTGCGCTGGCTGGTCCTGATGTCGCCCTGGAACTGGTTGGGATCGGAGACGATCATCGAGCCCGTCGTTCCGTAAAGTTCGATGTGATTGTGTTCATGCTTCCAGACGTCGAAGCTGGTGGTGATCGAGACCGCGGCGCCATTCTCGAATGCGAGCAGGCCGGAAATATGGGTCGGCACCTCGACCCGGATGGTCTCGCCCTGGCGCGGTCCAGAACCGATGGTGCGGGTGGCGTAGGATGACTTCGCCTGCCCGGTCACGGATTTTACCGGACCCAGGAGATTGACCAGGCAGGTCAGGTAGTACGGTCCCATGTCGAGCATCGGCCCGCCGCCGGGCTGATAGTAGAAATCCGGATTGGGATGCCAGAGCTCGTGGCCGGGCACCTGCATGAAGGCAGAGCCGGCGACAATGGTCCCGACCGTATCCTTATCGACCAGCCGCCGCGCCGTTTGGTGGGAGCCGCCAAGAAAGGTGTCGGGTGCACAGCCGACGCGCACGCCCTTTTCGCGCGCGGCCGCGACCAGCCGCTCGGCGTCGCTGAGCGTCGTTGCCAGCGGCTTCTCGGAATAGACGTGCTTGCGTTGCCCGACAGCCTGCAGGCCGACCGGCACATGATGCTGCGGCGTCGTCAGGTTGAGCACGATCTCGACGCGCGGATCGGCCAACAGCGCGTCGACCGGCATGGCAGCCAGGCCGTAGGTCGCTGCCTTGGCCTCGGCCGCCGTCCGGTTGACGTCGGCGACGCCGACAATGTCGAGCACCGGGAATTGTGGCGATGCCTTCAGATAGGCATCCGAAATGTTGCCGCAGCCGATAATGCCGACGCCGATGCTGCGCATGGGCTTCTCCTCAAAAGGCGGCATTGATGAAACAGCAGAACTCGTTTGTCACCCCCCTTTCGGCCGGACGAGGTTGTCCCGTGACAAGGATATACCTCGAGAGCCTCAGAACCGCCGCCCGATCACAATCGCGCGCCTATGCGCGAGCCGCTTGATTTCGAGGTCGAACGGCCGGTACTCAGCAACACTGCTTCATGTAGCTTGCTCGACATTTCTGATGCCGGCTTTGAGCACAGAACAGATTTTCACCCGTAGAAGGACGCACATGATCCGCCCACAAGGAACCATCGCACCGATCCTGACGCCGTTCGAAAACGACGGCCGCATTGCCCGCGACCTCTGGATATCACACGCCAAGTGGGTGCTGGATCAGGGAGCGCATTTCCTGTCGCCGTTCGGCACCACGGGCGAGGCGTTGTCCGTCTCGTTGCGCGAGCGCATGCAAGCGCTGGAGTGGCTGGTCGAGGCCGGCATTTCGCCAAGCCATCTGATGCCCGGCACCGGTGTCACGGCACTTGCCGAGACCGTCGAGCTGACGGCGCATGCCGTCGGGCTCGGCTGTGCCGGGGTGATGGTGCTGCCGTCGTTCTTCTATACGGCCGCCGGCGACAACGGACAGGCCCGCTACTATGGCGAGCTGATCGAACGGGTGGCGAACCCGGCGATGAGGATGATCCTCTACCACATCCCGCAGAATTCCGGCGTACCGGTGAGCCCGGCGCTGACCGCCCGCTTGAGCCAAGCGTTTCCGGATGTCGTGGTGGCTTACAAGGACAGCGCCGGCGATTGGAACAACACCGTGGCGGTCATTGCGGCAGCTCCAGGGGTCGCGGTGTTCCCGAGCTCGGAAGCACAGCTGACGAAAGGCCTCGCCAACGGTGCTGCGGGGTGCATCTCGGCGACGGTCAATCTGAATGCCGCAGCGATCCGGGCCCTCTACGACGCAGCGCTGGCGGGAGAGGACATTACTGACGCGGATGCCGCCATCAACGCGTTCCGCAAAATCATCCAGGACGCCGGCCTCATCTCCGCGATGAAGGCAGTGCTGGCGGTACGGTCCGGCGACAGACGCTGGCTGAACCTGCGCGCGCCCCATGAGAACGCGACGCAAGCCACCGGCGAAGCTTTGCTCGCCGCTCTCGGCCCGCTAGCCGACCATATCGGCCGGAGCTGACTATCGGGCCGTGTTCAGGGCGGCAGCGGCGCGTATCAGCGCCTTGAACGCATTCTCATCTATGTCTTCGCCCTCACGGATATCGATGGCGCGCCTGGTGTTGCCTTCGAGGCTGGAGTTGAACAGGCCTGAAGGATCCTGCAGGGCGGCGCCCTTTGCGAAGGTCACCTTCACGACGTTCTTGTAGGTCTCGCCGGTGCAGATTATTCCGGCGTGCGACCACACCGGAACGCCTCGCCACTTCCACTCCTCGACGACTTCCGGGTCAGCCTGCTTGACGAGAGCGCGGACATGGGAAAGCGTCTTGCCTCGCCAATCGCCCAGCTCACTGATCCTCGCATCTATCAGCTGAGAGGGAGAGCTCTCTGCATTTCCTTCCATAGAGCCACTCTTCATCATCATTGTCGCTTTCCCTAGGGTTGTTGCCGCTCGCCCGTCACATGAATACCGCTAGTCGGCACCGGGTTTGCGGGAATGACTCGCATTCCACTCACATTCGCTCGCCAGGCAACTGGCTGGCTTGCTTTACCCAGCCGGTGAGTTGAGCTTCGTCGAGCTGGTCGTCCTCGCGGATGTCGAGGTAGCGCACGTCCTTGTGCTTGGACTCGCCTGGAGGGACAGGATGCAGCGACGTGCCGCGGAAGAAAGCCAGCTTGATGTACTTTGTGAAGCAATGGAAGTTGAGGAACCAGCCTTGACCCTCTACGCCATAGAAGGGCGAGTTCCATTTGACGGCCTTGCGCAGGTTGGGAACGTTGCGCTCGATGAGTGCGTCGAGGCGGCGGCCGACGTCGCGTTTCCAGCTCGGCATGGCCGCGATGTAGGCCTGCACGGGAGCGTCACCATCACCCTTCGGGATCTGCGGGTTGCCGCCTGCGAGGAGGACCGGCTTGGCGGCTGCAGGCTTGGCGGCGGGCTTCTTCGCGACCGCCGCTGACTTGATGGACGTCTTGTCGGCCATGCGTTCACTCCAATGCGCCGGTGCCCCCTGCGTTGCGCCACTTGGGAGCGTAAGGCAGCACGAACATGTACAGCCCGGTAAGCAGGAGCAAGCCGAGTGGAAACAGCGGCAAGAGGTATACCCAGTAGGCGGGTTCCTTGCCTACTCCCAGGCTGATGAAGATGGCGGCGACGACCGTCGCAAAGATAATCGATAGCCAGCGGTGGATCTGCCGAACCCATTTGTTCCAATCCATTGAGACCTCCTCTGAAGACGAACCGAAGCGGATCGGGCAGCCCGTTTGGCGACTCCCGCCGGGCAGCCACGCCACTGAACGCATGCTTTACCAGCGCGCCAGTTGGGTGATTTGAACGAGATTGCCGCAGTTGTCGTTCAGCTGGGCGATGGTCGAGCCGGTCACTTCGGTCGGCGGCATCGTGAACTCGGCGCCGCGCGCTTTGATGCGCTCGTAGTCGCCCTTGACGTTATCGGTGAAGAACATGACCGCGGGCTGGCCCTGCTGGAAAATGGCTTGCTGGTAGGTCTTTGCAGCGGGGTTGTCATTGAGCGCGAGTTGCAGCTCGGCACTGTCCGGCTCGTCGGGTGATGCGACGGTCAGCCAGCGAAACGGCCCATTGCTGAAATCGGCCTTCTTGGTAAAGCCGAGCGTTTCGGTGTAAAAGCCCAGTGCCTTTTCCTGGTCGTCCACGTATACTTTGGCCAACTTGATCTTCATTGGCTTGCCTCCATTATCGCCTCGTGATGTCGCTCTGTAACAGAGCCCTTGCCTGGATAGCCCAGCGGATCTCAGTCCGTCCGCGCCAGAACCTGCTCCAGATCGTCAAAGAACCTCGGCCAGCCGATTTTGGCACCCCGGAAGTAAGGCTGCTGATCCGGCCGGAAGCCCGACTGTTCCATGCGCAAGCGGGCTCCGGTGCTCGTGGGGGTGAGGGTCCAGGAGACGACACTCTTGAGATCCTTGGTATCCCACGTGTAAGTCAGTGTTCTGTTCGGCTCGACCGTCTGCACCTGACATTCGACAACGCCCCAGTCTGCGTGAAGATTGAAACGGTGGTCCGCGACAGGTTTGAAGTCATTTTTCATGAGCCACTCCTCGATCAAGTGTGGTTGCGTGAGCGCGCGCCAGATCTTCTCGGGCGGATAAGCGATTTCCCGTTCGACAACGACGGAGAGCGTTTCGGTCGACGTTCGGTTCACTGGTCCATCCTTTTGAGCAGGTCTTCGAGGTCGTCGAACCGGCTCTGCCAGAACCCGGTCATCTGGCTTGTCCAGTCGATCAGGGGGGCAAGCGCAGCAAGCTGCGCGCTATAATGGGTCTGTCGCCCTGCATGGCGGTCGCGCACGAGCCCGGCCTGCCTCAAAACGCCGAGATGTTTTGACACGGCCGGTTGCGAAATTCCGGCCTGAGCCGTCAGAGCCCCGACCGTCTGCTCTCCTTCGCGACACAGCCGCTCAAAAATAGCGCGCCGAGTCGGATCGGCAAGCGTTCTGAAGAGTACATCGTGAGCGTTTGGCATTGGGATCGATAACTCTTCGGCTATTGATCGATGTATAACCGCCGGGATATGTGTGAGTCAAGCGGGAAGCGGCATAATTCTCGTTGCAGGTCACCTGCTTCGCTCACGCAGCCAGTTGCTTATTCGCCGTGCTCTGCACTGGAATTGTCACGCGTTATGCGCTACATGACCATCTACATGGTCAGGAGCGTGACATGGATGCAGTCAATCTGGCGGACGCCAAGGCACATCTGAGTGAGCTCGTCGACCGGGTTGAAGCTGGAGACTCGATCGACATAACCCGGCGTGGCAAGCCGGTCGCCAGGCTCACGGCCGTGGCCCGCCCTCGCAAACGGATCGACGCCGTCCTGCTCCAATCCCTGACCGCAACCATGTCTCTGCAGGCTCAGGCTGCCACCGATCTGGTGCGATCGATGCGAGATGGCGATCGCTATTGACGTCCTATCTCGATACTTCGCTGATCATCGCGGCGCTATCCAACGAAGCCGTGACCGCGCGCGTTCAGGGCTGGCTGGCGGAGCAGGACCCTGCGCAACTTGTGATCAGCGACTGGACCATCACCGAGATGTCCTCCGCCATGGCGGTCAAGCTTCGGACCGGACAGATCGACCTGGATCAACGCGCGGCAGCGCTCGCGATGTTCAATAAGCTTGTCGCTGAGAGCTTCACCGTGCTGCCGGTGACGGGCGGGCATTTTCGGGTCGCCGCGAAATTCGCCGATCAGCATATCCTCGGGCTTCGTGCTGGCGACGCCCTGCACCTCGCGACGGCATCGGAGCATGGCGCCACGGTGTGGACCCTCGACCAGCGGCTCGCCGAGGCAGGACCGATTGTCGGCGTGCCGACGCAGTTGATGGCATGATCGAGGCCCTCTCCTCCAAAATGAACACACCTATTGGCTGCAATTCTTGACCTTCACGACTTGTGGATATACATTGCTTCCAGCGTATATCTAAGCGAGGAAGTGGCATGCAGGTCGCCAAATGGGGAAACAGTCTTGCGGTCCGCCTTCCCGCCGCTGTGGTCGAAGCGCTTGAACTCAGGGAAGGCGATGAGATCGAAATCCATGTCGCTGACGCCCGCCAGCTTGGCGTCGCGCGGAAGCCCGGGCGTGAGGAGTTGCTGAAGCGTCTCCGCGCCTTCCGCGGTCGGCTTCCCGCTGACTTCAAATTCGATCGGGACGAGGCAAATGCCCGCTAGTTTTTTCGATACCAATGTCCTTCTTTATATCGCGTCAGACGACACGGCGAAGGCGGATCGGGCCGAGGCGGTCATCGCCGATGGCGGGGCGATCAGCGTGCAGGTTCTCAATGAACTCACCAATGTCGCGCGTCGGAAGATGCAAATGTCATGGGACGACACGCATGCGCTGCTGACCACGCTGCGCGGCCTGTTGACGGTTCATCCGCTCACGCACGAGACCCACGAAACAGGATTGAGGCTCGCCGAGCGGTACGGCCTTTCCACCTATGAAGCGATGATCGCCTCCGCGGCGGTTCACGCTGGCTGCGATACACTCTGGTCAGAGGACATGCAGCACGGAATGGCGCTCGACGAAGGCTTGCGCATCGTTAATCCCTTTCGCGTTGCGAGCTGATCACGCTCATTGAAGGGGGCTGGCCGGGAGCGAACTGGCGGCTTTCGATGTTGCCGAGCGGCGCGTCGGGCACGGAGAGCGATGCTGTCAACCACAAGCGTCTGCGCGGGCGAGGAGAAAGGCCGCTTCGCGCACGTTGCGGGTGAGCTTGGCCGCAGCCTCGAATTCGGCGCGGGCCTCGGCCAGCCGGCCGGCCCGAAACAGAAAATCGCCTCTCGCCGCCGGCAATGGCGCATAATTGCGCAAGGCGGCGGCGTCGGCAATCTCGTCTACCAGCCGCAGGCCCGCTTCGGGCCCGAAGGCCATGCTGTGGGCGACCGCTCGATTGAGATCGACCACCGGCGAGGGCATCACTGCACGCAGCCGGTCGTAGAGCGCTGCGATGCGGGGCCAGTCGGTGTCGGCCGGACTGCACGCCCGCGCGTGACAGGCTGCAAGCGCGGCCTGCAACACATAGGGGCCATCGCCCCCAAGGGCTTCGGCACGGGCCAGCGCGTCAAGGCCTCGGCGGATCAGCAGCTGGTCCCAGCGCGCGCGGTTTTGCTCGGTCAGGGTCAAGAGGGCGCCGTCCGGCCCGATGCGTGCCGGCAGGCGCGATGCCTGGATTTCCATCAGAGCCAGCAGGCCGAACACCTCGGCATCCTCGGCCATCAACCCCGCCAGCATGCGGCCGAGCCGTTGTGCCTCCAGGCACAGGCTCGGCCGGACAAGGTCGTCGCCTGCCGTGGCGGCATAGCCTTCATTGAAGATGAGATAGATGACCTCCAGCACCGAGGACAGACGCGCCGCACGCTCGGCGCCGCGCGGCACCTCGAAGCTGAGCCTGGCCTTTCCGATCGTCCGCTTTGCGCGGACGATGCGCTGGGCGATCGTCACCTCGCTCGACAGGAAAGCACGGGCGATCTCGTCCGTCGTCAGGCCGCCGATGACACGCAGCGTGAGGGCCGCGCGGGCGTCGGCCGAAAGTATGGGGTGGCAGGCTGTGAAGATGAGGCCCAGCAGTTCGTCGCCAAGATCGTTGTTCATGGCCATTTCGTTTCCCTCGGCCGTACCGTCGCACTCGCCGTCCAGCTCCCGCGCGATCTCCTCATGCTTGCGCTCGCGCATCTTGTCGCGACGGATCGCATCGATGGCGCGGTGTTTGGCGACTGTCATCAGCCAAGCGCCAGGATTGGCCGGAACGCCGGTCATGGACCATTCGGATAGGGCTATGACGAGGGCGTCCTGCACCAGTTCCTCTGCAAGATCGACATTGCGCACGAGGCGGGCCAGGCCCGCGATGAGCCGGGCCCGTTCAATGCGAAAAATCGCCTCGATCGCCTGCTGCGTCTCGCCTGCCGTCATGCTGCCTTATCGGCCAAAGCCATAACGAAGGCAAAGCAGGTTGCGGCCGACAGGTTCAGTTGCCGCTGAGCTTCTCGCGCGTCCGGTCATGGATTTCCGTGACCTCCGGCGTCAGATTCCCATTGCCAATCAGCCATCTCGTACAGCGGCCGGATTTCAATCTCGCTCGGTCCCGGCATGGGATTGGGGCAGCGCTTCACCCAGGCGACCGCCTCGTCCATGTCCTTGACTTCCCAGAGCCAAAAGCCGGCGACCAGTTCGCGGGTCTCGGCGAAAGGCCCGTCGATGACCGTCCGGCGGGGGCCATCGAAGGCAACGCGCTTGCCCTGCGAGGAGGGCTTGAGGCCATCGGCGTCGAGCAAGATGCCGGCATTGCGCAGCTCGTCGTTAAACCTGCCCATCGCCTCCATCGCCTCCTTCGCCTCGGGCGTGGGGACAAAGCCCTTTTCGCTGTCCTCGGTAGCCTTCACGAGCACCATCACACGCATCGTCTGTCTCCTTGTTGAGCCGGACTCACCGGCCCGGCATCGAAACGACGAACGGAGTTTAGGAAATCGACATTGTCCTGCAAATTTTTTTCGAGGTTGAGGAGAAGCCGCCGATCGCGGCTCCCCTGGTCAGGAATCGCGATGGCGCGATATCGAGATTGGGCGCAACGCTGGTCGCCGATTGTAAGTAATTGAGTGGCCCGCCTAAACCATTTCGGGACGTTTTGAGGCCTCGCGGATCGCCTTGTGCACGCTGCGCTGCAAATCCATGAAGGCCGGGGTTTCCATGACCTCTTCCCGGCGCGGGCGCTCGATGTCGACATTGAAGGTCTGCATGATGCGTCCTGGGCCGATCCCCATCACGACGATGCGGTCCGACAGGTAGACGGCTTCTTCCACATCATGGGTGACGAAGAGCACGGTGAGCCTGTGCTCCTCCCAGATCTGCGTCAGGAGTTCCTGCATCTGATGCCTGGTCAAGGCATCGAGCGCGCCAAAGGGCTCGTCCATCAGAAGCATTTTGGGTCGATAGGAAAGAGCACGCGCTATGGCCACCCGTTGCTTCATGCCGCCCGAAAGCTCAGACGGATAACGATTGGCGCTGTGAGGGAGCTTGACCAGATCGAGATGCTCGCGTGCTATCCTGCGGCAGGTCGCGCGATCATGACCCGCGGCCTTGAGGGCGAACTCGATGTTCTGCTGCGCCGTCAGCCAGGGAAGCAGGGTGTAGGACTGGAAGACGACGCCGCGGTCGAGGCCCGGCTGCAGGATCGGCGCGCCATCGATGGCAAGATCTCCCGCGTCGAAATCCTGCAGTCCGGCAACGATCGACAGCAGCGTGCTCTTGCCGCAACCCGACGTGCCCACCAGCGAGACGAACTCGTTGTCGGCAAGATCGAGATTGATATCGCGCAGCACTTCCGTGCGCCGCGCGCCCGTGCCGAAGCTCTTGTGGAGACCCTCGATCCGCAATTTGGGCAAACTCATCGGCCCGGCCTCATTGCACGTGGCCCTCCTGCCGGAACAGCACTTTTCCCAGTGCCTTCATGACCTGGTCGGTGATGAGGCCAAGCACGCCCAGCAGCAAGATGTAGCCGATGATGGTGTTTGTCTGGAAATAACGCTGGGACACGGTGATGCGGTAGCCGAGCCCTGATGTCGCCGCGACAAGTTCCGCCAACACCAGCCAGGTCCATGCCCAGCCGAGACTGATGCGCAACGTATCCCAGATGCCTGGCAAGGCGCTGGGAACCACGATGCGCGTCAGGATCCTGCGATCCGGCAGGCCGAGCGTCCTGCCAAGGCCGATGAAATCAGCGGGAACCCGCTTCACATTGTCCATGATCATCAGCACCTGCTGGAAGAAGGTGCCGATGAAGATGATCAGGAACTTCTGGGCATCGCCGGTCCCCGACCACAGGATGGAGAGGGGCACGAAAGCGACCACCGGCATGTAGCGGATGAAATCCACAAGCGGCTCGATCGCCGCTTCCCAAGTCCTGAAGCTGCCGATCAGCACGCCAATCGGAATCGCCAATGCCGAGGCGATGAGGAAGCCAACAGAAATACGGTATATTGAGGTCCTGAGATCCAGCCACAGCGTGCCGTCACCCGAGAGCTTGCCGAGCTGGGTCACCACGCTCCCCGGCGAGGGCAGGAAAATCGGCTTTACCAGCCCCAACCCCGTTGCCGCCCACCAGGCGAGGCCGAGGCCGAAAAAAACCCCCACGCAAATCCCCCGGCCCCGCCCGCGGGCTCGGGGCGCGCCGACCCGGGTGGAGGGGCGACGGCGCATCGGCTGTTTGATCACCTGCCCCGGCGCTGCGTGAGACGGGCTTGGCTTGGTCGCACGCTGCTCGGACATTTGCGTCACCACCGCGAGCCGGCCCTCGTCATTTCGCGGCCTTGACGAATGACGGGTCGATCATCTGCTCCGGCGTCACGTCCGCCTGAAGCAGCCCGGCGTTCTTGGCGGCTGCCTCGACATCGGCGAATGTCTTGGTGGAAAATTCGCCCGTCAGCGCATCCTTGTTTTCGGCGAGAGTATAGTAACGCACGCCATCAAAGGCGGTGTTCAGGTCTTCGACGCTCGAACCAACCGCCTTGGAGATGATCGCCCGGCCGTCGGGCGTGTCGGCATTGTAAGCCTTCAGGGCCGCATCCCAGGTTTTGATCATGGCAAGCACCTGGCCGGGACGCGACTTGATCACCTCATCGCGCACCACCAACACGTCACTGATCAGGCCGGGATCTTCGCCTGCGGTGAAGAGCAGCTTGACGTCCTTGTTCTGTGCCCTGGCCGCGGTGAGATAGGGCTCATAGGTAACCGCGACCGGGACCTGGCCGGCGATCAACGCACTGCCGGCATCCGCCGCCGGCATTGGAACCGGCTGGACATCGGCGATGGACATGCCGTTCTTGGCGAGCGCGTATTTGAGCAGGATGTCGCTCGTCGTGCCTTCCTCGAAAGCCACCTGTTTGCCCTTGAGGTCGGCGACGGAGGCGATGTCCTTGCCGGCGATCATGGCGTCCGCCGTCATGCTGACGTCGAGCAGAAGCACGATCTTCACCGGCAGGCCGGCCGCAACCATGCCCATAGCCGTGTGGGTCGCGATGTTGGCGGCATCGAGCTGGCCGCTCGCCAGGGCGGCGTTGATGTCCTTGTCCTCGGCGAAGTTCACGATCTGCACGTCGGACAGCCCGTTTGCCTTGAACAGACCCTTGGCTTCGGCGACGTGCCACTGGCCGTAGCCAAGCCATGGCTCGATGCCTATCTTGAATGTTCCTGCCTCAGGCGTCGCCGGAATTGTCGTGTCGGCCGCGTAGACCGCCGGGGCAAACCCGACGGCAGCAGCCATAACGAGTGCCCGAAATTGTCCTGCTAGGTTACGCATCATCTTGTTCCCCTTGATGATCAGGCCGCTTTTTTGAACCAAACATCCGGCCTGGTGAGAATGCGGGCTTCTGCTCTTGCGGCACCGTGCCTCGGCATCTTAGCTGTCCGTTCAACGAAAGTGCGACGACACTTCAACGTCAGCAACAGCGGATGTCAAGGCTAAATACATACATGCATATACAAGTTAGCCCCCCTCCTTCCGACTCTGATTCGCTTCACTGCGATCAGGTTTTTTTGGATGGAGAATATCGACTGCCAAGCGAGTAGCGGCTGCCAACGTAAGTCAGCTTGCTGATCGTGGCAACGACGGCGCCCGTCCATGTCCGGCGATGCAGAAACAGGCAGCAGCTGCCGACGTCGATGCCCAGATACCGCGCCGTCTCGGCATCGGCAGGGGTCGCCGAGATGATGTGCTCGACCTCCGTCACGGGGGTTTTCTGCATGAGGTAGTCGTAGGTCGCTGTCTTGGAAAAATCCTGCTTGTCATAGTCGGGTATCAGGCCCGGGTTGACGAAGCGCTCTTCCAGTTGCACAGGCAGGTCGTTCTCGAAGTTGACGACGATGGAATGATAGACCGACACGCGCTTTGCAAACTCAAACGAAAGCGCGAGCTCCTTTGTCGGCGTGATCTTTTCGAGGACGATAACCTCGGAGCGATGCCTGTTTCCCCGCGCGACAATTTCCGCCGCGATGTTGTTGATCTCGATCAGTGCGGATTGCGGTCGAGGCGGCGCGATGAATGTGCCGACGCCCTGGAGCCGGATCAGAAAACCCGCAGAGGTCAACTCCCGCAAGGCACGATGGACCGTCATCCGAGACACGCCGAGTGTCGCCACGAATTCATTTTCGGACGGCAGCTTGCGGTCCTTGCTCCATCGCCCCGTTCCGATATTCGTCAGGATGTAGTCCTTGACCTTCTCGTAAAGAGGGCTGGCGGTGTCGGGCAAAGTGATCATTACAAAAATCCTTTCCGGCAAGGTTCGGAAATCACACGCGCCCGGCAGACCGCATCCGGATGATTGTTTTCAAGCCATCGCCCTGTCCCGCCAACAACCGCTTATAGGCTGCGGGAACATCATCCAGGCCGATCTCCCGGTCGATCAGTTCGACCATGGGCTCGGTCAATTCGCCGAGCATCCGGATGGCGTCGGGAAGCTCATCGGCAAAGGCGTGGCATCCCAGCAATGCGATTTCGCGTTCAACCAGGATGTTGGGATCGATATCGAGGCGGCCGTGGAATATGCCGACCATCGCAACGGTGCCGCCGGCGTCGAGAACGCCGAGCAACTGGCCGAGTGCTGCGATGCTGCCGGTCGCTTCGACGGCAGCGAGCAAGGGGGCATCCGCGGTGGCGGCGGCGATGGCGTTCCGGTTCAAATCGACGATGCTGGCGCCGGTGACCCGCGCCACGCGGGCGCAGCGGCCCTGATTGCGGTCGGCGACGAGCACGGTACCTGCGAATGTCCGGGAAAGCAGCAGTGCGGCAAGCCCGCCAATGGTCCCGCAGCCGACGACAAGAACGGAACCGGCCGTTTTCGGCAGACGCCGCACTGCGTGCAACGCTACAGCCAGCGGCTCGGCCATCGCCGCGACCCGTTCGTCAAGCACGGCATCGACGATGTGCAGGAGGCGTGCGGGCAGGACCGCCTGTTCAGCAAATCCGCCGTCGCATATCTCGCCGACAAAGCCCAGCGACGTGCAAAGATGCCGCTTGCCTGCATGGCATTGCGCGCATTCTCCGCACCAGAAACGGGAATCGGCGACCACTCGGTCGCCAACACCGACGGTATCCACGCCCTCGCCGATGGCAATCACCGTGCCTGTCAGCTCATGGCCGGCCGTGGAAGGCGATCGGCTTATCCATTGGCCCGTGCGGAAGTTGTGGAGATCGGAACCGCAAATGCCTGCGGCATCGACCCTCAGCTTCACCCAGCCTGGCTCGGGAGCGCCTGGCGCGGCGATATCCTCGACGCGCAGGTCGCCGGGTCCATGGAGCCGCGCCGCCCTCATCGTCATCGT
This sequence comes from Mesorhizobium sp. M0998, assembly GCF_040318885.1. NCBI lineage: Bacteria > Pseudomonadati > Pseudomonadota > Alphaproteobacteria > Hyphomicrobiales > Phyllobacteriaceae > Mesorhizobium > Mesorhizobium sp. M0998. Next base: position 215,141 of record NZ_JAMYND010000002.1, read on the forward strand.
TTCCGCTCAGCCGGCGAGATAGCGATCGCGGATCTCCGAAACCGCGTTCTCATGCGAGCTGAATCCTTCGTAGCGGGCGAGCCTGCGGGCATGCAGGGCGAGTTCCGGATAGGCCGCCGAGGTCACATAGCCGACCGACGATCTCTTGACGAAATCCGTCACGGAAAGCGGTCCAAAGGTTCGCGCCCACCGGCTGGTCGGCAGCACCGCATTGGGTCCCAGGACGAAGTTGGCGAGGGTCACCGGCGTATGCGGACCCATGAGGATCTCGGCAGCTTCCGTGATACGTCCGAGATGCGCAAATGGCTCCGCTGACAGAATCTCGAGGTGCTCCGGCGCATAGTCGTTGATGAACCGGTAGCTGTCCTCCAGCGACTCGGTCAGCACGATGCCGCCGCGCTTCCCAGTCAGCACCGCGCGTGAGAACTCCACACGCTGTTCGCTCATCCTGGACCAGTGTTCCGGTATCGCAATCAACGCGGCTTCGGCGACCTTGCGGCTGTGCGTCACTAGGTAGGCCGAGGAATCCGGCCCGTGCTCGGCCTCGATCAACAGGTCAAGAGCGGCCAAGCCGCCGTCGACGCTGTGATCGGCAAAAATGATCGCTTCGGAAGGACCGGCGGGGAGACCTGTGTTGATGATCGGGGACAACACGCTCTTTGCCGCCACCACCCAGGGGCTCCCCGGCCCGACGATCTTGACGGCAGGCTTCACGGTCTCGGTCCCATAGGCGACGGCGGCGACCGCATGGGCGCCGCCGCACTTGTACACGGTCTCCACGCCGGCGATGCGGGCAGCAACCAGCGTCGCGGCGTCGACGGAACCATCCGAAGTCGCAGGCGTCACAATCGCGATCTGGGGAACCCCGGCAATCACCGCCGGAACCGAGGTCATCATCGTCACCGAGGGAAAGGCGCCTTTGCCGCGCGGCACATAAAGCGCAACGGAAGCAATCGGTGTGTATCGGTCACCCGCATAGGCGCCCGGCCGAACTTCCTTGAGCCACATCGTTTCCGGGCGCTGCTCCTCGTGGAAATGCCGGATGTTCTCAATGCCGAACCGGATACTCTCCACGACATCCTTTTCGACCTTGTCGAATGCCGCGTCGAACTCCGCTTCCGAAACTTTCAGTCCACCGTCGGCAACATCGGCTTTGTCGAGTTCGCGTGCAAACCGGAGCAGTGCCGCGTCACCTTCATCCTTGACGGCCTGAATGATTGGACGGACCTTTTCGATGAAGGAAGACAGATCTCCTTCGGCGCGTTTCAGTAAACTGGCCCGCTGATCGACGCTGAGGGATGACAGGCGGTGGAAGCTGACGTCAGACATGGCGGCTCCTTTTGTTAGAACGCAATTACGATTAGCGCTTGTCGATCACTTCTGGGACACGTCTCCGGCCCTGAAGCCTTCAAATCGATGCGAGAAAGCCTCCATCCACGGGAATGGACAGGCCGGTTATGTAGGCTGCCGCATCCGAAGCGAGGAACACCGCGATTCCGTGCAGGTCCGAGAGATCACCAAAACGGCGCTGCGGAATCTTGGCGAGCATCGATTGCTGCCATGCCTCGTTGCTGTAGAACACGTCTGTCATCGCTGTTCTGAAATAGCCAGGCGCAATGGCGTTGACCCGGATTCCGAGATCTGCCCACTCTGCAGCAAGCGCCCGCGTCATGCCGAGGAGGCCTGATTTCGACGAGCCGTACGGCACCGCCGTGGGAACCCCAACCTCGGAGGTCAGCGAGCAGAGATTGATAATGACGCCGGGCCGTCCGGCGTCTCTCATCTGCCGCGCGGCGGCTTGGGCGCAGAAGAAGGCGCCTTTGAGATTCGTATCGACAATCCGGTCCCACAAGGCCTCGTCGACATCGAGTGAAGGCCGGACCTCTTCCACCCCCGCATTGTTGACGAGAATATCGAGACCTCCGAGCAGGCTGCCGGCCTCGGCTGTCGCCGCCCGGCAGCGGTCGACATCGGTGACATCCAGGGCGACGGCGTGCGCGACCCCGCCGGCGGTGCGGATGGCGGCCATCGTCTTCTCGAGCGAGGCCACGCTGCGCGCCGCGACCGCGACGTCGGCGCCGGCCGCGCTGAGCGCCTCGGCGATGCTGCGCCCGATGCCACGGCTTGCGCCGGTTACAAGCGCCTTCCTGCCTGACAGATCGAAGAGAGATGCGTTGCGCATGTCATCCTCCTTGGTAATGTCGCGCTTGGACCGATCGCGTCGAGACTATCCGAATGCAGCTTATCTATACAAGCATGTACATCATGGCTGTAGTGCGCCATGCGGAACTTTGCTTGTCAGAGCGGCAGCGCATTGACCGACATCGGACCGGTCTACGCGGTTCGCCCCAGCCCATCTGGAGTTCATCGGGAGGGGATAGATGAAGCGCGCAGTAGACCACGACGCGATGAGCGTGGTAGGCTATACCACCCCCTGGAGTGCCAAAGCAGGCCAGCGGATCAACCTCAGCCTGTCATGCGATCGGCCGATAAAGGCCACACGAATTTGCCGGCTCGACAAGCCGGCTCCGGAATTTCTCGCCTGGCCCATCGAAACGATAGGTGAAGCACGGCATCGGCATTTCGACCAGGGGTCGTTCCTGTTCGTGCGAGCCGGCGAACTGGCCAAAGTACAAGCCGTCCACGGCATTCGTTTCGAGCTGTTCCTCACGCGCAACGAAGGTGCGCGCACGATCCTGGAAGCAGGCGCCCTCGGGCTGCGCCTCCGCGACGACGGCGCATTTGTCGTGGAAATCGGTGACGAAACCTTTGTCGAGAAGAAGGCGCCAACTGGTGTGTGGCTCACCGTCGAGTTGGATCTGCGGCAGGATCAATCGCGTCTGCGCATCAAATCCCATGACCGTCTCGCGCCTTACGAACTCCATGAAGGTTTTGGCGGCCCGGCGCGGAACCTCCAGGCGCAAGGCATCCATTTCGGCGCAAGCGCCACCAACCACGAACCTACCCTCAACGCGAAATTTGCTGCGATCCGGCTCGACACCCCACAGGGGACTGTTGCCTGGGATTTCCCGACGCTGTTACCAACGCAGGCGATCCTGACGTCGGGCGGAGCAGATCCGTTGCTCCTCGACGTGATCAATCAGCCAGCCTTCTGCGTGACTTCGGCACGCTGGGACGGATCGAGCTTCGAGCCTCGCTTGGTGCCGTCGCACTACGACGCTATCCATTGCCACGACGACGACATCGGCCCGCTTGAGTGGCCGGTCTCGCACCGCGTGACGATCCCCGAAAACGCACACCCAGGCGTCTACGCGTTCCAGGCCGAATGGGAGGGTGGCTACGAACGCGTGGTGTTCTTCGTCACCTCTTCACAGGTTTCGTCGCCGCTGTTGTATCTCGTGCCGACGGCCACCTATCTCGCTTATGCGGACGAATATCTCCCGGATCATCTTTATGAATGGAAAGGCGACGACCGGGGACATCGCTTCGCGATCGCCAACAATCTGAAATCCCTTTACGACTACCATTCCGACCTTAGCGGTGTTTCCATCTGCTCCTACAAAAAGCCGAAAGTGACGCTCAGGGACGATTACGATTATCCGCTCTGCGGCTGCCCACACAATTTGCCGGTCGATCTGCATTTCCTCCGATTCTGCCACGACAATGGAATCGTGTTTGACGTCATGACCGATCACGATTTGCACGAATGCGGCATAGACGGTTTGCGTCGACATCAAGCCGTCGTCACCGGCAGTCATCCCGAATATATGTCGATCGAGATGGAGCAGGCGCTGCGGCAGTTTGTAGCCGAAGGCGGCAGCATCGCCTATCTCGGCGGAAACGGCTTTGCTGCCACTGTGGCTTTCAAGGACGACCTGATGGAGTTGCGGCGCTCGCCGCTGGAGGCCGGCCGCACCTGGGACGGCCCTGTCGCCGAACAGGCGCTGTCGATCACCAACGAACCAGGCGGCTATCTCCGCTGCCGCGGCCGAGGCGAATTCTCGCTGATCGGCGGTGCAATCTCATTGATGGGTTTCGATGGCGCACGCCCCTTCACGCGCACTGAGGAAAGCCATGAAGCAGGATGCGCATGGCTGTTCGAAGGCGTTGAAAATGCGACCTTCGGCACCGACGGCATGGTGCTGGGCGGTGCCGCGGGCTACGAAGTGGATGCGACGTATCCAGCCCTCGGCACTTCCGCTGACACCGTCGTGATCGCGCGGGCGACGGGATTTCCCGACAGCTTCTTCCAGGATCCGACGCGCTGGTATGAGGGCGGGGATAAGCAACGCATCGCCCGCCGCTGCGCCGAAATGACCCTGCGAAAGCTCGCAGCAGGCGGCTTGATCTTTTCCGCAAGCTCGGTTGCCTGGTGCGGCGCGCTGCCAGCCGCAGGCGCCATGAACGATGTCGGCAGGATCACGCTCAATCTGCTTACCCGCCTCGGTGCGACGAAAGGAGAACCAGGCCGAGAAAAATCGATAAGCTGATTGGCGCCGTTACGGAAAGACCCGTATCCGGTCTTGGGAAATCAAATCAGTCGGCGTGCACCGGCTTCGTCTCACATGCCTCTCGCCACCTGGCGGACGGCAGTTGCCTCAGCCGCAACCAGCCGGCGAAATTGCAGCCCGGTGGTGAAAGTTGGGCGGAGGCCTATGTGGCGAGCGGTGACTTGGCGGAGGAAGTCGCGAAGTTGAAAGCCCAAGAGGGCAAGCCGATCATCGCCCACGGCGGAGTGAGCTTCGCCCGCAGTCTCGTCGCCCAAGGACTGGTCGACCAGCTCGCCCTGATGGTGGCCCCGTGGCGCTGGGCAAAGGCCTGCCGCTGTTCTCCGAACTCGCCGCGCCGATGTCTCTCAAGCTGGTGAGCTCGAAAGCCTTTCCGGGGGCCGCGGTGGCGCAGATTTACCGGCCAACGTGAACAGGTCAGAGAATGTGTGCAGCCAACGAACCGACGAAGTAAGGGCGAGGTATAAATGAATGCGATCCCTTCGGATCGTCGTCGATCGATAGGAGCCTGTGCATGGCGAAGCTTGTGTTCGGAATGATGCAGTCGCTCGACGGCTATGTCGCTGGCGCCGAGGGCGGGCCCGGGCTGCCGATGCCGGGCGAGGCGCTCCATCGCCACTTCAACGCCCATGTGCGCGGGATCGCCGGCAGCCTCTACGGCCGGCGCATGTACGAGGTAATGCGCTATTGGGACGAGGGTCAGCCAGGACAGGACCAGGTCGGGCGCGACTTTGCGGCGGCCTGGCGGGCGCAGCCGAAATGGGTCGTCTCTCGCACCCTGAAGTCGGTCGGGCCGAACGCGACGCTGGTGGACGACGATCTCAAAGGGTTCGTTAGGGCGCTTAAAGCCGAACACGAGGGCGAGATCGAAGTCGCCGGACCGGAGCTTGCGGGTAGTCTGACCGAGCTTGGCCTTGTCGATGAGTACCGGCTCTACTTCCGTCCCATCGTGCTTGGTCGCGGCAAGCCATTCTTCGCCGGCCCGCGGCCGCCGCTGCGTCTCGTGGCCAGCGACCGGGTTGGCGAGGACGCGATCAGAGTGACGTACGTTCCCGCCTGATCACAACCCATCCGACACCCTAACGTCCGTCGGACCGAATTTGAGCTCATTCCTACTCGATTGTTCCAAATCTAGTTAGGCCATTGATATAGCTAGGTTTTTTATTCGTTGCCGCGCAAGAAGCCGAACCCATGGGCCGTCAAAACGTTACAGTCTTGATTTGAAATGGAAAAATAGCACGAAAATTTTTTGTGCCGTTTCGGCATCTATCGAAGTCGATCGCCTTTTCCCGACCCACTTTGGGCAACTCAGGTGGGCTTCACAGCGAACCAAGAAAGTACCGTCACTAACTTTCATAGCACAGCGCGCCACAACGCGACCCGCCGCGGCAGCGTCATCCAAGCGCCATCCCTCTCCGTTTGTAGGTGAACTGGATACCGCTGGCAGTGCAAACTGGACACTCCCGGCAGCATAAACTGGACACCTCAAGACCCACCCGCTCCGAGGACGCGACAGCACGGTTCAAGGTGCAATGTCGCGCCCTCCACTTGCTGAACTTCTTCCCGGAGGGGGCCGGGGGAGGTTGAATAACCTGTGGAAGGCCTGTGGGTCTTTTTGGGACCGTTTGCGGACCGGCCTGAGCCTAGGAATCGTTTTGCTCAACTGCCCCTTCGAGACGGCTGACCGGCCAAAGACGCTCCTCAGGGGAGAGGGGCCCCGCGTTCCGTGGCACCGGCCCGCAACCTTCAGAATATGATAGCCCGCGGCAACCGGAGAAGGGAATCTGTGCTCTCAAACCAGCATCGACTGCTGGGCGGAGATACCCGCCGTCGCGCCATGCGATGTTGCCAGGGTGACCGAGGCCATGAGGGGGTTGGCGAGGTCGCCGGCGGCGTAGATGCCGGGAATGCTAGTTTCGCGGCGCTCGTCGACCTTGAGGGCGATGCCGAGGGGCGTATCGACCGTGGCGAGGCCCAGTGATTCATGCAGGCTTGCGGACGGCTTGTTGCGCGGATGGGCGAACAGGATGTCGACCGCGACATTGCGGCCGGTATCGAGATTGACGGTGGCGATATGGCCCCCGTGATGGGCGATCTCGGTGATCCGGCCATCGACGACAGGTATGTTGCGGCGCGCCAGATCGGCCCGGATATCGGGTGCAATGTCGTGACCATCAGCGAAGACCGTCAACGTGTCGGTCCAGTCGTGGTACAGCCTGACATAATTGTGCGACGGCGGGCCGGACCAGACCAGGCCCCAATGCTGGCCGGCGACTTCAAAGCCATCGCAATAGGGGCAGGGTACGATGGACGTGCCCCAGCCCTCGGCAAAGCCCGGGACATCAGGCATCTGGTCGGCAACGCCATAGCTCAGGATCAGTCGCCGCGCCCCAAGGCTTTCGCCATCGCCAGTGAGGACGGAGAAATCGTCGATGGCGCCGGAGACCCTGTCGGCCCGGGCATTGACCAGCCTGATCGTGGGATAGCGCGCCAGCTGCTGCCGCGCTTCGGCCAGGATGTCCAGCGGTGGCTTGTGATCGTGGCCGAGCAGACCATGCGAGTGGCCGGCGAAGCGGTTGCGCGGCAGGCCGGTATCGAGAACGGTGACCTTGCGGCGGGCACGGCCGAGCTGCAGGGCGCCGGCGAGACCGGCAAAGCTGCCGCCGATGATGATGACGTCATCCATAGTGATGGGCTCCGTGTTACGGTTGGAGGGGTGTGGGCTGGGCGTGTCGCGAAATAGCGTCCAGCGATACGCGCTCAAGACGGGCAGCGAGCAGGGCTTCGGCATCGGCGAGAAAGTCGCCCATCACTGTGTTGGCCGGCCGGACGATGCCGCATTCGATATCGCCGGGCGGCCCGGGGAAACTTGATTTGGAGGACAGGTTGAAATCCACCCGCTAGCTTGCACATTTCGGAAACTACATGGTATCGTAATTCAAGAATTAGGATACTGTCAAGGACTGGAATTGTCGTGACCGAAAACAGCCAGGGCCGGCGCGGCCGGCCCGCCAACGAGGCGCTTGGCCAAACGATACTCGACGCCGCTTGCGAACTCTTTGTGGAATTGGGTTTTCAAGCGACGACATTGGACAAGGTCGCCCAGCGGGCGAAGATATCCAAGCTCAGCATCTATCGGCACTTCGAGAACAAGGAGGCGCTGTACAGCGCGGCCATCGCGGCCGGCTGCCATCAGTTGTTTGCACCACAGGCCCTTCTTGAAGGCGTCGACGGTTCGGTCGACGATCAGCTCATGGCGGTGGGATCATCACTGCTTCGCACGCTGTTGAGCTCGGACGTCCGCAGTGTCGAAGCCATGATCATGGCCGACAAGACGAATCAAAAGTCGTTAAGCAAGCTCCATTACGAAGCCGGCCCCGCCCATGTCATCGCCCAAATCGAGGCCCTGTTGCGCCAGCTGCACGCGAAGGCGGTTCTGAACGTGCCCGATCCTCTCCGGTCCGCCCGCTTGTTTGCCGCGCTTTTCAAAGGATCCGATCTCCTGATTATCGCACGCTTCGATCAGGCGAGAGCAGAAGACGACAACGAAATCGAATCCTATTGCCGGTCGGCCGTCGCCATGTTCATCGCCGCGCACGGTGGCAACGACCACGCGGGCGGATAAGCATTTGATTGCTCCGGGCAGCTTGGCCGGGACCGTATCCAGGCGCTTCGTCATATTGGGCCGGCGCGCGGCCGAGCTTGCACAGATCGCGGCACCTCATCTTTCTCCCAACGATAAAAAGACGCTCGCATCTACCGCGGTCCAAGCTCCCGCCTGGATGCGGTCGACGCTTCTCTCCATCGCAGATCCGGCAGCAGTCGGGACAACATTTGATAGGTGATGCGACGGTGCCATCCGACCATATGCTATCGGGTCCGGAACATCGATCGGTACCGCAGCCAAAGCTGAAACTATGTATGTCGATAACTAAGTACCGTCAGCGCAGAAATGTCATGTTACGGGCAATTTTCGTTATATTTCAAAGCGTTGACGCACAGAAAAGTACCGTCAAATCCCAAAAACGAATGACGGTACTTTTTAGAATGCTCTGTCGGATACGAAAAGTACCGTCAAAAGTACCGTCAGGGTGATCTGCTACAAGCTGCGAGCCGCGCCAGGCGCTCCGATAAAACTTAACGATCGACTTGATAGGTTTGTCAATTCCATTGATAAGGTGCCCTGGCTAGCAGTCTGCCCTGCCCGCAAATCATTGTATTTTCTGCGAAATTCTACGCTAGAGCCGCCTATCATCGCCGTTTCCCTCACTCCCACTCGATTGTGCCTGGCGGTTTGCTCGTCACGTCATAGACGACGCGGTTGATGCCGCGCACCTCGTTGATGATGCCGGTGGCGGCTGCGCCCAGGAATGCCATGTCGTGACGGTAGATATCCGCGGTGCTGCCATCTACCGATGGTGATGCGCGTACATACCGATAAGGGCAGCGGTCACGAGCCGCGCTGTCCCCACGGGCATTGCTCTACGTGCGCCCTTCAAGGAAAAGGAGCATTGTGACGGGGCTTAGCTATAGACGCTGTAGCATTGATCTAATGCGATTTATCGCAGCATCGACGCCTTGCCTAGGCAGACTTTCAACCTTGTAAAATGAAAGGAACGTAAGCGAGGCTTGAGGAGCACAGGTATTCAGAATAGCTGTCTTGAGAACACGCCGCATTGGCCGCCTGAGGATCAGCCAATCGACCCACCAAGGTGAGCCCAAAGTTGTTATTGCAACCACCTTCCTTAACTGGTGAAGTCGCGGTTGTATGGCACCAAGATCGGCTGCGTGATCGTATGCAATACCAGGCACCCATACCCTGTCGAACCAGCCCTTCAATATAGCTGGAGGTCCGAACCACCACGTGGGAAAAATCAAGACGATAGTCTCGGCCCAGAGAAGATCCTCAATCTCTTTAGCTACCTCTGTGGTCTCGAATCCGGAATAGTAGCTCGCACGCTCCGCCGGTGTAAGAGCCGGGAAGAAGCCAGATCGATACAGATCAACATGTCGGCACTGGTGCTTCGCATCCACCAGGGTGTCGATAGCTGCGTTCGAAAGCGTTTGGCAAAGGCTTGGATTGAGTGGATGAGCCGTGACAATCAAACATCGCATACTAATATTTTGAATCCTCCCCAATTTGGTTGCGCTGCGCGTCATCATTCGTGCGGCGCGGTGCTCGGGCAAAGCTTCTCATACCAATCATGGGATTTCGAAATAGCTGTACGCGCCACAGTCTTCAAAGAGCAATTGTTTTTCAACGCCGAGAATGGCCCTTCTCGTCGCCTTGAGGGACTAGAGGCCACCATGCAAGGACAATCGCCTACATCTGCCGGGGTATTATCGCTTCCGCCACTCTGCTCTCGGCAGCTCGCTAAGACTCCCCCTCATTCCCACTCGATGGTTCATAGCTATGGTAACTCGCTGATTTGGCTATCGCAAATCCTTTGCGCATGACGAAGAACCCTCTTGCGATCCGTCAGAAATTTGCGCTCTTGATTTCAAACACCAATTTCGACGGTCCACGATTTGCTCGTTTTGGCGACTATCGGTATCAATCGGTCGATTTCTTTCTGACGGCCGCCGACCGCTCGAGACAGCGCCATCGGCGACCTGCCAGGCGTCAGTCGCGCGATATGGACAGCCCCGCGAGAAGCGGCGCGTACGCGGCGAGCCTGCGGGATACGAACTCCGTGAAGAGCCGTACGCGCTTCGTCTTGCGTGTCTCCCCCTGTGTGAGAAGCCAGAGCGTTCCGTACATGTGCAGGTCGGTGCCCGGCACCCTCGCCAGCAGGGGGTCGGCATCGCCGACGAAGCAGGGCAGTGTCGTGATCCCGAGCCCTTGCCGTACAGCAACGATCTGCGCCTCGGCGTCCGTGGTCCTGAAGGGAACCGCCGTGGTGCGAACCTCACCCTCGCTGGCCCATTCCGGAATTCCATGAATGCTTATGACGATCCACCGGATGGGATCAGGTGCGCCCGCACGCCACGCGGCTAGTCGATCGCAGGACATATAGACGCCGCCGAACAGCTCCGGTCCCTTCAGGCCGTGAAGATTGAGCGGCAGGGTTTTGCGGTCGTAGACGACGCGGATCGCGACGTCGGCCTCTCGGTTGGTCAGATTTGCCAGCTCGCCGGACGACAAGATTTCCATCTCGATGTCCGGATGCAGACGCGCGAAGTCGGCGAAGTCCGGCATGAGCAGGTGTGTCGCGAGGGGCGGTGCCAGCGTCACCCGCAGAAGCCCGCGCACGCTCTGGTCGCGCCCGAAGACGCGCGTCTCCAGCAGGTGCGACGACACTTCCATCTGGTCCGCGAACTCGAGGACCTCCTCGCCCGCAGTCGTCAGGCGGTAGCCCGAAGGCAGCTTTTCGAACATGTGCACCCCGAGGCGTTCCTCGAGCTGGGCGACACGTCGCAGCACGGTCGAGTGGTTCACACCGAGGCGCTCGGCGGCGGCCCGCACCGAGCCTCCGCGCGCGACGGCAAGAAAGTAGCGAACGTCATCCCAGTCGATCATGGTGCAATCCGGCACCGCGCGGTGCGCCTTCCAAAGCCCGTATCTAACACATCGAACAGCAGTACGGGCGGTCATCATAGCCTATGTCGACGCGCGCGGCTCAATTCCGAACGGCGGACGCCGATCGTCGCGGCTGGCGTCAGTCGTCCAGCCGGATCGATTTCGCACCACCGATGTGCGCGCTTCCGCACTCAACAACTGACGCCGGCGGACCCATTTCGAGGTTCTCGGGGGTGTCCCCGCACAACCAAAGGCGAAGGCCTGGAAGGATAAGTCATGGGAAAGCTTGAAGGGAAGGTTGCAGTCATCACCGGCGGCGCTACCGGCATCGGCCGCGCCGCAGCAAAGCGCTTCATCGAGGAGGGCGCCTTCGTTTTCATCTTCGGCCGTCGGCAGGAAGCGCTCGACGCCGCTGTGGCCGACCTCGGGCCCAATGCCCGCGCGGTGAAGGGCTCGGTCTCCGATCTGACCGACCTCGACCGACTTTACGCTGCGGTGAAGGCCGAGCGTGGAACCCTCGACATCGTCTTTGCCAATGCCGGGGCGGGAAGCCAGCTTCGGCTCGGCGAGATCACCGCCGAGCACATTGACGAAACCTTCGACACCAATGTGAAGGGTACGATCTTCACGATCCAGAAGGCGCTGCCGCTGATGAGCGAGGGCGGTTCGATAATCCTGACCGGATCGAGCGCTGGCACCACGGGCGCCCCGGGGATGAGCGCCTACAGCGCGAGCAAGGCGGCAGTGCGCAACCTCGCGCGGACCTGGGCGGAGGACCTAAAGGGCACCGGCATCCGGGTAAACGTGCTGTCGCCCGGGGCCACTGCGACCGAGCTAGCGAAGGAAGCACTAGGCGAGGAGGGCCAGAAGGTCTTCGCCTCGATGACTCCGCTCCAGCGCATGGCCGATCCGGCGGAGATCGGGGCGGCGGCGGCCTTTCTCGCGTCGTCGGACAGCAGCTTCATGACTGCCAGCGAGGTCGCCGTTGACGGCGGTCTTGCGCAACTCTGACGCGCTAACCCAGCGCCGTTGAAGGCCGGGGAAATCAATACCAACACGGATCGGAGAAGATCATGAGCTACGCAATTGTAGGATTCGGTAAGATAGGCCAGGCCCTCGCCCACGCCTTCGCCCGTAAAAACATCGACGTGGCCGTCGCGAGCCGCCGACCGCCCGAGGCGTTGGCGCCGCAGGCTCGGGCGATTGGACCACGGTAGTCGCCAAGTCGCTGCGGGATGCACTCGAGGCCGACACAATCATCTTGGCAGTCCCGTTCGGGGAGCATCGCGAGGTTGCGAAGGCTCTGCCGAGCTGGGAAGGCAAGACAGTCATCGACGCGATGAACGCGTTTCCAGTGCCTGAAGAGCTGGACGGTCTCCCGTCCTCCGCCTTCGTCGCGAAGGCGTTCACCGGCGCCAAGCTCGTCAAAGGGTTCAATCATCTGGGTGCGGCCACTCTGGCTGCCGATCCGATCGTCCAGGGCGGGCACCGTGTCGTCTTTCTGTCGAGCGACGACGAGGACGCGACCGCTCCCGTGGCGGCCTTGGCCAAACAACTCGGGTTCGCACCCGTCAAGCTGGGAAAGCTCAACGAGGGTGGCGCGCTGGTGCACGCGCGCGGCCGCACTTGGGGCCAGCTCATCTTCCAGGATTTGTTCAAGAAGGAGCAGTAATCGATGTACGACCATGTGACTTGGCCCGAGCGATATGATCCGAAAACGTCGGCCATCTACGCACTCAACGACATTGACGTGAAGGCGCCGCCTGAAGCGGTCTGGAAGCTGCTCGTCGAAGCCGAGAATTGGTCGAGCTACTTTCCCGCCGAGGATCAGGTCAAGATTCTGACGGGGGAGCCGGAACTGGCGCTCGGAACGCGATACAGCCGTGTGACGGTTGGATTTCCGATGAGTCTGGTCGTGACGGAATGCGAGCCCCTTCGCAGGCTCGCATGGGCGACGACAGTTGATGGCGACGAGACCGGCTCAAGCGCATACCATGGCTGGGTCATCACGCCTACGGACCATGGCTGCCATGTGCTGACCGAGGAAACGCAGCAGGGCCCCTTCTTCCTCGATGAACTCGGGCGCAAACATCCCGGCGCACTCTATCGGTATCACCAAGACTGGGTCGAAAGCCTCGCCCACGCAGCGGAGGCGGAAACAGCGAAGACGACAGTGGATTGATTGCGCTTCCTGTTTAATTTTGGAGATGAATGAGATGAATATCGAACTCAAAGGCCGCAAGGCCATTGTTACCGGATCCACCGCCGGTATCGGCCGCGCGACGGCGGAGGGGTTGGCACGTGCCGGTGCATCGGTCGTCGTCAACGGCCGTGGAAACGCTCGGGTCGATGAGGCGGTGCGGCAGATGCGGCAGGCCTTCCCCGGCAGCGACATCTCGGGTATCGCCGCTGATCTTGCGACAGCGGAGGGGGCAAAGGCCTTGATCGCGCATGCGCCTGACGCCGATATCCTTGTGAACAACGTCGGTACAGCACACATCCGGAGCTACAACGGCGTCGAGGATATCGCAAATATCCCCGATGAGGACTGGCTTGACCTCTTCCAGTTGAACGTAATGAGTGGCGTGCGCGCGAGCCGTCATTACCTGCCGCGGATGGTGGCGAAAGGCTGGGGCCGCATCGTGTTCATAAGTAGCGAATCCGCAGTCAACATCCCTAAGGAAATGCTCGACTATGGCATGACCAAGACCGCTCAACTCGCGGTCTCACGCGGGCTTGCCGAGGCGGTCGCGGGCACGGGCGTCACCGTCAACGCCGTCCTGCCGGGACCTACCCGCTCTGAGATCCTGGGCAACTTCATGGCGAAACAGGCTGACGCAAATGGAATCACGCAGCACGAAGCCGAGCAGGGCTTCCTGCAGGCGATGCGTCCGACGAGCCTCATCCACCGCTTCGCGACCACCGATGAGGTGGCCAACATGATCATCTACACATGCTCGGAGCAGGCTTCGGCGACCACCGGCGCGGCTTTGCGGGTGGATGGTGGCGTGGTCCGCTTCGTCGCGTAGCAGGACGACCAAATTGTGCCGTTCGCCAACTCGGGTCCGCTGTCGGCCAAGCTGCTGAAGCATGGCACGCTTAAGCCTACAGGGATCTGGCGCACGGCATGCGCACGGTCCACGCATTGCGGGAGCACTCTGAAACTATGCGAGGCACGAGAACGTATTCAGCTACGGCGCCGTCCCCGCTGTGCTCGGCGGCTGTGTGCTCGTCTCGTTGGTCCCGCCCCGGGGCTTAGACCATGATACAAATCCACGGAACATAATGTCTATTGTCCGAGGAATTGATCGGCGCTCCGATCCCAATCCAAAGCATGTGCTGTGAACGGCGCGGTGGATCGATCCCTTTGAGCATCTCTACACATAATCGAAGGTCTATCGCCGACCTGCAAAACGGCTGCTTGTTCTTGCAGAATCGCCCGCGAGCTATCGCCTCCTATCGTTGACCAACAATTTCCGAATATATCCGACAATACTCCACCTACTCTACCGCACGCCCCCTCACTCCCACTCGATTGTTCGGACGGACCATAAGCAGCTAATTTTCGCTCGAAATTTCTCAGTTTAGATGACAATAAGCCGACATGGGGGCTGTCAAAAATCTACGCTGTTGATTTTAAACAGATTTTTCACTGAATATTTTTCGCATGGTTTCGGCATCTATCGAGGTCGATTGCCTCTGAGAACCGATTTTTAGCGGCTGGGAGCCGCTCCGCTAACAGCGGAAAAGTACCGTCATGTCTCTTATAGCAAGGTTTCGTCGCCCGGGCGAGGCTCGTCCAATCCGCGCCCCAGAGCAAGCCTACACGAGGGCCTGACGCACCGTGTCGCCGTGAAGTCAGGTGGCCGGCAAGCCTGGATCGATGCCGGTCATGGCGATGGAGACGTCCCAGAGCCGCTTCGCAAGCGCGGGATCTTCGGCATGCGGCGCGCGCTTTGCTTCGCCGGCTACACCGCGGATTCCGCCAAGGCCGGTGGGACCGTAATAGCCTCCGGGCTTCACCTTGCCGGTCGCAGCCAAAAGTGCCGGCCGCGCGCCCTTGTCGGAGCTATTGAGCAGCAGGCCGACGATTGGGCCTGCGATCTGGACAATCCCCATGTGGCGGCCAAGACTTGTATTGGCGAAGCCAGGGTGAACGCCGATGGCTGTGACGGGCGACTTCGCGGCGCGCAGGCGACGATCCAGTTCGAAGAAGAACAGCGCGTTCGCCAATTTGCTGCCGCCGTAGCGATCGGTCTTGATGTAGCTCTTGTCGGCGTTGAGGTCGTCCCAGTCGATCTTGGCCTTCAGATGCGCGATGCTCGAGGTCACGACCACCCGCGATCCCGGCGTCTCCGCCAGTTTGGGCAGGAGCAGCGAGGTGAGCGCGAACACGCCGAGATGATTGACGCCGAACTGCGATTCGAACCCCTGCTTCGTGCGCGTCAGCGGCGGATTCATGATCGCGGCATTGTTGATGAGCGCATCGATCCGTGGCTCCTTCGCCGCGATCTCGGCTGCGGTGCGAACGCTGTCCAGGTCACCGAGGTCGAGCGGCAACCAGACGAGATCGGCATTCGGCGTGATCCGCTTGATCCGCGCGATGGCGTCCTGCGCCCTGGTCTGCTCGCGGCAGCCAAGCAGGACGCGCGCGCCCCTGGCGGCAAGCACCCGCGCGATTTCGAACCCGACGCCGGCGTTGGCGCCTGTGACGATGAAGCTTTTTCCCGTCTGCTTGGGAACGTTAGCTTCGGTGAAACCCTTGCAATTCGACATTTTCGATCCTTATGTATGAGTGACTACATACTCATTTATGGGCTAGAACTCAGGCGGCAGACCCCTTCCAGAACAGGTCGAACCCGGCCTGCCGGATGGCGTCACTTTCCTGAGGTTTGGCTGTGACCGCGTTGATGCTGATGTCGGCCAAGTCGAAGAGAATGGTATCGATGTAGAAGGCGATCCTGTCAGGCGCGGCATGGCCGGCGAGACACTCCTCCACCATCGTCCGCGCATCCCGCTGGATGGCGTGACACCGGTTCCGGCTTTCCGCTGTCACGCGATCCGACACTTTCAACTGACGAAGGGCCTTGCGCGCCGTGGCGTGAGCCAGTCCCCAGTCAATCAGACGGTTCCAGACCGCGAATAGTCGGTCTTTGGGGGAGGCATCCGCCAGATATGGCGCCAGCATCATCTCTACCAAGTCGGCCTCGATCTCGAGAAAGAGCTGGTTGAGCAGATCGTCCTTGGTCGGAAAGTAAGTGAACAGCGTTCCCTCAGACACGCCAGCAGCCTTTGCGATCTTGGCCGTGGACGCGCCTGTGCCCAGGCTGGCGACGAACTTGGCCGCTGCATCGAGCAGTGCCTGTCGCTTTTCTTCACTGAGGGGACGCGCCATATTTCCGTCCAACGACATTGAGTGAGTACATACTCGATTATATAGGGAATAGCATGAGATTGGTCAAGGGATGTAGCCCCGCATCTTTCGCGGTCCATACCGACCAAGCTCGAATGAAGATTGTGTGGGCACACACCATGAGGCTGCGGCTGCCTTTTCAATAAGGGACGCAGTGGGGATCGAGATGTCTATCGAAAGGGAAATGCATTGAATTCAGGGCCTTGATTGCAGTCCCCGGGGCATCATCATGCCTACTTCGATGAGAGCAGGTGATGGCACGCCCAGCCCTGACCAATCCAAAAGCGTGAACGGCACCACAAGCGGACATTACTCGGTATCTATCGAGATGTGTGAGCCGCCTACACTACGACACAGTTTCCCGCAGTATCCGAAACTACGCTCCCCTCACTCCCACTCGATCGTTTTGAGCCATCGTAACGCGTTGACGCGGCAGCACAAACTTTTCTGCACGCCCTAAAGAACCGACTCTGCGATCCGTCAGAAATCTGCGCTCTTGATTTCAAAAGGGAATTTCGGCGATTCGGGATCGGCTCGGTTTCGGCGACTATCGACAACAATCGGTCTATTTTCGACAGCCGCGCCGCAACAAGCCGCGACCCACTGGGGACCAAAAAAAGGACCGTCAAACACGGCCGAGCGGTCCGCACGGTTGCGCCCGGCATTCGCTCGTCGCCGTGGCGTGCCTCACTTGCCGTATGACGCAAGGAACACCCGTACGCCGGCCGCGGCGTGCCGTCGAAGCTTCGCCGGTTTCGGAATCGACTCGTCACCCAACAGCATGGCCCTGTTCAATGGCTCGCCCATAATCAACCAATTGAACTGGGAAGCGGCGACGGCCGGATCATCGATCGCAAGCAGGCCGTGATCAGCCAAACGCTCGAACAACACTGCCATCGCCGCAATTGCGCGCCCGGGTCCGCCATCGAAGAGTGCCTTTGCCAGTTCCGGGAAGCGGCCGACCTCGCCGATCACCAGACGGCGCAGCTGCATGACGCGCGGCGTGAGCACGGTGGCAAGCTGTCGGTAAGCATAGCGCTGAAGATAATCGGCAATATCTTCGCCCTCGGCGAGTTCGGGCATTTTACTGTGGACCCTATCGCTGGCTCGATTGGTCACGCTGCTCACGATCTCTACGAACAGCGTCTCCTTGCTCGGAAAATTCTTGTAGACGGTCTGTTTCGACACCGCCGCAAGCGCCGCGATCTCGTCCATGTTGGTGGCCAGATAGCCCTTTTGCAGAAACACCTCTGTAGCCGCATCGAGGATGGCCCGGCGCTTTTTCGCCGACCGTCCGTGCGGTTCGAGTTCTTCTGTAGCACCTGCTGAACGCGTCGTGGTCATGCTCCTGGCGTGTCCGCTGCCGATTGACTCATGGGTACTGGACCGTCTAGTTTGATTTGGACCGAGATGCAACGGGGAGAGATCGACAATGCACATCCAGTTCGCGGAGCTTCCAGTGTTCGACCAGGAACGCGCCAAGGCGTTCTACATCGATCACCTGAATTGCCGCATCGTCGCCGATCAGCCCATGAGCAATGATGGCTGGCGATGGATCGAACTCGGATTTCCAGGGGCCGAAACCACCCTCCACTTCCTAAGGCGCAAGGACGAAACACCATCTGAGGGGCCCGTCCTCGTGCTGGTTGACAACGAAATCGAAGTCACCGTTCAGAGACTCAAATCGCGAGGCGCCGAGATCATAGCAGAACCGCGCCCCGCGCCATGGCAACCGGGGCGCGCGATCGCGGAATTTCGGGACAGCGAGGGCAATCGCATGATGATCACCAGCAGATGACGCACTCACCTATCATGACCGCAACTTGCTCTTGCGGTGGCGTCGAACTCAAAGCCTTTGGCAGGCCGATCGTGAGCAGTGCCTGCTACTGCGACGACTGCCGGAAGGGAGCTGATCAGATCGAAGCTTTGCCAGGTGCTGGCGCTATACGCGATCCCGATGGCGGCACCGCATACATCCTCTATCGAAAGGACCGCATCGAGTGCTCCAAGGGGGCCGAATTGCTGAGGGGTTACAAGCTTAAGGAAACTTCAGCCACGAATAGGGTCATCGCCATGTGCTGCAATTCAGCGATGTTAATGAACTTCGATAGAGGTCCACATTGGGTCTCGGTATACAGAGCGCGGTTTCACGGAGAACTCCCGCCACTGCAGCTGCGGATTTGCACGAAGTTCAAGTCGGACAGCGATGTCATTCCTGACGACGTGCCGAGCCACCGGGGTTATCCTCTAGGGTTCGTCGTTAAACTTTTGGCATCGCGCGTGGCGATGTTGCTAGGTCGATAAACCGGCCGCCAGCCTGCGCCATAAGACATTCAGATAGGTGCGCAAATCGGATACAGCCTTGCCGCTCAGGGTTCAGGCCTGAACGAATTTCTGTAGGCGATCCGCCACGATCAGCCCTGCCCGGCTGTTCAAGTGCACGCCGTCGGTGTGAAATAGCCAGCCATTTACGCGGGCGACATCATCCGGACGCTGCCGCAGCACCAGTACGCGAAAAGCATCGCGATAGAATGGAAGAAAGTTGAACGCCGTGTAGGCCGGCCAGGCGAGGCGCGAGCCGCCTCGGTGAGCGCCTCATGGAGCGGGACATAGCCGCAGCGTTCCTCGTGCGCGATGGCCGCCACGATCGCAGAATATTCCTTGATCCGCCGGTTGAGCTCGCTCTGGAACGGGTCGTCCGAATCCGGCGCTTCTTCTATCGGAGGGAGCGAGCAAAGGCCGATCTCCGCCGCCGTCTCGCGCCTCAGCCTGCGTGCTATCTCGGCCAGATTCTCGTGGAACCAATCGGGCGAAGGCGTGCGGGGCAGACGCTTCCAAAACGTAAAGAACCGCCGCACTTTGCGTGACACGAGCGTGAGAACATCATTCCCGCCGACCCAGACGATGACCTTGTCGGGACGACAGGCGAGCACATCCGGCAAGCGCTGCAGCGCGTTGTAGGCCAAGTCGCCGCCGACACCAAAATTCCGGAACTCAAATTGCCCGTTGCCCGGCCGCCGGCGGAGCTCCGCCATCCAATCGAATGCCTGGCCCTTGCCCGCCGTGCTGCTCGACCCGAGGCACGCCACGATTTTTCGTTGAGAATTCACCATCGTGACTCGGCCAAGCCAGAGTGAGAAATCGTCGCCTTATGCTCTTCCCAAAACGGCCGGCCCAGTCATGAGTTTCAGGTCGGATTCCGCGGCGTTTTCCAACATCCATGGACAGGCATAATAATCTTCGATGCGATCGATGACGCGACCGGCGACATGGACACGAACCGGCCACGCGACCTGCCACCGGTCGCCTCGCTGGAAGAGCACGATCAGGACAGGCTCTCCGTCGATCGCCCCCAACTCCATGGTCCACGTCTCCGGGTTTCGCTCGTATTCGACGAAATAGGGAGAACTTCTGACCAGGCCGTCGAAGCAGTCGGCGACCCGCAACCGAGCATCGGCGCTGGTCAGGCTCCGCACGCCATCCCAGTCATGGCGGTTGAAGAGGTCAACATAGCGCTGCAAGAGCCGCGCGGTGTCGGGATCAAGCGGACGGTTCGGTTCACCGGCAGGTTCAGCGGGCAAGTCGGCGAGCTTCGCCCGTCCGCGGGAGAGCGCGGCTTTGACGCCCCCAACCGTAGAGTCCACGAGTTCTGCGGTCTCTTCCAGCGAATAGTCGAACACGTCCTTCAAGAGGATGCAGGCGCGCTCCTTGGGCGGCAAGCGGCCAACCAGCCGTTCGATGGCGCGGCGTGCATCGGTCGCTGCCGGCTCTGCAGAGACAACGCCGATGTCGTCCGAATAGCCGTGCTCCGCGCGCTCGCGCACATCGCGTCGCCTCAGAAAGTCGATGCAGCGATTGTGAGCGATGCGAAACAACCAGGGTTTTAGCCTGCGGGGATCATCGAGGGTCTTAATCTTCGTGTAGGCCTCGAACAGCGTCTCCTGCACGAGATCCTCACCGTCGAGGCGTGAGCCCGTCATGCGGGCGCAGTAGCGATGCAGTTGGGCGCGGACGCCTGACACCGTCTCGAGGAAGGCGCGATATCGCGCATCGAACAGGCCGGTCGGTCGCTTGGGCATGTCCTTCAGCTGCCACATCTTGGTTTCAATTTGCCAGTCATGCGACCTCCTGACCTTCAGCGCGTGTTGCTGCGGTTGCGGCCAGACCAAGCTTGGGGCGAACCCATTGTGCCAACCGCGCGATCGCGTCGTCGGCTTCGGGAGCGCGGCCGGCCATCATCTGGAACGAGTGCAGCATCCCCGGAAATACGTCTAAGCGCATCTCGACGCCGGCGGCTTTCGCGCGGTCGGCGAGCGCTCGGCTGTCGTCGAGCAGGGTTTCGTCTCCACCCACTTGCAGATAGATCGGCGGCAGGCCCTTCAGATCGGCAAAGATCGGGCTGGCGAGTGGATGCCGGGGATCGGTCC
The DNA here is from genome assembly GCF_040318885.1 of Mesorhizobium sp. M0998. Taxonomy (NCBI): domain Bacteria; kingdom Pseudomonadati; phylum Pseudomonadota; class Alphaproteobacteria; order Hyphomicrobiales; family Phyllobacteriaceae; genus Mesorhizobium; species Mesorhizobium sp. M0998. The sequence continues at coordinate 235,970 of NZ_JAMYND010000002.1, forward strand.
CCGCAAGGACTTGCGATACCAGCATATCCACGACCGCCTTCTGGAAGAAGGCGTCCTTCTCGCGGTTGCTTTCGTAGGAGTGCCCGCTCGCCGACAGATCATACCAGCCAGAGATGCTGAGGATCGCGGCCGGCAGCGGCCGTCCCGCATCGCGGAGTTTCATCGCCGCCGCAACGATCAGGCCAGCACCAGCGGAATCGCCTGCAGCTATGGTGTGCTTCGGCGCGACACCCTGCTCGGCGAGCCATTCGAACGCGGTCACGGCCTGCTCGATTTGGCGCGGAAACTTGCTCTGGAAAACGTAGTCGTACGTAGCGAGCAGAGCGTAACAGCCGATCGCCTTAGCAAGGTGTCCGACCATCTTGCGATGGGTCCAGATCGATCCGCCGACATAGCCACCGCCGTGCAGGTAAAGCATGACCCGGTCTTTGGCCGCCGTTTTTGGCTGAACCCACAGCGCGGTCTTGTCGCCGACGTTCGTCTCGACGTAATCGACGCCGCCCGGTTCTGCCGTCAAAACGGACCACTCGGATGCTTCCTGTGGCGATTCTCGACCGCTGCGAAAAGCCTCCGCGAGCGTTTCGTAGTGTATCTTGTTCGCTAGGCTCTGCTTGCTGTTCATTTGTCACGCTCCAATTCGTCCAGGAGGGCGATGTTAAGGATGACCGTGCCCATGAACAGCTAAGACGGATGAACCCAGCGAAAGGATACGTGGCCGGCAGATGCAACGCCTCGCCGGTGGCAGTTGCCGCGGACCCCGGGTGTCAAACCCAGCAAGGCTAGGCTGCTCCACCCTTCTCTGTGGGACGTTCGTTCCAGACATTCGCCGATCGGCCAGATGCTTCGTCTATGCCGTCGCCGGGTGGCCGGGGGCTGGGACTATTGACTATTATCGCCGAGCCAACATCGCCTTAAACGTGCTGCTCTATCCTCTTCTACTCCGCACTACTCCTCGTCACTCCCACTCGATGGTGCCTGGCGGTTTGCTCGTCACGTCGTAGACGACGCGGTTGATGCCGCGTACCTCGTTGATGATGCGGGTGGCGGCTGCTCCCAGGAATGCCATGTCGTAATGGTAGAAGTCTGCCGTCATGCCGTCGACCGAGGTGACGGCGCGCAGCGCGCAGACGAACTCGTAGGTGCGGCCGTCGCCCATCACGCCGACGGTCTGCACCGGCAGCAGCACGGCGAAGGCCTGCCAGATGGCGTCGTAGAGTCCGGCCTTGCGGATCTCGTCGAGATAGATGGCGTCGGCCTCGCGCAGGATCTCCAGCTTTTCGCGGGTGATGCCGCCCGGACAGCGGATGGCGAGACCGGGACCGGGGAACGGATGCCGGCCAATGAAGCTGTCGGGCAGGCCGAGCTCCTTGCCGAGCGCCCTCACCTCGTCCTTGAACAATTCGCGCAGCGGCTCGACCAGCTGCATGTTCATGCGTTCGGGCAAGCCGCCGACATTGTGATGCGACTTGATGGTCACCGACGGGCCGCCGCTGAAAGAGACGCTTTCGATGACGTCGGGATAGAGGGTGCCTTGTGCCAGGAAATCGGCGCCGCCGAGCTTCTCGGCCTCCTCCTCGAACACTTCGATGAACAGCCGCCCGATGGTCTTGCGCTTCTTCTCGGGGTCCGACTCGCCCTCGAGCGCGCCGATGAAACGGTCCGAAGCGTCGACCAGGATCAGCGGCAGATTGTAATGCTGGCGAAACATCTCCACCACGCCTGATGCCTCGTCCTTGCGCATCAGACCGTGGTCGACAAGGATGCAGGTGAGCTGGTCGCCGACCGCCTCGTGGATCAGCAAGGCCGCGACCGAGGAATCGACGCCGCCCGACAGCGCGCAGATCACCTTGCCCTTGCCGACCTGTTTGCGGATCGTCTCGACCGCGTGCTCGCGGTAGGCGCGCATCGTCCAATCGCCTTCGATGCCGGCGATGTTGTGGACGAAGTTGCGGAGCAGCCTGGCGCCGTCCGGCGTATGCACCACTTCGGGGTGGAACATGAGGCCGTACATTTTGCGCTCGACATTGCCGAAGATGGCGAAGGGCGAGCCCTCCGATTTTCCGAGCACCTCGAACCCCTTGGGCAGGGAGATGACGCGATCGCCATGGCTCATCCACACCTGGTGGCGCTGGCCGGGCGCCCACAGGCCCTCGAACAACGGGCTGTCCTTGGCGATCTCGACGAAGGCGCGGCCGAATTCGCGATGATCGGAGCTTTCGGCGACGCCGCCCATCTGCACGCACATCGCCATCTGGCCATAGCAGATGCCGAGCACCGGCACGCCGGCATCGAAGACGATCTGCGGCGCGCGCGGGCTGCCGATGTCGCCGGTCGAGGCCGGGCCTCCGGACAGGATCACCGCCTTCGGATCGATGCGCTTGAACGCCGCCTCGGCCGACTGGAAGGGCACGATCTCGGAAAAGACGCCGGCCTCGCGGATGCGGCGGGCAATCAGCTGGGTGAACTGGCTGCCGAAATCGACAATCAGGACGGTGTCGGGATGATTGGCTGTTTTCATGGCGAGCGTTTAGAGAAAGAAACGAGTCGGCGCAATGGGTTGTGAGGTCGCGCTTTCACTTCGATTCCGGTGTGTTGTCCTGAACGCCAGAGGCTTTGTCCAATGCATCAGTTTGCGTTGTATCGAGTGACCGCAAGGCGCCCATCAGCGCCGCGAAACGCTCGTGACCAAGGCGGGCAACATAGCTCCGTTCGATCTGCAGCTTGATGCGGTCGCCATCGCGCAGGGCGTTCAGGCCCTTGCGGGTGTAGCGCACAAGCTTGCCGCGACCGTCTTGCGGATCGGGCAGACGGTGCAACACACCTTCCGTCTCCAGGCCATCGAGCAATTGCTGAATCGCCTGCTTTGAGATCGCCGAGCGCTCGATCAGCGCCGACTGGCGCATGCCGCCGCGCGGGATATGTCCAAGCAGGCCGGCACGCGCTTCGGTGAACCAGTGATGGCCGGCAGCGCGCATCGCAGCGGCGAACTCGGTCTGCCAGGCGCGGCTCGCCTGCCACAGCCGCCAACCTATGTGATCCGGCAGCGCTTCAGGTTTTTCGTCAAGGCCCTTGACCAAATTCTTCTCGCCCGATACATAGTCAAGCATCTTGACTACTAGTTCACTCTAAGTGGCGATGCCGGTCAAGGCAATCGGCGACTTCAATTCAGGAGGAAATCATGGCAGCACTTCAGAAGGAAGCCCTTGCAATGCTCATTCCGGGCATGACCCATGTGTTGGAACGAAACGGCAAGGAGGCTTACGTCTATTTTGAAAGCGGGGGTGCCGCGCACATGCTGCTCGACGATGGCGAGGCGCGACGCGGGCGCTGGCGGATGCTCGATGACGGTTATGTCGCCGACTGGGACACCGGCGCGACCGGACGCTGGACCCTCGATCACGAGCCCGGGTCAGTCACTTACATCAATCGCGACAACGCCGTTCGCTTCAGGATGATCGGCGTGCTGTTCGGCAACGCTAAGAACCTGCCGCCCCAACAAGCTTGAAGTCGATCGCGCCTGAGGCGATCGCCTGTTCCAGCAGTTGCACCGCCGCGGCCAGCTTCTCGTCGATGACGTGCAGATATTCGGTCCAGTCGCCAACGTGTCTCAGATCGGCCGCGCCGTCAGAAATGCCGCGCAGGCCGATAAGCGGAACGTCGAACAGCTGGCAGGCGCGCAGGCAGGCGAAGGTCTCCATATCGACCATGTCGGCGGCGATCGCGTCGTAGGCGGCGCCGGTGACGATTGCCGCCCCGGTCGACAGCGTCGCCTGTCTGACGCCTGGTATCCTGAACGGCAGCGGCACGCTGACAGGCAGGTCGAGGAACGGGGTGGCGCCCTTCTCGAACCCCAGGGGCGAGGCGTCCATGTCGCGGTAGCCAACCGAAACGGCCTGGTAGATTTCCGTCTGCTCCAGCGTCCGGCTGCCCGCCGACCCGAGCGACACGACGAGATCGGGCAGCGCCATCCCGGCATGCAGCCGGGATAGTTCGGCGCTGAGTCCGACGCCGGCCTCGACCGGCCCGACGCCGGTCAGCAGCGGCGTGAACAGCCGCTGCAGGTGTGGACCGTATTCGGCCTCGGCCGCCATGACGAAGAGAACGGACTTGCCGGAGATCGGGGTGAGCTCACCAGGTGTCTTGCCGGCCATGATCGTCCATCCTCCCCTGCCCGCTCCTCAGCCCTCGATGCCGTCGCGGCCGAGCACTGTCATCATCGTTCCGGTCATCGTGGCGATCAGCTTGGCCTCGCCGTCGACGGCGAACGCATAGGCTTGTCCGTCGGCGACGATGATGGTGCGGCCGGGCTTGGTCACCGAGCCGCGGAACAGGAAGCGCTCGCCCCTGCCGGGCGCCAGCAGATTGACCTTGAACTCGATGGTCAGCACGCCGGAATTTTCCGGCATCAGCGAGAATGCCGCATAGCCGCAGGCCGAGTCGAGAGCCGTCGAAATGACGCCGGCATGGAGAAAGCCGTGCTGCTGCGTCAGCGCCGCAGAATAGGGCATTTCGATCTCGATGATGCCGGGCGTCACCAGCGTCAGCTCGGCGCCAATCGTCATCATCGCGTTCTGGCGCGCGAAGGACGTCCTGACGCGGTCCTCATAATCGGGAGCAGGAACGATCTTTGCTGCCATGGCCGTCGCCCTTCGTTTCTCGGCAAATCTTATTGCAAAGGCATTTATCGCAGAGGGGTGGGCGGCAGGCAATCGCAAATGCTGCACTGCAGCATTCGGCTTAGCCCTGTATCGATGGCAACGATTCAGCCGGCCCGCCGCAGCGCGCAGAAGTAAAAGCCGTCGGTGCCGCTCAGCAATGGCGACAGCGAAATGCCGCCCGCAGCGCCAATGCGCATTGCCGCTTCGTGGCTCGCAAAACGGCTGTCCCAAAGCTGGCGGTGATCGAGCGGGACAAAACCGGGATGGCGGCCCCGGAAGGCCGAAACCTGGTCGCCATTCTCCTCGTCGAACACCGAACAGGTGATGTAGACCAGCAGGCCGCCGGGTTTGACGAAGTCCCTGGCGGCATCGAGGATCGTCTCCTGCTCGCCCTTGCGGGCGTCGAGCTGTCTTTGCGTCAGCCGCCATTTAGCATCCGGCCGGCGCCGCCAGGTGCCGCTGCCGGTGCAGGGCGCATCGATCAGGACGATATCCATGTGCTTGCCGAGCGGCGCCAGCTCGGCCGGCCTTGTGACGACCTGCACATTGCGGTTTTCCGAACGGCGGATGCGATCGAAGATCGGCGCCAGCCGTGCCTTCTCGGCATCGTGGGCGAATATCTGGCCGCGATTGTCCATCGCCGCGGACAGCACCAGCGTCTTGCCGCCGGCGCCGGCGCAGAAGTCGAGCACCTGCATTCCAGGCTCGGCGCCGGCCAGTTCGGCCGCAATCTGCGAACCCTCGTCCTGAACCTCGAACCAGCCTTTCTGGAAGGCCGGTTCGGCCTGCACGTTCGGGTGCCTGCCATCGCCCTCGATCGGCGGGATGCGGATGCCGTGCGGCGCGATCCGGGCAGGCTTGGCGCCCGTCTCCGCCAGTTCCGCCAGCACCTTGCCGCGATCGGCCTTTAGCGTGTTGACCCTGAGGTCGAGCGGCGGGCGCGTCGCCAGCGCGGCACCCTCTTCCACCCAGGCCGTGCCGAACGCCCGTTCGAACAGCGGCATGCACCAGTCGGGGATGTCTGCCCTGACGGCCGGCCGCGCATCGGCGAGCCGGCGACCGCCGAGCGTTTTCAATTCGTCGGCGGTAAGCAGCGGCGGCGCGAACTTGTCGCCTTCGAGCGCCTCGTTCAGCGACTGCGCCGTCTGGCCCCATTCGAGCAGCAGCGCGCCGAAGCCGATGGCGCGCGGCGTGTCTTCGCCGAGCAGCCAGCCGGCCGAGCGCTTGCGGCGCAGCGCGTCGTAGACGATGTTGCCGATCGCGGCGCGGTCGCCGCCGCCGGCGAAGCGGTGCGACAGGCCCCAGTCCTTCAGCGCATCGGCCACCGGCCGGTGGCGCCGGCCAATGTCGTCAAGCACTTCAATGGCTGCCGCCAGCCGCCCGCCCAGTCTCATTGTCGTCTTCCATTACTCAGTAAATTAATTCCGGCCCTGCTCTTAGAGCTTTTCGTGCCCCGATTGAAACAGTTCTGTTTCGCCGACGGCGAGACGATCCATGCCGACGGGTGACGAATGTGGGTTGGTGCATCGCGAGCCGCGGCCACCAGGCGGGCGCCGGCATGCGTAACGAACAATTCGATCAATATATTACACGTTTCTAATGTGCGTGTCCGGCGCTCACAAGCATAGCGGCTTGCGAAACTGCTCTGCTTTGCAAGTTTTCCGGTTGCGAATACTCTTTGCGCGGTGATTCGCGTCGCAGAAAAAGCGGAGCCGCGGGTCGATACGAGGAGAGGGCAATGAAAACTTATCTGGCGGAAGTTCTAGGCACGTTTCTATTGGTGTTCATCGGCACGGCTTCGGTGGTGACGGGCGGCTTCGGCGGCGCGCTACCGCTCGGCCAGGAAGGTATCGGTCTGGCGTTCGGCATCGGCCTGATAGCGGCCGCTTACGCGATCGGCCCGATTTCGGGCGCGCACCTCAATCCGGCGGTGACGCTCGGTGTGTTCCTCGCCGGGCGGATGCCGGCCAGGGATGTCATTCCCTACTGGATCGCGCAGGTCATCGGCGCCATCATCGCGTCGCTGGCGCTGTGGATCATCGTCTCCGGACAGGTCGGCGGCCACACCGGCGGCTTCGGCGCCAATGGCTGGGACGTGACGAAATGGGGCGTCAGCTCGGCCTTCCTGTGGGAGCTGATCGGCACCTTCACCTTCGTCACGGTGATCCTCGGCGTCACCAACGCCAAGCACACGACGGCCTTCGCCGGTCTGGTCATCGGCCTGACGCTGGCCGGACTGCACTTCGCCATCATTCCGGTGACCGGCACATCGCTCAACCCGGCCCGTTCGATCGGACCGGCGCTGTTTTCGGGAACTGCGGCGATCAGCCAGCTCTGGCTGTTCATCGTCGCGCCGCTGATCGGCGGCGCCATCGCCGGTGTGGTCGCCAAGGCCGGTATCTTCGAGAAGGACTGATTTTTCGAAGGCTTCATCGAAAAGGCGCGGGTCAAGGCCCGCGCCTTTTTGTTGCGTCGAGAATTCGTATGCCCGGATCAGGCCGCGAGGTCGAAACGGTCGGCGTTCATCACCTTGGTCCAGGCGGCGACGAAATCCCTGACGAACTTCCGCCCGGCGTCGGCCGAGCCGTAGACCTCGGCCAGCGCCCGCAGTTGCGCGTGCGAGCCGAAGATCAGGTCGGCGCGGGTGCCGGTCCACTTGACTGCCCTGGTCTTGCGGTCGCGCGCTTCGTAGACTTCATCGGAACCGGCGGCCGGATCCCAGATCGTGTTCATGGAGAGCAGGTTGACGAAGAAATCGTTGGTCAACGTGCCCGGCCTGTCGGTGAACACCCCGTGCTTCGACTGACCGGTGTTGGCGCCGAGCACCCGCAACCCGCCGACGAGCACCGTCATCTCCGGCGCCGTCAAGGTCAGCAGCTGCGCCCGGTCGACCAGCATCGCTTCGACCGACAGCGGCGGCTTGCCCCTGACATAATTGCGGAAGCCATCGACTTTCGGCTCGAGCGCGGCGAAGGACTGGACATCCGTCTGGTCCTGCGAGGCGTCCATGCGGCCTGGCGTGAACGGCACCCCCACGTCATGGCCGCCGTCTTTCGCCGCCTTCTCGATCGCGGCGACGCCGCCAAGCACGATCAGGTCGGCAAGCGAGACCTTCTTGCCGCCGGACTGCGAGTTATTGAAGCCCTTCTGGATGCCTTCGAGTGTCTCGAGCACCTTGGCCAGTTGCGCCGGCTGGTTGACCTCCCAATCCTTCTGCGGCGCCAGGCGGATGCGTGCGCCGTTGGCGCCGCCGCGCTTGTCGGAGCCGCGGAAAGTCGAGGCCGAGGCCCAGGCGGTCGAAACCAGTTCTGAAACGGAGAGGCCGGAGGCCAGGATCTTCGCCTTCAGCGAGGCGATGTCCTGCTCGCTGACCAGCTCGTGGTCGATTGCCGGTATCGGGTCCTGCCAGATCAGCTCTTCCTTCGGCACGAGCGGGCCGAGATAGCGGACGGCCGGACCCATGTCGCGATGCGTCAGCTTGAACCAGGCGCGGGCGAAGGCATCGGCGAACTGATCAGGATTCTGATGGAAGCGCCGCGAAATCTTCTCGTAGGCCGGGTCGACGCGTAGCGCGAGGTCGGTGGTCAGCATCGCCGGCGCGCGGCGCTTCGAGGGATCGTGCGCGTCCGGCACGGTGCCTCCACCGGCGCCACCCTTCGGCGTCCACTGATGGGCGCCGGCCGGGCTCTTGGTCAGCTCCCATTCGAAGCCGAACAGATTGTCGAAGAAGTTGTTGCTCCATTTGGTCGGCGTCGTGGTCCAGGTCACCTCGAGGCCCGAGGTGATGGCGTCGCCGGCAATGCCGGTGGCATGCCTGCTCGACCAGCCGAGGCCCTGCGCCTCGATGCCGGCGCCTTCCGGCTCCGGGCCGACGAGCGATGCATCGCCGGCGCCATGGGTCTTGCCGAAGGTATGGCCGCCGGCGATGAGCGCCACGGTTTCCTCATCGTTCATGGCCATGCGAGCGAAGGTCTCGCGGATGTCGCGCGCCGCGGCCAATGGATCGGGCGTGCCGTTCGGGCCTTCCGGGTTGACGTAGATCAGCCCCATCTGCACGGCGCCGAGATGGCCCTGAAGTTCGCGGTCGCCGGAATAGCGCTCGTCGGCGAGCCACTTGGTTTCCGATCCCCAGTCGACGTCCTGCTCCGGCTCCCAGACATCGGCGCGACCGCCGGCGAAGCCGAAGGTCTTGAAGCCCATCGATTCCAGCGCGACGTTGCCGGTGAGGATCAACAGGTCGGCCCAGGAGATCTTCCTGCCGTATTTCTGCTTGACCGGCCACAGCAGCCGGCGCGCCTTGTCGAGATTGGCGTTGTCTGGCCAGCTGTTGAGCGGCGCGAAACGCTGCTGGCCGGCGCCGGCGCCGCCACGGCCGTCGCCGATGCGATAGGTACCGGCGCTGTGCCAGGCCATGCGGATGAAGAGCGGGCCGTAATGGCCGAAATCGGCCGGCCACCAATCCTGCGAATCGGTCATCACCTGGTGCAGATCCCTGATCACCGCATCGAGATCGAGGCTCTTGAATTCCTTGGCGTAGTCGAAGTCCTCGTCCATCGGGTCCGACAGGCTGGACTGCTGATGGAGGACACCAAGGTCAAGCTGGTTCGGCCACCAGTCACGGTTGCTCCTCCTGGCCGATCCATGTGGGACCGGGCATTTGCCGGCGCTGTTGTCGTCGGTTTTCGCGTCCATCTTTGCCTCCGATTTGTTGATTTTTCGGGATTTTGTTGATTTTCCGGGCAGGGCCGGCGGCCGCGCCATCCTGGAATGGTTCCAGACTAGCCCGCCCAGCCGATAAAGACAAATTGCCTTTGCTGTTTATTCTGATAGGTTTTCCTTATGATCGGTTTGACCGTCCGGCAGATGCATTATTTCGAGGCGCTGGCGCAGACGCTGCATTTCGGCCGTGCCGCAAAACTCGCCGGCGTCAGCCAGCCGGCGCTGTCTTCGCAGATCGCCGAGATGGAGCTGCGGCTGAATTGCCGTCTGTTCGAGCGCGGCGGCAAGGTGGTGCGGATGACCGACGAGGCCGTGGCCCTGCTGCCGCGCATCGAGCGTATTCTTGCCGACGTCCGCGACGTCGAGGCGACGGCCCGGCGCGGCCGCCCGGCGCTGGAAGGCCGCTTCCGGCTCGGCATCATCCCGACGGTGGCGCCCTATCTCTTGCCGCATGTGCTGCCGGAGCTGAAACGGCATTTCCCGGCCTTGCAGCTGGAACTGCGCGAAGCGGTGACCGCCTCGCTGGTCGAGGACACCAGTTCGGGTAAGCTCGACGCCTTCGTCGCGGCGCTGCCTCTCGATTACCCGGGCCTGGTTACCGAGGAACTTTTCTCCGACCGGTTCTTCCTGGCCGTGCCGGCCGGCGATCCCGCCTTCGCCTCGCCGCCGGTGCCACCGGAGAGCCCGGCGCTGGAGCGGCTGATGCTGCTGGAGGAAGGCCATTGCCTGCGCGAACAGGCGCTCGCCGTCTGCGGCAACGTGCGGCCGGTGGCGATGGCAAGCTATGGCGCGACCAGCCTGACGACGCTCTTACAGATGGTGGCGCACGGGCTCGGCGTCACGCTCATCCCGGAAATGGCGGCAGGGCCGGCCAGCACTATCCCCGATTTGAAGATCGTGCCGTTCCAGGAACCGATGCCGCAACGCACGATCTGCCTCGCCTGGCGGCGCAACAAGGTGCGCCACGACGAATGCGTCGAACTGGCGAAGATCATTCGCGGGCTGGACGCGGCGGTGCTGGCGGCTTGAGCGGCGGGTCAAGGATCCGGTTTTAGCCCCGAAGCCAACCTGCAAGAAAACGGCTTCAATCCTTTTCCCAGGCTGCGAGCAACGGGCCGTTGCTTCCATAGACAGGGTCCTTGCGCGGACGGCCGACCCTGGGGATCGTGACGACCGCCTTGGCATGGTCGGCGGCGGTCGTACACAGGTCATAGGTGCCGGATGGAGGATAGGCGCCGACAACCAGAAAATCGTCGGATGCGGAAAGACGCTGGTGCCCGGTGCCGGCCGGAAGCACCGCGACGTCGCCGGCCTTCAGCGGCAGCGTTCGCCCCTTGCTGCCGCCAAAGCGGACCTTGGCCGTGCCGCGCGCAACGCCCAGCACCTCGTGTATCCGCGAATGGTAGTGGACGTAGTCGTAGATGCCGTTGCGCCAGCTATCGCCCCAGCCATTTGCCTCGAAAAGCGCCTCCATGACGGCCGCCGGATCGAATTCCTCGGGCAGCTTCACAGCGCCGCGATAGACGACAAGCGGCCAGCATGGATGGTTGGGCACCAGGCCATCATCGCTGAAGCGAAATTCATTCGGTTTGCGCGACCTCAGGAGGTCGGCGACCTCTCGCCGGCCCGGCCTGGCGACGCCGGTGACCTGCTCGACGGCTTTCTTCGTGGTTTGCAGAATGCTCATGATACGGCCTTGGATTGGTGGTGGCTTCATGCCGATTAACCGGCTGCATGGCGGGTCGGTTCCGCTGAGGGCAGAGATCTGCGATCTGTGCGGTCGGCATTTGACGTCCGGGCACATCGAAGCCGCCCAAGTTTCAAGACTTGAACACCGCAAGCATGTGAAGATCCAATCGGTCCCGCAGCTGTGTCGTCCCATGGCACGGATGAGACGATTACACTGTTTTGCCACAGCGCTCGCGACAGCTCGCGAAACGGGCGACCCGCAGAGGCCTTTTTCGTGTTATAATGCACTTGCAACGCGCGTAATCTCGACCTCGGCAATATGGCAAAGGTCGAAAGCAATTTTTGCCCCGGCGTCGCCCAGCATGGACTCAACTCCGGATGGCTGGGTGTGCTTATCCGGGGCGAGGAGGTTGCCCATGTCCACGAGTAATGTCGAACGCCCGCTGCAGCCGGGCGACCGGGCGCCGAATATTATTCTCGATGCGATCTCCCGCGAAGGCAAGATCGCGCTCGATGATTTTCGAGGCCGTAGCCCGTTGTTGATCGGTTTGTTCCGAGGCCTGCACTGTCCGTTCTGCCGGCGCCATGTCGCGGCGATGGCGCAACTTAAGCCGGCCCTGCGTGAGAAAGGCGTCGAATGCCTGGCGGTCGTCAATACACCGGTAGAGCGGGCACGGCTCTATTTCCGTTACCACCCGGCACCCGATCTTCTCGCCGCGTCCGACCCGGAGCGGGCCTCGCACCGTGCTTTCGGCTTGCGCGAGGTCGGGATGGACACGGTCATGGCGATCCGTATCGATCTCCCGGGCGAGTTGCCCGAGCCTATGGACGTCATGGCAATGTACGAGTTTCTCAACAAGAAGGAAGGATATGAGATTACGGGAGCCGATCAGCAGGCGATGGCTTCCGGCCAGGGGCAGCTTGTCGGTCAGTTCCTAATCGACCGGGCGGGCATCTACGCTGGAACTTCACTGAAGTTCTGGAGGATGGCCTCAATACCTTCAAGGCGCCGAATCCGGAGGAATTGATGTCAGCGGCTTCCCAAGTTGCACATTGATGGGCTGCGGAAATAGGCGGCTGACAACTCGCTCGACGACCGCGCCCTTCCCGCTCACCACCGGGGAAAGGCCGTCCTGGGTCAAAACCTGAAGATACGTGGATGACCGCTTCGCGCCGCATTTCAGTCATTTCACCGATAACGTCCTTATCCCGAAAGAGGACATCCCTGATGTTGAGGCACTAGGTGAGTTTGCGCCCTAGCGGAATTTCGTGCCAGCGGGGAGTGGGCGTTAACCGAGCCACCTCAAGCCTTCATCTTGATGCCGGTAAGAGGTTGGGAACGTATGGTTTGGATCAAGCATGCGCTGGTGGATAATGGTTATCCCGCGCTTCCCGAACTTACTGGGGTAAGCGCACGGTATGAGATAGAACGGTTTCCCTTCAGACAGCACCACGTGATCGAGCGTCTCGCCGATATCGGTCCAACTGCTATGAAGGAATGGCGCTCCTCCTAAAGACGAGACGGATGGCGCGAGTTGGCGCCGGACTGCGACGCGGTAGAATTTGCACGCCGTGGTCGAGGTTCTCGTGTAGCAGCTGCTTGGCACGACGGCCAGCAGCGTCTGTTGTTCCAACGCAGCGCTGAAAGCTGACAGTCAGAAGGCGGCCTTGACGCTAAGCGTCCGCCCACGGCGCAAAGGACACAAATCGGAGCGCCCGCCCTCAAGCCGTCTTTGCCGTCACCAACTCTCGACCATCGCCTCCTCGGGAACTTCTGCGGCTTGCCTACTTCGCAACTCGATACGGAAACGGATGACTGCTCGTTCGAGAGCCGGTCGATAGTGGTTTGCCACCTCGCCCCAATCCCTCACGGCACAAATATCAAAAACACCCAAGTAAAAAACACCACCAGATGCACCAACCCAGTCAAGAACGTCGTTCTTTCGGTGCTAAAACTCACATTGCAGATGAAGAGCGCCAGAACCAAAAGCACCATGTCAGTCGCCGGCAGCCCCAGCGTCAGGCCTCTTCCGGTCAGCAGGCTGGCGGCGGCTATGCCGGGTATTGTCAGGCCGATCGTCGCGCAGGCCGAGCCCATGGCGACGTTCAGGCCGCGCTGCAGCTCGTTGTTGAGCGCGGCGCGAACCGCCGAGATCGCCTCCGGCATCAGAACCAACCCGGCGATCATTGCGCCGACAATGGCGTCGGCCTGCGGCACCTGATAGGCGACGAGCGCGTCCTCGACGCTTGCCGCGACCTGTTCGGCCAGCATGACGATACCGATCAGCCCGATCAGCAGGAGAACAGCGCCCGCGGCGACGCCTTCGTGAGCGTCGGCTCGCACCGTGGCGCCATGTGCCTGCCCGTCGATGAAATCGTCGCGGTGGCGGACAGTCTGCGCGAACAGAAAACCGGCATAAAGCAGCACCGAAAGGACGCTGACGAAGCCAAGTTGCGCCGCCGAGAACGTGCCGGGATCGGTGGTTCGCGTGTAGGTCGGCAGAATGAGCGTCATGACGCTCAGCGCGACCAGCACCGCCAGATAGGCGCTGGTCCCTTGGCGGACGATTGCCTGCTTGCGATGTCGCCAGCCGCCAAACGTCAGGCACATGCCGACGACGCCGGTGGAGGTGATCATCACCGTCGAGAACACGGATTCGCGTGCAAGCGTCGGGTTGTTCGCGCCGTGCAGCATGATGGAAACGATGATCGACACTTCGATTGCCGTCACGGCGATGGTCAGCACCAACGTGCCGTACGGCTCGCCCACCCGCCGGGCCACCGCCTCGGCGTGGTCGAGCACCACGAAAATGGTGGTGAACATGATCGCGCTCGACAGCGCGCCGATAAACATCCTGGTGCCCAGCGACCCTTCGTCCACCGACAGGCCGCTACCCCTGACCGCGACAGCCATCGCCAGAGCGGCCAACGGCATGCCGTAGGAAATCGCCGATCTTGCGAGACCACTCATTGTCACCTTCTTGCCTTCCCGCAAATCCCGTGGAAGGGCGATTTGCAACCACTGTTGCGCACCGCGACCATCCAGAGAAATCGCATATGACAGGTCATGACGCCATCGCAGCGTACCCCAGCCCTAGCCCCTCCCCACAAGGGCAGCGCAATCGCGTACGCATTCTTGCGAAGAGGACCCCCACCCTAACCCTCCCCACAAGGGGGAGGGAACGCTGCCGCGCGCCCTTGCTTTCCCTTTGGCGCCGAAAGGCAGGCAATTTGCCGAGGTCGGCGCCACCGAAAGTCCCCCTCCCCCTTGTGGGGAGGGGTTAGGGGTGGGGGTCCTCTTCGCAAGAATCCGCCGCGATTGCGCTGCCTCTTGCCCCCGCACACCTCGAAACATCATGTCACCCGCAGGAAGCTCGCGCGCTAGCCGGGCGTGTTGGCCTTGACGACCTTCTTGCATTCGGGCGTCAGCTCGCTCATGTGACCGGCCAGGCATTTTACGACGCGGCCACCGCCCGGCAACACGCCCTTGCACAATCTCTGGTAATCTGCTTGGCAGGCCTCACGCTCGGCCGCCGTCTGCGCCAGCACCGCGGTGGCTGCCAGCTGAGTTGCCAGGAAAAGCACGCCTAACCCAATCCGCATGGAACACCCCTCAAATATGTTGCCCAAACAACGCCTCCGTCACGCGTAGGCACAAACGGAAGCCTTTTCACGCCGTCTTCTGCGTCACCAGTCCCAGTTCATCGATCATCGCCTGGCGCATCAGGAATTTCTGCGGCTTGCCGGTCACCGTCATCGGCAATTCGGTGCGGAAGCGGATGTAGCGCGGGATCTTGAAATGGGCGATCTGGCCGGCGCAGAAGGCCTTGATCTCCTGCTCGGTGGTGATCTGGCCGGGCTTCAGCACGATCCAGGCGCACAGCTCCTCGCCGTATTTCGGGTCGGGAATGCCGAACACCTGCACCTCCTTGACCTTGGGGTGGCGATAGAGGAACTCCTCGACCTCGCGTGGATAGACGTTCTCGCCGCCGCGGATGACCATGTCCTTGACCCGGCCGACGATGTTGCAATAGCCCTCGGCGTCGATGGTGGCGAGGTCGCCGGTGTGCATCCAGCCGTCGGCGTCGATGGCCTCGCGGGTCTTCTGCTCGTCGTCCCAATAGCCCTTCATCACGGAATAACCGCGCGTGCACAGCTCGCCCGGCGCGCCGACCGCGACGGTGGCGCCTTCGGCGTCGATGGCCTTGACCTCGACATGCGGATGGACGCGGCCGACGGTCGAGACGCGCTTTTCCAGGGGATCGTCGACGCTGCTCTGGAACGACACCGGGCTGGTCTCGGTCATGCCGTAGGCGATGGTCACCTCAGCCATATGCATCAGCGACACCACCTTCTTCATCACCTCGATCGGGCATGGCGAGCCGGCCATGATGCCGGTGCGCAGGCTGGTGAGATCGAAGGAGGCGAAATCCGGATGATCGAGCAGGCCGACGAACATGGTCGGCACGCCATAGAGCGCGGTGCAGCGTTCCGTTGCCACCGCCTTCAGGGTGGCGCCCGCATCGAACCCCTCGCTGGGGAAAACCATGGTCGCGCCCTTGGTGACGCAGCCCATCGTGCCCATCGACATGCCGAAGCAATGATAGAGCGGCACCGGGATGCACAGCAGGTCGTCGACGGTGAGCCGGATCGCCGAGGTGACGAAATTGCCGTTGTTGACGATGTTGTTGTGGGTCAGCGTCGCGCCCTTGGGCGCACCTGTCGTGCCGCTGGTGAACTGGATGTTGATGGCGTCGTCCGGTTTCAGCCTCGCTGAAATCCGGTCCAGCTTGTCATGCTCGTCGCGGCCGGCCATCGCCAGCACGTCGGCGAAATTGAACATGCCCGCAGAATTCTCCTCGTCCATGCGGATGACGGTCTTCAGCGCCGGCAGTTTGTTGGCGTCGAGCTTGCCGGGGGTGGCCTTGGCGATCTCCGGCGCCAGCGTCTCGATCATGCCGAGATAGTCGGAGCTCTTGAATGTGGCGGCGGTGACCAGCGCTCGGCAAGCGACCTTGTTCAAGGCATATTCCAGCTCGACCAGCCGGTAGGCCGGGTTGATGTTGACCAGGACCAGGCCGATGCGGGCGGTGGCGAATTGCGTCACCAGCCATTCCCAGCGGTTCGGCGACCAGATGCCGACGCGGTCGCCTTTCTCGAGGCCGAGCGCCAGGAAACCGGCGGCGAGCGCATCGACCGTCTCCGACAGTTCGTCCCAGGTAAAGCGCTTGTCCTGCTCGACGAAGACGGCGGCATCGAGCGTGCCGTATTTGCTGACCGTGTCGGCAAACAGCGCCGGGATCGTCAGGTTGAGCAGCGGCACACTGCGCTCGCCCGAGACATGCGCCGTGCCGTCGACCGGCGCAATGAACGAACCGCCATCGCGCTTGCCGCGCAGGCTGGTGGCATTCTTCAACTCGTCGAGATTGATCGGCATCGCCGTGTCCTCCGCAGACCAGCCGAGCCTATCAGCCCGGCGGGGTGGTGGAAATCCCGTCGATGGTGGGGCTGGGTGGGAACTCGCCTGTAAGGGCCGAAAATAAAAAACCCGCCTCGGCGGGCGGGTCTTCGGGGCCAATTGGCACCATAGCGAAATTAGTAGCATAGCTGCCGGCACAAAGCAAGAACAAAATTGCTGTAAGTCAAGAAAATCGCGTCAGGTCGGTGCCAGCGGCCAAGCTGCCAATCTCCCTCCTTGAGGGGGAGATGGCCGGCAGGCCAGAGGGGGTCGTCTCGCGTGGAGCACCTGCCTGTTCTGTCCGTTAGGAGAATCGCGTCAAGACGTACCGACCCCCTCTGTCGCCTTCGGCGACATCTCCCCCTCAAGGGGGGAGATTGGCTGGTCGTCAGCCTGCGTTCACCGATGCCATCCTTGCCGCAATATCGCGCAAAGTCGCCTCGTCGGCCGCCGAACGCGCCTTCCTCGACGCCACGAGACAGGCCTGCGAGCGCAGGATGACGCCGTCGGCCAGCACCTTGAGATGGTTGGCGCGCAGCGTCGCGCCTGACGTGGTGATGTCGACGACGATATCGGCCAATCCGGCCGCCGGCGCGCCTTCGGTGGCGCCAAGGCTTTCGACGATGCGGTAGACCTGGATGCCATGCTTTTGCGAAAAGAACTGCTGGGTCAGGCGCCAGTATTTGGTGGCGATCCTGAGCCGGCGGCCGTGGCGCTGGCGGAAATCGGCGGCGACGTCGTCGAGGTCGGCCATGGTGTCGACATCGAGCCAGATGTCGGGCACGGCGACGACGACATCGGCATTGCCGAAACCGAGGCGGGCGATGATTTCGGCGCGCGCCTCGCAATCGGCGAGGTTTTCGCGCAAAAGGTCCTCGCCGGTGATGCCGAGATCGACCGACCCCTGGCCGATTTCGCCTGATATCTCCGAGGCAGACAGGAATGCTATCTCGACGCCGTCAAGGCCGTCGATGCGGGCGCGATATTTGCGCTCGTCGCCGGGCAGGCTGACGGCAAGCCCGGCCTTGGCCAGCACCTCCAGCGCCTGCTCCTTGAGCCGGCCTTTCGACGGGATCGCCAGCGTGATCATGGCGCCGTCTCCCGCAGCGCCTCGATGCGGTCGAGCCAGACGGAAAAACCGACGCCGGGGATCGGCGTTTTGGCGCCGAGCAGCGTCAGCAGCCGGTCGTAGCGGCCGCCACCGGCGAGCGGCCGGTCGCCATCCTGGGCCGCGATCTCGAAGACCAGGCCGGTGTAGTAATCGAGCGGCCGGCCGAAGGCGGCGTCGTAGCTGATTTCAGACATCGGCAGGCCGAGGCTTTCTATGGCCGCGGCGCGGGCTGCGAAATTCTCCAGCGCAGCCCCCAGTGAAAGCCCGGCATCGATCGCAAAGCTTTCGAGCGCCCCGGCGGCGCTGTCGAGCGGCACGTCGATCGCCAGGAAACTCTTTAGTGCCGCAAACGCCTCGTTCGACAGCCGCACGCTGCGCAGTTCGGCCTTCTCGATCAGGCGCCGCGCAATCTCGGACGGCGAACGCCCGGCCGTTGCCGACAGGCCAGCCTCTTCCATGCCGCCGGCGACATGCGCCGAAAGACCGTCGAGATCGCCATCAAGGACAAGGGCGGCGACCGGGCCGGCAAGCTGGCTGTTGCGCGGTGGATTGGCCAGGTCGGCAAGTGCTGCCTCCAGCATCGGCGCCGAGCCGAAGGCACGGGCCAGCCGCATGCGCCAGCCGCGCGGCAGGCCAAGTGCTGCCAGCACCGCCTCGAAGATGGTCTGGTCGCCGAGCGTCACCGCCAGCTCCCGGCCGGGCAGCACCAGCGACAGCAGCGCATGCGCATCGGCCAGCGAGCGGGCGTCGGCCGCGGCCGTGTCGCGGTCGCCGAGATCCTCGATGCCGGCCTGGAAAAACTCGTTGCCGCCCTCGCGGCGCTGGCGAAACACCTCGCCGAGATAGGAATAGCGGCGCGGCGTGCCGGCCTGGCTGGCAATGTGGTCGAGGCAGACCGGAATGGTGAATTCCGGCCGCAAACAAAGCGTCTGCCCGGTCTCGCTCTCGGTGAGAAAGATGCGGCGCCGCAAATCCTCGCCGGCCATGTCGAGGAACGGATCGGCCGGCTGCAGCACAGCGACCTCGACCGCGTGCGTATTTCGCGCGGCGAAGAGGCTGGTGATGTCGGATGCGATGGCGGGGCGCGAGGTCATGGCAGGCGCCCTTCCCTTCTCCCCCTGTGGGAGAAGGTGGATTGGCGCGAAGCGCCAAGACGGATGAGGGGTGCCGGAAGAAATGAGGCGTCGGCGTTCCCTGGAACACCCCTCATCCGACCGAGCTTCGCTCGGCCACCTTCTCCCACAAGGGGAGAAGGAAGCGGCGCCCTACTTGCCACGCGCCCGCTCCTCGGCCTGCGCCGCCAGTATCTTCTTCACCTCGGCGACCAGATCGCCTTGCGACACGGTCACCTGCGCCGGTCGTGCGGCGCGCCATTCGGCGTTGTCGGCGATCTCGGCCGACATTTTCGCGCCTTCGATCAGGTCCTTGATCTGCACCTCGCCCTTGGCGCGCTCGTCGCCGCCCTGGATGACGGCGACCGGGCTGCCGCGGCGGTCGGCATATTTCAACTGCGCCTTCATGCCGGCGCCGCCGAGATACATTTCCGAGCGGATGCCGGCGGCGCGCAGCTCGGCCACCATCTTCTGGTAGCGGCCGAGGCTTTCCGTGTCCTTGTCCATGGTCAGCACGACGACCGGCGCGATGACATCGGAAGTATCGAGCTTGCCGAGGTTCTTCAGCGCCGTCATCAGCCGCGAGACGCCGATCGAAAAACCGGTCGCCGGCACCGGCTCGCCACGAAAGCGCGAGACGAGGCCGTCATAGCGTCCGCCGCCGCCAACCGAGCCGAAGCGCACGATCTGGCCGTCCTCGTTGGGGATTTCGGCCAGCAGCTCGGCCTCGTAGACCGGGCCGGTGTAATATTCGAGGCCACGCACAACGGAGGGATCGATGCGAATGCGATCCTCACCGTAGCCGCTTTGCGCGACCATGGTTCTTATCTGCTCCAACTCTGCAAGACCCTCGACAAACGAGGCGTTCGTGATGCCGAGATGTTCGAGTTTTCTTTCCTCGACAAGATTACTGAGCCCTGGGGTGATAGATCCCAGTGTCTGAACAACTTGTTCGGGATCATGCTGCGCCATGACCGTGAAATAGCTGATCACAACATCGATTTGCGCGTTACCCAGCCCGGCACCCTTGGTAAAATCACCGCTCTCGTCCTTGCGCCCGGCGCCCAAAAGCAGACGAACCCCCTCGACGCCCAGCTTGTCCAGTTTGTCGATCGCCCGCAGCACCTGCAGCCGGCGGCCAGCGTTCTCGTCGCCGCCGAGGCCGATCGCCTCGAGCACGCCGTCGAGCACCTTGCGGTTGTTGACGCGGACGACGTAGTCGCCGCGCTTGATGCCGAGCGCCTCCATCACGTCGGCCATCATCATCGCCATCTCGGCATCGGCCGCCACGCCCGGCGTGCCTACCGTGTCGGCGTCGAACTGCATGAACTGGCGGAAGCGGCCGGGACCGGGCTTCTCGTTGCGGAACACCCAGCCGGAACGATAGCTGCGATAGGGTTTCGGCAGGCGCTCGAAATTCTCGGCGACAAAGCGCGCCATCGGCGCGGTCAGGTCGTAGCGCAGCGACAGCCATTGATCGTCCTCGTCCTGGAACGAGAACACGCCCTCGTTCGGCCGGTCCTGGTCGGGCAGGAATTTGCCGAGCGCATCGGTGTATTCGATCAGCGGCTGGTCGACCGGCTCGAAACCGTAGAGTTCAAAGACCGAGCGGATCGTCGCCATCATCTTCTCGACGGTGCGCAGATCGTCGGCGCCGCGGTCGACAAAGCCGCGCGGCAGCCGCGCTTTCATCTTTTCGGATTTGTCGGCCATGGGATGGGTACTTTGCTAAGTAATCGGTGACTTATTTCGGGTCGGCGTGTCCTACCGATGCAGCCCGGAGAAGGCAAGGGTTTGCGGCTCTCCTTCTCCCCTTGTGGGAGAAGGTGGCCGAGCGAAGCTCGGTCGGATGAGGGGTGTTCCAAGGAACGCCGACGTCTCGTTTCTTCCAACACCCCTCATCCGGCTCGGCGCTGCGCGCCGATCCACCTTCTCCCACAAGGGGAGAAGGAAAGGCGAAAAAGAAGCTGAAACAATTGCGCCATGCGCGCGGCATCGTGCCGACACAATCCGGGCCGATAAGCGCGCCGAAACAAGGGGTTCGGGGCCATGGCCACGCTACAGAAGTTCGACATCATCGATAGCGGCGCACGCGACGCCTCGGTCCGGCTGCGGCCGGCCGATGGTTATGCCCCGAATACGAAGCAAATCGCCGGACCGTTCGAGGTCGCGGCGCAACAGCGCAGCGGACCGACCATGCGCGACGTGCTGATGACCGGACTGCTGGTGATCTATCCGGTGTTCGCCGCGCTGGCGGCCATCCTTGCCGGGTTTTTCCTCGCCGGCGGCGGCGGCGCCTGAGCCGCTATTTCGGCCGCTTGAACGCTTTCCGTTCCGCCTCGACCGGCTCGCGGCAGACGCAGCCCTCGAGATGGTCGTTGACCAGCCCCATCGCCTGCATGAAGGCGTAGACGGTGGTCGGGCCGACAAAGCTCCAGCCGCGCTTCTTCAGCTCTTTCGAAATGCGGACCGAGACGGCCGTCGTCGGATTGGCGCGCAAATGCGCGAGGTCGACGATCTCGGGCCGCTCGCCTGGGCCGGGTTCGAACTTCCACAACCAGGCGGCCAGCGAGCCGGCCTCGTCGATGAGTTCGCGGGCGCGCTTGGCGTTGTTGATGGTCGAGATGATCTTGCCGCGGTGACGGATGATGCCGGCATTGCCGAGCAGGCGCTCGACATCGGCGTCGGTGAAGGCGGCGATCTTGTCGACATCGAAGCCGGCAAACGCCTCGCGGAAATTGTCGCGCTTGCGCAATATGGTCAGCCAGGACAGGCCCGACTGAAAACCTTCGAGGCAGATCTTCTCGAACAGGCGGCGGTCGTCGGCGACCGGCCGGCCCCATTCGTGGTCGTGGTAGTGCAGATAATCCGGCAGGTTGCCGTGCCAGAAGCAGCGGGCGATGCCGTCGGGACCGGCAAGCAGACCTGTCTTTTCATCCATGGCGGAATTCCGTTCGTGTCTTGGCGTTAACGCGTTTTGACGCGGCCTTTACCGCGGCTTTACCAGATTCCTGAACCGGGCGGTAACCACACCAAAAGCTTTACTGACAGATCGGCATTTTACGCATTCCGATTCATGCTTCGGTTGCCGCTTCGCGCCCAATGTCGGCGAAATCGGGGAGGCTTTGCACCCCGGCATGTTCGACGATCAAGGTGCGTTGCGATGAAGACATTCTTGTTCCCACTGTTCGGCGCCGCGGCCGTGCTTGCGGCCGGCGCCGCCAATGCCAACGACCGCTATGCGGAGAGGCCGCCGGTGGTGGTCAGCCCAGATCTTTCGGCGCCCTGGGTGCTGCAGCTCGGCCATGCGCCGGGCATCGTGCGGCAGAGCCGGCAAGAGGCGCTGCCGCAACGGCGCTACCGGCGGCTGGCCGAACCCGATCAGCTACGCACCGCAGCGGTGCAGGCGCCGGCCAAGCGCATGGTGATGCGGCCGCAGATCGACCCGATCTATCTGCCGCAGGAAGTCGCCTATGACGGCCCGCAGAAGCCGGGCACGATCGTCATCGATACGCGAGAGAATTTCCTCTATCTGGTCGGGAAGAACGGTAAGGCGCGGCGTTATGGCGTCGGCACCGGCAAGCCGGGCTTCGAATGGTCCGGCACCCACAAGATCACCAACAAGCGCGTCTGGCCGGATTGGCGGCCGCCGGCGGTGATGATCGCCCGCGAAGCCGCCAAGGGCCGTTATCTGCCGACCTATCTCGCCGGCGGCATGGAAAACCCGCTCGGCGCACGCGCGCTCTATCTCGGCTCGACCGAGTACCGTATCCACGGCACCAATCAGCCCTGGACGATCGGCGGCGCGGTGTCGTCGGGCTGCATCCGCATGCGCAACGAGGACGTGGTCGACCTTTACGAGCGGGTCAATGTTGGCACGACGGTTGTAGTGATGTAATCTGCGGTTGACCTCATCGATGATTCTGCTCAGAAGCCTCGGGAGCATTGAATAGCGGGGGACGGGCCGTGTGGGGATGCGGCCAGTCACGAAAGGGCAGCGCGGCAAGCCGTGCTGCCCTTTTTGTTTCCGCCAGCAGGAATTGACGGGAAGATTTTGTCGGCACGTCGCGCGACCGGCATGGCGGTTCGCTTTTCGCGCTGCCTTTTCGCGGTTGCTTTGCTATGTGGCGGCTAAAATCCAGCTAAAGGCCCCATCCCGATGTCCCTTTCCGACGACAGCCGCTATCTCAGAGGCGGCCCGGTTGCTCAACGCATCATCGCCGGCGTGCGCGAGGACGCGGCGATCGCCACCGCCGAAGGCTTTCCGCCCAAGCTGGTGTCGGTCACCGTCGGCGATACCGCCGCGGTCGATGTCTATGTCCGCAACCAGCGCGCCAAGGCCGGCTTGGCCGGCATCGGCTTCGAGGAAAGGCGCTTTCGCGCCGACATCACCGCCGGCGAGCTGGAAGCGGCAATCCACGGGCTTAACGCCGACCCGCGCGTCACCGGCATCATCATCCAGCGGCCGGTGCCGGTGCACATTCCGATCAAGACGCTGCAGGCGGCGGTGCATCCGCTCAAGGATGTCGAGGGCATGCATCCGGCCTCGATCGGCAACATCGTCTACAACCAGCTCGACCTGGCGCCCTGCACCGCCGCCGCTTCGGTCGAACTGCTCAGGGAAACCGGCCTCGACCTCAAGGGGCTCGAGGTGGTGGTCGTCGGCCATTCCGAGATCGTTGGCAAGCCGATCGCGTTCCTCTTGATGAGCGAAGGCGCGACGGTGACCGTCTGTCACCACATGACGCGTTCGGTGGCGGCACACGCACGCCGCGCCGACGCACTGTTCGTCGCGGTCGGCAAACCGCGGCTGATCAAGGCCGACATGGTCAAGCCGGGCGCCGCCGTCATCGATATCGGCATCAATTCGGAAATCGGGCCGGACGGCGAGAGCCGCATCGTCGGCGACGTCGATGCCGAGAGCGTCAGGCATGTCGCGTCGTGGATCACGCCGGTGCCGGGCGGCGTCGGCCCGATCACGGTGGCGATCCTGCTGCGCAACACGATGGTGGCCCTCAGCCGGCAGCGTGCCCGCTATCAGGCAACCTACGGCACGGCAGACCGGCTGGCGGCGGAGTAGGCGCCTTCGTCACGTGTATTGCGGCACATGGCAGGTGATCCGGGACTCGTCATCCCAGAAGACGTAGAGCACGCCGCCGCTGCCCCAGAAGAAACCGGCGAGTGAATCGAACTGAAGAAGAAATTTCATTTCCCGGTCCGTTCCGGGAACGACTGGAAACTGCGGTCCCTGAATCCATGACGGCAGCCCACCAAGCCGAAACAGGTTTTGCCTTGAATTGCTTATCCCGTACGACTGCCTGAGCCACCGTTTAGGCGTCGGTGCCAACCGAACAGTTCTTTTCTCGGCGGCTTTTGCAGGCCTCTCAATGTAGGGCGAATGCAGAGGCGCGATCGGCGTCGGCACACCGGCAGCGTCGTGGGAATAATAGGTCGGTTCGAGAGAATTCGCACAGGTCTCGATACGGAGTCTGGGAAGAGGCATCGTCAGCTCATTCCCAAGATCGTCCAGCGTAATCAGATGTATCAGTCGCTCTCGACAGGTCGGGCACACTGCCGATCCTTCGCCGCCGACCGTAAGTGGCCTGCCAGTCGCCGGCAGATGCCAGGTAGGATGATGGCGATGCGTCGGAAAAGACATGTCGCTCGGAGCGCCTTCCTCAAAGCTGAAATGATGACATGCCGGCGGCGAACGAGGATCATCATGCGTCAGCCAGTCTGCGAAATCGGGAATGTCGCCCAAGGTACTGTCTGGAAACAATTCCGGCGCCTGCAAGGCGACGTGAGCCAGCAGATCCTCCACGTCTATTCCGCGTTTCACTTCCTCTTGCAGGAAAAATGCCAGACGAGCCAAATACGCGTCGTCGAGAAACGAAACGGCGTCGATAATCAGATTGTCTTGCTGGACGTCGGCTTCTACCGCTGCCTTTATGAGCGCAAACAGGAATTCGGACCCATCCTTGAGATGACGAGCGATGATTGTCTGGCATTCGCCATAGCTGGCCTGGAACGTCGCCGGCGATCTGTCCGACAGCAGCCGAACGACGGTTCCAATCTCTTCGGACTTTGGGTTGGGCATCTCGGCAGTCTCATCGGCGGGTGCGCAGCAATCAAACCAATTTTGGCGGCTCGCCGCCATAGGCCCAGTCGAGCAGCTTTATCGTATGCACCACCGGCAGCTTGGCGGCGGAAGCGATCTGGGTGATGCAGCCGATATTGCCGGTGGCGACGATTTCAGCACCGGTCGCCTCGATATTCCTGACCTTGCGGTCGCGCAACGTCGCCGAAATCTCGGGCTGCAGGATGTTGTAGGTGCCGGCCGAACCGCAGCACAAATGCCCTTCGCGCGGCTCGCGCACGACGAAGCCGGCTCTGGCCAGAAGCTCCTTCGGCTGGCGGGTGATCTTCTGGCCGTGCTGCATCGAGCAGGCTGAGTGATAGGCGACGATGGTGCCCGGCTTGCGGACCGGCTCGGGCAGGTCGAGGCTTGCCAGATATTCGGTGATGTCCCTGGCCAGCGCTGAGACGCGCGCGGCCTTGTCGGCATAGGCCGGATCGAGGCGCAGCATGAAGCCGTAATCCTTGATGGTGGTGCCGCACCCGGATGCGGTGATGACGATGGCGTCGAGTCCGCCCTGCTCGATGGCGCGCGTCCAGGCGTCGACGTTCCGTCGGGCCGACGCCAAGGCAGCGTCCTCGCGCCCCATATGATGCACCAGCGCGCCGCAGCAGCCCTCGCCCGCGGCCACCACGACCTCGACGCCAAGCCGGGTCAGCAGCGAAATCGTCGTGTCGTTGATGCCGGGATCGAGCACGGATTGCGCGCAGCCGGTGAGGATGGCGACGCGGCCATTTTTCTTCGCGCCCTGCCCGGCATGGACGCCCGGCGAGGCCATCGGCGAGACTGCCGGGACCGACGCCGGGGCCAGCTTCAACATCGCGCCCAAAGGCTTCAATGCCTGGATTTTCTCAAACAGGCCGGCGAATGGCTGGCCGAGCTTCGCCAGCTTGAGCGCCGCGCGGAAACGCGAGGGGTAGGGCAGCACGAAGGCCAGCATGGCGCGTGTCAGGCGATCGGCCAGCGGACGCTTGTAGGTCTCCTCGATATGGACGCGGGCGTGGTCGACCAGATGCATGTAGTTGACGCCCGACGGGCAGGTAGTCATGCAGGCGAGGCAGGACAGGCAGCGGTCGATATGAGCGACGATCTGCTTGTCGGCGGGGCGACCGTTCTCCAGCATGTCCTTGATCAGGTAGATCCGCCCGCGTGGCGAATCCAGTTCGTTGCCGAGCGTCACATAGGTCGGGCAGGTGGCGGTGCAGAAGCCGCAATGCACACATTTGCGCAGGATCTTTTCCGATTCCGCGACATGCGGATCGGCAAGCTGGGCAGCTGAGAAATTGGTCTGCACGTAAACGAATCCCTACCGTTTGAGCATGATCTTTTCCCAAAACCGGTACCCAGTTTTGGGGATCATGCTCATAATCCCAGAAACCAGCTTTCCGGGTTCTTGACCGCCTCGCCGCGCTGCAGCGCCTGCAGGCCGAGAATGCAGCGGGCGATGAACCAGACGGCAACGGCAACCATCAGCACGACACCGATGACCACGATCATCAGCAGCGCCGAGATCAGTGCATAGAGCAGGCCGATCCAGAAGGTGCGGATCAGGAATGTGTAGTGGCTCTCGACGAAGCCGCCGGCCTTGCCGCGATTGATATAGGCCAGGACGATGCCGACAATGCCGCTGACGCCGATGGCTAGGCCGGCGAGATAGAGGATGTAGATGACCAGCGCGTTGGTCGGGCCGGGCTCCAGCCAGCGGTCGGTCTGGCGTGACGTACCGTTTTGGCCTGGATCGCTCATTGTGCTCCTCCCTCGGTTGCCGGCGCGAGAGTAGCAGAGCTTGCGCCCGGCGCCATACGGCCGGGATTGAGGATATTCTTCGGGTCGAATTCGGCCTTCAGCCGCGCCGACAGTGCTGCCAGTTGCGGCGCTTGCGGTTCGAACACCGGTACGGCGGCGCGGTGCGAAGGGGTTGCGCGCACCAGCGTCGCATGGCCGCCGCCGTGTTTTCTGATCAGGCTGCGCAACAGGCCTGCCTCGGGATCGTCCTGCTGCATGCGCAGCCAGATCAGCCCGCCCTGCCAATCATAGAAGGCATCGACCAGGGCCTGCATGCGCAGCGCCAGCACCATCTGGTGGCCCCGCGACGGCGCCATCGAGACGCGCCACACCGGCCTTTCGCTGCCATCGGCGAACGGCGCGCAGTCGCGGACATCGCGCCAGACCGAGTACGAGACCGAACCGGAAATCTCCTGCAGCGGCCCAGCGTTTTTCAGCAGGTCTTTCAGCGCGGCAATGCGGTAAGCGACCGACGGGCCAAAGCCCTCGATGCGCAGCAGCGTCGCGGCATCGCTGCCGAGACTGCCGCCGGCGACCCTGGCTGCGACCCGTTCGGGAAGATGGGCAGCACTCGACACTTCGGCGCTGGAACCCAGCGCCAGCGCCATGGCGGCGGCGGCGTGATCGTCGAGCAGGCCGCGGATGGCAAGCGTGACTTCGGTCTCGGCAGCAGGCAGCACCTTGAAGGTGACGTCGGTGAGCACCGCCAGCGTGCCCCAGCTGTTGGCCATCAGCTTGGACAGATCGTAGCCGGTGACGTTCTTGACGACGCGGCCGCCCGACTTGAAGGCCTCGCCGCGCCCAGAAACGGCCGCTATGCCGAGGATATGGTCGCGCGCAGCACCCACCTTCAGCCGGCGCGGGCCGGAAAGGTTCGCGGCGAGTGCGCCGCCGATCGTGCCTCGCGCTGGCTCACCGCCGAGCAGCGGGCCGTAATCCATCGGTTCGAAGGCAAGTTGCTGGCCGTTTTCGGCAAGCAGGCTTTCGATTTCGGCCAACGGCGTGCCGGCTTTTGCCGACAGCACCAGTTCGGCCGGCTCGTACAGCATGACGCCGGAGAGTTTGGAAAGGTCGAGCGTATGCTCGCTCTGCTGCGGCCGGCCGATACCGCGCTTGGAGCCGTGGCCGAGGATTTCGAGCGGGGATTCCTCTGCGGCTGCCCAAGCGACGGTGGAGAGCGTTTCCGCGGCGGTTGATGGGGTGAAGGTGGTCATGGGACGGACGCGGCATTTGCAAATGGGGGAACGTCGCGTTCCTTCGCGCCCCCCTCTGTCCTGCCGGACATCTCCCCCTCTAGGGGGGAGATAGGATGCTGCGTCGGGCTTCGCCAATCTCCAGCGTTAACAGGAGGGCGAGGCGCCGAAGCTGCTAATCTCCCCCCTTGAGGGGGAGATGTCCGGCAGGACAGAGGGGGGTGTTCAAGTGCTAACATACGCACTCAAAACCTCGGAATGTCCGGAAACGCCACTTGCCCGCGATGCACGTGCATCCGCCCGAGCTCGGCGCATCGCCTCAATTGCGGGAAGACCTTGCCGGGATTCAAAAGATGGTTGGGGTCGAAGGCGCATTTGACGCGCATCTGCTGGTCGAGGTCGATCTGGTTGAACATTTCCGGCATCAGGTCGCGCTTCTCGACGCCGACCCCGTGCTCGCCGGTCAGCACGCCACCGACCTTGACGCAGAGCCGCAATATGTCAGCGCCGAAACTCTCCGCCTTGTCGAGTTCGCCGGGCACGTTGGCGTCGTAGAGGATGAGCGGGTGCAGATTGCCGTCGCCGGCGTGGAAGACATTGGCGACGCCGAGCCCGTATTTCTCCGACAGTTCGCGCATGCCGGCGAGCACGCGCGGCAGTTCCTTGCGCGGGATGGTGCCGTCCATGCAGTAGTAGTCGGGCGAGATGCGGCCGACCGCCGGGAACGCCGCCTTGCGGCCGGCCCAGAAGCTCAGCCGCTCCTGTTCCGACTGCGACGTGCGGCATGTGGTCGAGCCGTTCCTAAAAGCAATGGCTTCGACCAGGCCGATCAGGTGATCGACCTCGACACCCGGCCCGTCCAGCTCGACGATCAGCAGCGCCTCGACATCGAGCGGATAGCCGGCCTGGACGAAATCCTCGGCGGCGTGGATGGCCGGACGGTCCATCATCTCCATGCCGCCCGGAATGATGCCGGCGCCAATGATGTCGGCAACGCATTGGCCGGCCTGCTCGCTGGTCGGGAAACCGATCAGCAGGGCGCGCGCCGTCTCCGGCCTCTTCAGGATGCGTACGGTGACCTCGGTTACGACGCCGAGCAGTCCTTCGGAGCCGGTCATGACGCCGAGCAGGTCGTAGCCTTCCGCGTCGAGATGGCTGCCGCCGAGGCGCACCACCTCGCCATTCATCAGCACCATCTCGATGCCGAGCACATTGTTGGCGGTGAGACCGTATTTCAGGCAGTGCACGCCGCCGGAATTTTCCGCGACATTACCGCCGATCGAGCAGGCGATCTGGGAGGATGGATCGGGGGCGTAATAGAAGCCCTCCTGCTCGACGGCGGTGGTGATGCCGAGATTGGTGACGCCGGGCTGGGCGACGACGACGCGGTTCTGAAAATCGATCTCGAGGATGCGGTTGAAGCGGCTCATGACCAGCAGCACCGCGTCTTCGAGCGGCAGCGCACCGCCGGAGAGCGAGGTGCCGGAGCCGCGCGGCACGACGCGGATGTTGCGGTCGCTGCAATATTTCAGCACCCGCGACACCTGCGCCACGGTCTGCGGCAGCACCACGACCAGCGGCAATTGCCGGTAGGCGGTGAGCCCGTCGCTCTCGAAGGCGCGCATGGCATTGGCGGCGTCGACGACGCCCTCGCCCGGCACGATGATGCGCATATCGGCGACGATCTCGTCGCGCCGGCGCATCGTGGCGTCGTCTGGTTTCGGCATGGCAAGGCCGGACATCGACAGCCTCCTTCGATCGACTGGTAAAAATCTTTTACCAGCGACAGTGGTCGCTTGCAAATGCCGCGTTGGCCGGGATGAGAGGCCTATGGCCGAGACAGCCTTCCGCAGCGGCAATCTGCCGCTGCGCCCCACATTACTCGCCCGGCTGCTTGCCTGGTTCGGAGTGCATGCGGCGGACGCGGCGCACGCCCCACCAGACGAGCACGACGGCGAGCGGCACCGAGGCGGCGGTGACCATTTCCGGCGCGAAGGCATGGCCGAAGATCGAGGCGCCCTTGGCGACGTAGCCGATGAGGCCGACGACATAGTAGGAAACCGCGGCGACCGAGAGCCCCTCCACCGTCTGCTGCAGCCGCAATTGCAGGCGGGCGCGATTGTTCATCGACGCCAAAAGATCGCGGTTCTGCTTCTCGACCTCGACGTCGACCCAGGTGCGCAGCAGTGTGGTGGCACGGGTGAGCTTCGTCGACAAGTTGGCCTGACGCTCCTCGACCGAACGGCAGGTACGCATCGCCGGCGCCACGCGGCGCTGCAGAAAACCGCCCCAGGTGTCGTAGCCGGGCACCGCCTCTTCGTCGAGCGCCTCCAGCCGTTCGCGCACGATGCCGTCATAGGCGCGGCTGGCGCCGAAGCGGTAGAGGCTGGAGGCGGCATCGGCCTCCAGCTCGGCGGCCAGTTCGGTCAAGTCGGCAAGCAGCGTCTGGCTGTCGCGGGTCTCGGCGACCTTCATTTCCAACGTGGTCTGGGCCAGCCTGTCTTCGATGCGGCGGGCCCGACCGGACAGCGTCAGGGCCAGCGGCAGCCCGAGCATGGCCAGCGTGCGGTAGGTTTCGACGTCGATCAGCCGCTGCGACAGTGCCCCGGTGCGCGCCGGGGTCAGGCCGCGGTCGAGCACCAGCATGCGGGTCAAGCCGTCGCCATCCTGACGGAAATCGGTGACGATGGCCGCGTTGCCGCGCTCGACCAGCGAATAGCACAGGCTGGTCGGGTCGAAGCCGGCGATCAGTTTTTCGTTCGCCGGCGTCCATTTGCGGATCTCCAGCCTGATGCCGGAAATCACCGTGCCCGGCGGCGAAAACCCGTTGCCGAAGGGTGTGTCCTCTTGCCCCCTGCCGTTTTCGGCGAGCGGGCCTTCCCAGAGATAGGTCGAGAATTCCGTGTGGCGTTCCCAGCGCAGCGAGCCCTTGCCCCATTTCATCGCGTGGTGGCGGGCGTGAGGGTCGGGCGCGGCGATGCCGAGGCGTCGCGACAATTCGGAAAGCACGGCCTGATCGATCCCGGATCCAGCTTCGGTCATGAAGGAAAGCTGCACCAGTACGCGCGGCTTTTCGACCAGCGGCTGCGGCCGGGCGTGGACCTCGCCGAGCGCGCCCGGCCGACCTTCATGCGCCGGAAAGCCCATGACGGTGCCGCCCACGGCTTTGGCGCGCAGCTGGAATTCGAGGTTGGAAGGGT
The DNA here is from genome assembly GCF_040318885.1 of Mesorhizobium sp. M0998. Lineage (NCBI taxonomy): Bacteria > Pseudomonadati > Pseudomonadota > Alphaproteobacteria > Hyphomicrobiales > Phyllobacteriaceae > Mesorhizobium > Mesorhizobium sp. M0998. Next base: position 267,031 of record NZ_JAMYND010000002.1, read on the forward strand.
CGGCGTCTGGCACGGCTGGTCCCCCGGGCTTCTGTGAGCCCTTTGGCAATGATGTCCCTCTAGAGGCAATCGCCAGGCGACGCAAACGCCCAATTTAGCTGAAGATGATATGGCGCCGCGGCTGTGAAACGGACCCGGCCCCGGCGAATTGGATAAATAATTTGACCAGTTGGCGACGCCGGCTTTATCTTGCGCGACATCGGTTCAACCCCCAGGCATCCCGTTTGAGCGACATTTTCTCCCGGATCGAGCATTCGCGCACCGCCGACGAGGTGGTGCAGCAGATCGAGAGCCTGATCCTCGAAGGCGTCCTGCGCACCGGCGACCGGCTGCCGGGCGAGCGCGAACTGGCGCGCCAGTTCGAGGTGTCGCGGCCGATCCTGCGCGATGCCTTGAAAGCCTTGGAAGGGCGCGGGCTGTTGACGACACGGCCGGGCGGCGGCACCCATGTCGCCGATGTCATCGGCCAGCTGTTCACCAAGCCGGTGACCGACCTAATCTCGATGCACCGCAAGGCGGTGACCGACTATCTGGAGTACCGCCGCGAGATCGAGGCGGTGGCGGCGGAATATGCGGCGCGGCGTGCCACATCGGACGATCTGGCGCTGCTCGACCGCATCATGGCACGTATGGACGAGGCGCACCGGACCGGCAATTTCGACGACGAGGCGGAAATCGATGTCGAGTTCCATCACGCGATCTGCGAATGCGCGCACAACATCATCCTGCTGCACACGCTGCGCTCCTGCTATCGGCTGCTGTCGGAAGGCGTGTTCCAGAACCGGCGGCTGGTGTTCAACGTGCCGGGCGCGCGCGAGGCGCTGCTTTCGCAGCACCGGGCAATCTATGCGGCGGTCAAGGCCGGCGATCCGGCTGCGGCGCGGCAGGCGGCGATGGACCACATCTCCTACGTCGAACGATCGATGGCCGAGGCCGAGCGCAGCGGCGACTGGCAGCGCGTGTCGCGGCTGAGGCTCAGGCAGCGCTCCGAGCCCGGTGACGGCGAGGCGGCAAGAAAACAGCCGTAGGCCCCGCCCAGAAAAATTCAACGACGAACCAGCGAAGAACCAGCGGAAAGAGATCCATGAGCAGCATTCTCACCATCGCCGACCTCAAGGACCTGGCACGCCGCCGCGTGCCGAAGATGTTCTTCGACTACGCCGATTCCGGCGCCTGGACCGAAAGCACCTACCGGGCCAACGAGGAAGATTTCCAGAAGATCAAGTTCCGCCAGCGCGTGCTGGTCGACATGGATAACCGCTCGCTGGAATCGACCATGATCGGCGAGAAGGTGACGATGCCAGTGGCGCTGGCGCCGACCGGGATGACCGGCATGCAGCATCCGGACGGCGAGATGCTGGCGGCCCAGGCGGCGGAAGAATTCGGTGTGCCGTTCACGCTGTCGACAATGAGCATCTGCTCGATCGAGGATGTCGCGTCGGTGACCAGGAAGCCGTTCTGGTTCCAGCTCTATGTGCTGCGCGACAAGGATTTCGTCTTCGATTTGATCGACCGCGCAAAGGGGGCGAAATGTTCGGCGCTGGTGCTGACGCTCGACCTGCAGATCCTCGGTCAGCGCCACAAGGATATCCGCAACGGGCTTTCGGCGCCGCCGCGGATGACGCCGAAGCACCTGTGGCAGATGGCGACCAGGCCGCGCTGGTGCGTCGGCATGGCCGGGACCAAGCGCCGGAGCTTCCGCAACATCGTCGGCCATGCCAAGGGCGTCGGCGACCTCGCCTCGCTGTCGTCGTGGACGAAGGAGCAGTTCGATCCGCATCTGTCGTGGAAGGACGTCGCCTGGATCAAGGAGCGCTGGGGCGGCAAGTTGATCCTGAAAGGCATACTCGACAAGGAGGATGCGCTGATGGCGGCCAGGACAGGCGCCGACGCGATCATCGTATCCAACCATGGCGGCCGCCAGCTCGACGGCGCCTCGTCGTCGATCATGGCGCTCGAAGAGATCGCCGACGCCGTCGGCGACGCGATCGAGGTGCATATGGACGGCGGCATCCGTTCCGGCCAGGACGTGCTCAAGGCACTGTGCCTCGGCGCCAAGGGCACCTATATCGGCCGGCCTTTCCTGTACGGCCTCGGCGCACTCGGCAAGGAAGGGGTTACCAAGGCGCTGGAAATCATCCGCAAGGAGATGGACATAACGCTGGCTCTGTGCGGAAAGCGTCTGGTCACCGACATGGGCAAGGATCAGCTTCGGCGCTAAAGTCCCGTGACGGCATGACCACGGAGGCGACGCAGGCATTGACGGAGCCCGGCATCAGTTTCTACGAAGCGCGCGGACCGCAAGGCATACGCCTTTACGCGATCGGCGATGTGCACGGCCGGCTCGATTTGCTGACCGCCATGCACCGGCGGATCGAGGCGGAGCTGGGTCAAAGGCCGTCGGCCGATTGGCGCGTGATCCATCTCGGCGACTATGTCGATCGCGGCCCGGACTCCAGGGGCGTCATCGATTTCCTGATCGACGCGCAAAGACGCGATCCGCGTCACCTGATGCTCGCCGGAAATCATGATCTCGGCTTTCTCGATTTTCTCGATGTCCCCGATCCGGACGGGCTGTTCATGCGCTATGGCGGCATCCAGACGGCGCTATCCTATGGCGTGTCGCTCGGTGGGAGCAGCGCCTGGTTTGGCCGCGCCGATGCGGCACTGCGGCAAGGGCACGCCGCACTGGTCGAGGCGGTGCCGCAGAACCATGTCGAGTTCCTGCGCTCGCTGCCCTTCTCAGTGACGTTCGGCGACTTCTTCTTCTGCCATGCCGGCATCCGGCCCGGCGTTGCGCTGGAAAGCCAGAGCCGGCAGGACCTGATCTGGATCCGCGAGGTCTTCCACGACCACACCGGCCTTCATCCGAAGATCGTGGTGCACGGTCATACGCCGGTGCCCAAGGCCGAAATCACCGGCAACCGCGTCAATGTCGACACCCTCGCCTGGCAGTCGGGAAACCTCACCGCGCTCGTGGTGGACGGCGCGGACAAGCATATCCTGACAGTGACGGGTGAGCGGGCGTAGGAAACGCGTGGGATTATGAGCAGAGAGGCTAGCGAAGCGCGGCGGTGACGCCGTAGCCGTCAACGGCATTGTGGTCGTTGGCCGCGTCGGCGGAATAAATGCCGAGGCCGCACAAGACGATAGCCGACAACATGACAAAGGACAAAAAGGCTGCTTTCACGGACGTCATCTCTTGTTGAGCTTCCTGCATCTATGCACGAGCGGGTTACCAATGCGTTGAAACACAAAATACGTCGCAAATGTCGGACGGTTTCGCGCTTCTAGGCATGTTCTGTATCGGTGGTGTGTCGCGCGGGTCACAGGAAAGGTTCATCGCGGTTGCACGCAAGATGCAGAGCGCGCGCCTTTTAGGCTGGCGGACAGACACAGGCCAAGGATGAAACGCGTTATCCCCGGCGGATTTGCCGCCGCGTGCCAAATATGCAACGTCGCCAAATACGTTGACTATATGGGCCGTCAGATCGTCGCCACCCAGGCGCGGGCGATGGCCAGGCCGGCGGCATCGGCTTGCGGTCCGTTGCGGGCCATTTCGTCGTCGAGCCGGACGGCCCAATCCGGATGGCGTTCGGCGATCAGCGGTGCGAAGGACGTGCTCCAGTCGCGAACCATCGGCCGGTCGGCCTCGAAATGGAACTGAAAGCCATAGACGGCGCGGCCGATGCGGAACGCCTGGTTCTCGGCGACGGCGTTGCCGGCCAGCCGCACGGCAGTCTCGGGCAAGACAAAGGTGTCGTCGTGCCATTCGAAGATCGGGAATTTTTCAGGCAAGGCGGCGAGCACCGGATCGGCCTGCGCCGCCGCGGTGAGCGCGACCTCGTGCCAGCCGAACTCCGACGCGCCGCCGATCTGGTTCTCGCCGCCAAAGGCGCGCGCGACCAACTGGCTGCCGAGGCAGATACCAAGCACCGCGCGATCCCTCTCGGCAAAGTCGCGCGTCAGGTCGAGCAGGCCAGGAAAATAAGGACAGAGCTCGTCGTCCAGCGCATTCTGCGCGCCGCCGAGCACCACCATGGCGTCATGCCCGCCGCTATCTTGCGGCAGCGCGTCGCCGCAGTAGGGACGGCGCAGGTCGATAGCGGCACCCGCCTCGACAAGGGCCGCGCCGATCTGGCCAAGGCCCTCATTGTCGAAGTTCTGGACAACCAAGACCCGCATCGAAACCTGCTGACATGAAATTGATGCAACGAGCGATATCATGGCGCCAGCATTGCAGCCAACAGGGAACGCCTATGCCACTGCAAAACCGGATCGACCCGTTCGGCACCATCCATGCCGTGCCGGAGCGCGGCCTGTTCATGGGCAATCGCGGCATCATTCACGACCCCGAGACGAGAACGCTGTTGAAGAAGCGCTGGGCGCTGCAAGCCTGGATCATCTGCGTCTGCGAATTCGGCAACGTGCGGCGCGAGCCGATGGGGCGCAACCGGGCTGGCGGCAAGGCCGGCTGGACCGAGCTGTTTTTCCTCGACGAGGTGACGGCACTTGCCGCCGGCCACCGTCCCTGCTTCTTCTGCCGGCGCGAGCGGGCCAGGGATTTTGTCCGGCGTTTCGGCGACGCCTTCGGCATTGCCGAGTCACGCGCGCCGCAACTCGACAAGCGCCTGCACAAGGAGCGCCTGGCATCGGGCGGGCGGGCGACGAGACTGAAACCGGAAGCGCTTGCGGATTTGCCGGACGGCACGATGATCTCGTCAGGAAACAGGGCGTACGCCCTGTTTGACGGCGCCGCGCTGCCCTGGAGTTTCGGCGGTTATGGCGAACCGGTGGGATTCGGCGATTTTACCGACGGTCCAATCGGCCTGCTCACGCCGGCGACAACTGTTTCCGTGCTGAAGCGTGGCTACAGACCTGTCTGGCACGCCAGCGCGGAGGCTTGACGCCGGCGATGGCCTCGCCCATTCCTCGGCGATGCGCGCCAATTACAAGATGCAGCGGCTGTTCGTGCCGGACGGGCTTGGACCGGACATCGAGTTCGACGTCGGCCCGCAGCAAAGCCATTATCTCTCGCACGTGCTGCGGCTCGGCGAAGGCGCCGAAATTCTGGTCTTCAACGGCCGCGACGGCGAATGGTCGGCTGCGATAGCGGCAAAATCGAAGAAGGCGTTGCGCCTGAAGTTGCTGGCATTGCAGCGGCCGCAGCCGCCGTTGCCCGATCTCGTCTACTGTTTCGCGCCGCTGAAGCAAGGGCGGCTCGACTACCTCGTGCAAAAGGCGGTGGAGATGGGCGTCGGCATCCTGCAGCCGGTCATCACCCAGCATACGCAAGTGGCAAAACCCGGCATCGAGCGCCTGCGCGCCAATGTCGTCGAGGCGGCCGAGCAATGCGGCATATTGGCGGTGCCAGAGCTGCGCGAAGCGGAAAAATTCGAGCGCCTGCTGGCGGGCTGGGACCGCGAGCGGCGGCTGATCTTCTGCGACGAGGATGCATCGACCAACAGTCCCCTGCCGGCACTGCAGGTGGTGCGGGAGAGAAAGCTCGGTCTGCTGGTCGGACCGGAGGGCGGCTTTTCCGACGAGGAACGCAAGATGCTGAGAGCGCTGCCTTTCGTTACCGCGATTCCGCTCGGGCCGCGCATCCTGCGAGCGGATACGGCGGCGGTGGCGGCACTGGCGCTGATCCAGGCGACAATCGGCGATTGGTGATCAATTCCAATTACCCGCTGGCTCAGGATTTTTCGCTTGATCGGCTACTGACATTTCGTCCATCTAGCGCCGGCAGTGGCCGCGTGTCCTTTCGGGCGCGTAAAGGACGCTGTAGCATTTGATTGGGCACCTGATCCCTTCCGAAAATCGAAGCCGATTTTCAGGGTCATGTGCGGAGGGCTCCTATGGCGCGCGATACAACCGACTTCCGGCCGATAGAAAGCGTCGACGAACTCGTCGAGCATCTGGCCGAAGGCAACAAGCCGCGCGACAAATGGCGCATCGGCACCGAGCACGAGAAATTCCCGTTCTATGTCGACGGCAATGCGCCGGTGCCCTATGGCGGCGAGCGCGGCATCCGCGCCATCCTCGAAGGCATGCAGGACAAACTCGGCTGGGACCCGATCATGGATGCCGGCCGCATCATCGGCCTGGTCGAGCCGACCGGCCAAGGCGCGATCTCGCTGGAGCCCGGCGGCCAATTCGAGCTGTCCGGCGCGCCGCTGGAGACGATCCACCAGACCTGCCGCGAAGGCAATGCGCATCTGGCGCAGGTGCGCGAGATCGCCGAACCGATGGGAATTCGTTTTCTCGGCCTTGGCGGCAGCCCGAAATGGTCGCTGGCCGAGACGCCGAAAATGCCGAAATCGCGCTACGAGATCATGACCCGCTACATGCCCAAGGTCGGCACCAAAGGTCTCGACATGATGTACCGGACCTGCACGATCCAGGTGAACCTCGACTTCGAAAGCGAAGCCGACATGCGCCGCAAGATGCAGGTGTCGCTGAAATTGCAGCCGCTGTCGACGGCGCTGTTTGCCAACTCGCCCTTCACCGAAAGCCGGCCGAACGGCTTACAGAGCTGGCGCGGCGAGATCTGGCGCGACACCGACAATCAGCGCTCCGGCCTGCTCGAATTCTGCTTCTCGCCCGATTTCGGCTTTGCCGATTATGTCGAATGGGCGCTCGACGTACCGATGTATTTCGTCATCCGCGACGGCCAGTATCACGACATGACGCACATCACCTTCCGCCAGTTCATGGCGGGTGCTGCCCGTAACGACCTGCCGGACGGGCTGCCGACGATGGGCGACTGGGCGAACCATCTGTCAACGCTGTTCCCCGACGTGCGGCTGAAGCGCTTTCTCGAAATGCGCGGCGCCGATGGCGGGCCGTGGCGGCGCATCTGCGCGCTGCCGGCCTTCTGGGTCGGGCTGCTCTACGATGCGGCTGCGCTCGACGCGGCCGAGGCGCTGACCTCGAGCTGGAGCTACGACGAAGTGCTGGCAATGCGCAACGCGGTGCCGGAACAGGGCATTTCGGCGCCGTTCCGCAACACGACATTGCGCGAGATCGCCCGCGACGTACTCGTCATCTCGCGCATGGGACTGAAGAACCGCGGCCGCAAGAACCGCGACGGCTATGACGAGACCTCGTTCCTCAACACGCTGGACGAGGTCGTCGCGCGCGGCACCAGCGCCGAAGAGATGCTCTCGGCCTACCACACACGCTGGGGCGGCTCGATCGAGCCGGTGTTCATGGAATACGCGTATTAACGCTTCGCTATCCGCTTGGCCGATGATCCGGCAAATTCGCTTCAATCGGTGATGGAAACGAACTAGGCTTCTCCAACGAGGATTTTCCCGGAGGAGAAATCAATGCCTTCCTTGTTCGATATTCTGGCGCAGGCCCAGAACGGCAACGGCATGCAGGCGCTGGCCCAGCAGTTCGGGCTTTCGCAGCAACAGACGCAGGCGGCGGTCGCGGCGCTGCTGCCGGCCTTTTCGCAGGGGCTGAAGCGCAACACGGCGGACCCTTACGGGCTCGGCTCCTTCATGACGGCGATGGCCAGCGGCCAGCACGCCAAATATTTCGAGGATGCAAGCCGGGCCTTCTCGCCGCAGGGCCTCGATGAAGGCAACGGCATTCTCGGCCATTTGTTTGGCTCGAAGGACCTGTCGCGGGCCGTCGCCAACCAGGCCGCGCAGGCGAGCGGCGTCAGCCAGCAGGTCCTGCAGCAGATGCTGCCGGCAATCGCCTCGATGATGATGGGCGGGCTGTTCAAGCAGACCACCAACCAGCTAGGCGGGCAGATGCATGCGGCAGGCGGTGGCGGCAATCCGCTTGGCGAGCTCATCGAGCAGATGATGCGGCAGGCTGGCGGCGGCAGCCAGGCACCGACCCCTCAGCCTGCAGGCCCCACGGATAACCCGCTCGGCAAGGTGCTGCAGGATATGTTCGGCGGGCAGCAGCCGCAACAGACGCAGAGCCCTTACGGCGACAACCCGCTGGGCAAGGTGCTGCAGGACATGTTCGGCGGCGGGCAGCAGCCGCAAAGCCAGCCGCAGCAGACGCAGAACCCTTATGGTGACAATCCGCTCGGCAAGGTACTGCAGGATATGTTCGGCGGCGGTGCACCACAGCCGCAGCAGCCGCAGAACCAACCCCAGCAAACACAGAACCCTTATGGTGACAATCCGCTCGGCAAGGTACTGCAGGACATGTTCGGCGGTGGCGCACCGCAGTCTCAGCCGCGTCAGGCGCCGCAGCAACCCCAGGCGCCGCAGCCGCAGGCCAATCCGAGCGGCAGGCCGAGAAATCCGTTTGACGACCTGTTCGGCAAGATGTTCGAGACAGGCGCCCAGCAGCGCGACGACTACCAGAAAGGCATGGAGTCGATCTTCGACCAGTTCAAGCAGGGCATGGGCCGGCGCTAGACCAGACACCGGCAACCAATCATCAGTGCCGCCCAAAAAAGAAAGCCCGGTCCTGGGAGGACCGGGCAGCGCGCAGGCTGGCCGGGGGGATCCGGCAGGGAGTGGGGAGCCTGCGTAACTTGGTGGCGTCGTGCCTCAAAAAGGTTCAACGCGCCCGAACGGCGAAACCCACGCGATCACACGACCTTGCGGGCAATATCCTCGATCGTTTCGGCGCGCTCGACCGCGATGACGCGAAGCCTCTCTGTCGGATCGCGGCCAAAGGGTACACCGACAGCGACGTGCAGGTCGGCGCGGGTCAGACCGATGTCGGCAAGCTCGGCATCCGACATCTCGCCGAGGCGATAAAAGGCGCGGCGGTTTTTCCAGGCGCGGTAAATATTGGCAGCCGCATTGGCCACGCGCGTCGCAACGGCCGGACGCGAGGTGATGCGCGAGGTCTCGGTAGCGAAATCAAACGTAGCCATGTCGGTCTCCTTCACATTCGAACGGGCGAAACCGGTCGATCGGGCGCTGGCGACAGCGGCCGTTCCGGCTTCGATTCATCTAAGATGATGCATGTCGTCGCCCCAAAACCGGTGCCCACTTTTGGGCGACATGCATTCGCTTCATGTGGACAATGCGAATTTGCCATGGCCCGATTGATTAATCCAACGAATGTTTCTAATCTTTAGCATCAGCATCAATGATGGATTAGGCCAATGAAAGCGCCGCTCGATCTCGATCAGTTGCAGACCTTCATCTCGATTGTCGACACCGGCAGCTTTACCCGCGCGGCGGAAGCGGTTCATCGGACCCAGTCTGCGGTGTCGATGCAGATGCGGCGGCTGGAGGAACGGATCGGCAAGCCGCTGTTCGAAAAAGACGGCCGCACCAACAGGCTGACCGAGGAAGGCGACAGACTGCTCTCCTACGCAAGGCGGCTGCTCTATCTCAACAAGGAAACACTGGCCGCCTTCGACGACCGCCGGCTCGAAGGCACCATCCGCATCGGCACGCCGGACGATTATGCCGATCGCTTCCTGCCAGAGATCATGGCGCGGTTTGCCCGTTCCAACCCGCATGTCGAACTGACCGTTATCTGCGAACCGACGCCGGGACTGGTCGAACACATCAAGCGCGGCAATCTCGACCTGGCGCTGGTGACGCACAACGACGCGCGCGGCCAGTCGGAAGTGGTGCGGCGCGAACCGCTGCTGTGGGTTACCTCGGCCAACCATGCGACGCATGAGCAGCCGATCCTGCCGATGGCCTTCGGCCGGCCGAACTGCATCTGGCGGCGGGCCGCCGCCGACGTGCTCGATCAGCAGAGCCGCGACTATCGCATCCTGTTCACCAGCTTCTCTGCCACCGTCATCGCCGCCGCGGTGCTTTCCGGCCTGGCGATCTCGGTGCTGCCGGAATGCGCCCTGCGGCCCGGCATGCGGGTGCTGGGCGAGGCCGATGGTTTCGGCGCCCTGCCCGATTGCCGCATCGGCATCATGCGCGGTCAGACCTCGCGGCCGGAGATCGTCGACGCGCTTGCGCGCCACATTTCGGAGAGCCTCGACAATATTTCCGTGCCACTCGGCGAGGAGACCGGCACGTTCGACTTCGCCGCCCTCGCCTTCGCCAAGATGAAGCGGACCAAGCCGAACCAGATCCTGCCGGGCTGGTGATCGCGCGATTGGGGCGGACATCGAACACGGCCGCCTTGACGGCGGCCAACAACCGTCCCCCAATCGGCCGATGAGCGACGCAGCATCCGAATCACGCACCAACGCCACCGAATATACGGTGAGCGAGATTTCCGGCGCGCTGAAGCGTACGGTCGAGGACGTCTTCGGCAATGTACGGGTGCGCGGCGAGATTTCCGGCTATCGCGGACCGCATTCCTCCGGCCATGCCTATTTCTGCCTGAAGGACGATCGCGCGCGGCTCGACGCCGTGGTGTGGAAGACCACGATGAGCCGGCTGAAATTCCGTCCGGAGGAAGGCATGGAGGTGATCGCCACCGGCCGGCTCACCACCTATCCCGGAAAGTCGAACTACCAGATCGTCATCGACAATCTCGAGCCCGCCGGTGCCGGTGCGCTGATGGCGCTGCTGGACGAGCGCAAGCGCCGGCTGCAGGCCGAAGGCCTGTTCGACGCGTCGCGCAAGCGGCGTCTGCCGTTCATGCCCTGCGTCATCGGCGTCGTCACCTCGCCGACAGGCGCCGTCATCCGCGACATCATCCACCGCATCAAGGATCGGTTTCCACTGCACGTGCTCGTCTGGCCGGTGCGGGTGCAGGGCGAGACGGCGGGTGCGGAAGTGACGGCTGCCGTCAACGGCTTCAACGCACTGCCATGGGACGGCGCCATCGCGCGGCCCGATCTGTTGATCGTGGCACGCGGCGGCGGCAGCCTGGAGGATCTGTGGGGCTTCAACGACGAAGTGCTCGCCCGGGCCGTCGCCGCTTCGGGTATTCCGGTGATTTCCGCGGTCGGCCACGAGACCGACTGGACATTGATCGATCTGGCTGCGGATGTGCGGGCGCCGACGCCGACAGGCGCCGCCGAGATCGCCGTGCCGGTCAAGGTCGACCTCGAAGCGACGCTTGCCGGCCTTGGCGCGCGGTTGAAGACCGCACTGTCGCGCAATTTCGAACGCAAGCGGCAGGCGGCACGCGCGGCCGCCCGGGCGCTGCCCTCGCCCGACCAGTTGCTGGCGCTGCCGCGGCGGCGCTTCGACGAGGCGACGAGCCGGCTCGGCCGGGCGCTGTCGGTCAGCGTCGAGCGCAAGCGAGCCAGGCTTCTGGGGCAGCGGCTGACGCCGGCGACTTTGTCGCGGCGCATGAACGAAGCCCGCACGCTGACCCGTCGCGACCTCGCCCGTGCGCAAGCGGCGTTCTTCGCTATCGTGCGCGAGCGTCGAGCGCGGTTTTCACGCACGGCGACCAGACTGTCACCGGCGCCGATCGCAAGACGGCAGAAACTGCAAGGCGATGCCCTGCTGGCACTGACGCGGCGGCAGGACCAGGCGATTTCGCGGCGGCTGGACCGCCTGCGTGGAAAACTGACGCAGGCCGACCGGCTGCTGGCGACGCTCTCGCACAAGGCCGTGCTGGCGCGAGGCTTCGCGCTGGTCAAGGATGTGGACGGCGCCGTGGTCAAGCACGCGGCAGAAGTTGTGTCGGGGATGGCGCTTTCGCTGGAGTTCGCCGACGGCACCGCCGATGCAGTCGCCATCAGTGGCACGGCGCGGCCGAAGACGGTTGCCAAGCCCGCGGCCAAGCTCAAGGCGCCGGGCGGCCAAGGTTCGCTTTTCTGAGGGTGACCAAGACTTCTTTGAGGGTGAAATGACCGACCCGCACCTTGCGACGCCCTCGGGCAAACTGCGCGCCCGCGCCTTCGCGATCCCATTCGATGGAACGCCGGGCCGCTTCAACGCCATCACCGATGTGCCTGGCGTGACGGTGGGCTATACGACACTGATCTCAGGGGATGGGCCGCTCCTCGTCGGCAAGGGTCCGGTACGCACCGGCGTGACCGCGATCCTGCCACGGCCCAGAGGCGAGTTGGCCGTCCCGGCGTTCGCCGGGATGTTCAGCGCCAATGGCAATGGCGAACTGACCGGCTCGCATCTGATAGAGGAACTTGGAGCGTTCAATCTTCCCATCACCATCACCAACACGCATTCCTGCGGCGTCAGCCGCGACGCAACGTTGCGCTGGATGCAGGCGGTGCTGCCGCAATCGCTCGACAGCGCCTGGGCGCTGCCGGTGGCGGGCGAGACTTACGACGGCTTCCTGAACGATATCAACGGCCACCATGTGAGCTTCGAGCACGTGTTTTCCGCGTTCGAAACGGCTGAAAGCGGGCCGATCGAAGAGGGCAGCGTCGGCGGCGGCGCAGGCATGATCACCTTCGGCTTCAAGGCAGGGTCCGGCACATCCTCGCGCCGCGTCGACTGGAATGGAGAGCGTTTCACGATCGGCTGCTTAGTCCAGTCGAATTTCGGTGCACGGCGGAACCTCGTGATCCGTGGCATCAGAGCCGGAGCGGAACTCGCCGAACCGGCGACCCGGGACAACACGCCGCGAGCGGAAAAGAGCTCCATCATCGCGATCGTCGCCACCGATGCGCCATTCATGCCGCACCAGTTGAAACGGCTGGCGAAACGCGTGCCGCTCGGCGTCGCGCTGACCGGCGGCTATGGATACAATTCATCCGGCGATATTTTTCTGGCCTTCAGCACGGCCAATGCCGATGCGGCGCGCGGCGCGGCCGGCAAGCTGGTCAGCGCCGGCTATATACCGGATGCCGACATCAACCCGTTCTTCGACGCCGTCGTTCAGAGCGTGGAAGAGGCAATCCTCAATGCTCTGGTCGCCAATGAAGACATGACCGGGCGCGATGACAATTTCGTGCCGGCGTTGCCGGAAGCATGGCTCGAGGAGAGATTTGGCAAAGCTGCGCGGCGATAAGACCGCGCAACTGCATCAGACAGGCAATATTCGCCCGGCAGGTTTTGCCGGGGGGCGGTCCGTCAGCCGGCAGGCTTGTTGGAATTCCGCTCGTCCTGATCGGCCTCGGCCGCCTCTTCGAGCCTCGAAGCAATGAGCTCCTGAATGTCGCCGACCTCTTCCTGGATATCCTCCAGGGGTATGCCGGCTTCGGCGGCCTTGGCCGCACATTCCCTGGCGAGGGTCTCGGCCTGCTTCTCGATCCTGGCTGGCGAGGGCTGGCAGTGGACTTTTTCGCCAATCCACCCGCGCAAGAACTCGATTGCGTGTTCACTCATACTGCTGTTTCCCTAGCGGCTATGCCGGTTGGTAATCATAAACGTCGGCATCTTCGAAAAGATGCGTGCTGCCATTCGAGCCGAGTCGGCTTCGCCCGGCAAGCCGAACTTGTCCGAGGTCCACAGAGCCGAAGGGAATGGAGGGTTCAAGGAGCACGTTCTAGTTCTTGAGGACTGATTCTCCCGAGGAAACTCGTTCGACCCGCGCTATTGTTTCTATTTGCTTTTTGTCGGTTTTCAAGCCGTTTTAGATCACAATAGATGTCACAATAGCTAGCACATTTACCGCGCTCTCGCCGGCACCATGTAAGAGGCGAGCCGTCAAAGCCGCCGCTATATAGTGATAACCATTTGCAATGTCGACTCTGCTTGCGGTCCTGCTTCTTTCCGCCGCGCTTGCTGGGAGATATGTGGTGTGGCGAGGCTTGCGGTGCAAACTGCCGAGCGCCTCATGCAAGGCGTGCAATTGCATCTTGTGGAACCCTGAAGTGCTTGTCTAGGGTGGCTCTCTACCGCTGGCGGTAAAGGATCATGCCGGCATGATAGAGGACGCCTTCGACGAACTCACCATCCGCGGTGAAGCCCGCATCGTCCCAGTATTCTATGTGGTTGCCGTGCACGTCATAGCGTCCCCGGTAGGCGCTTTCGCGGTCACCGCGCGCTTCGTCATAACGGCCGCTCGGCAGGAGTTCGTGCCTGATATGGCGATCCTCGGTGACCCACATTCCGACATAGGGATGATCTTGGTGCGTCATTGGTTCCTCCGCAAGGATTGGAGTTGCAGGAAGGGTCAGGCCGGTTGGAGCTACAGCAACGGCAATACCCGTAAGCACTGCGGCCAAAGTGGATCGCATCAATGCGCCGCCTTCGTCGGACGCACGACTATCTCGTTGACGTCGACATCGTCGGGCTGTTCGATTGCATAGCGCACTGCCCTGGCGATGGCATCGGGTTGCAGGGCAATAGCACGCCAGGTTTTCATGGCGGCGGCAGCGGCTTCGTCGGAGATCGTGTTCGCCAGCTCGCTTTCCACCACGCCAGGATGAATGCAGGTTACGCGGATATCGTCACTCTCCTGGCGGAGCCCATCGGAAATCGCGCGGACAGCGTATTTCGTTGCGCAATAGACGGCAGCCGTGGGCGAGACGGCCAGTGCGCCAATGGAACCGATATTGATGATGTGACCGGAGCCGCGTGCCGTCATCTCGGGCAGAACCGCCGCGACGCCGTACAGAACACCCTTGATGTTGACGTCCACCATCAGCTCCCACTCGTCGACCTTCATGGCTGCCATGGCCGACAGCGGCATGACGCCCGCATTGTTGACGATGACATCGACCTGGCCCCATTCGGCCCGGGCTGCGTCGGCGAATGCTGCGACATCCGCCCTCCTGGTGACGTCGAGCGCTCGCACGCGAACCGTTCCACCAGATGCCTCGATTTCGGCCGCAAGCGCTTCAAGGCGGTCGGTGCGGCGTGCGCCGAGCATCAGCTTCGCACCTGCCGCGCCAAGCTCGCGGGCAATGCCAGCGCCGATGCCGCTGGAGGCACCGGTGATCAGAACAACTCTGTTCATGGTCATCGAGATGATCCTTTTGGCTGTGATTATTTTCACGATGTGAAGGGATTGGGTGCGGGTGAGCTCCCGCGGCGCGCCGGCCCTATTGGGGGGCTCACTGGGCGGTGTAGCCGCCATCGACCAGAAGCAAGGCCCCGGTGATGAAGCTGGACGCCGGCGAGGCAAGAAAGGCGATTGCCTCGGCAACTTCTTGCGGCTGGCCGATCCGGCCGATTGGATGCGCGCCGCCGAAGCTGCGCAGCATCTCCCGGCCATTCTCCACCACGCCTTCCATGATGTCGGTTTCGATCACGCCAGGGGCAACGGCGTTGCAGCGAATGCCCATGCGCCCGTATTCGATCGCGATCACCTTGGTCAGCTGTGCGACAGCCGCCTTGGAGGAGGCATAGGCCGCCTGCGTCTCGAAGGCCGCGACGGCCGAGATCGACGAGACATTGACGATCGCGCCGCCACCGCCGGCGGCCATCAATTCCACTGCGGCACGGGCAGTGACGAAGCTGCCGCGCGCGTTGATCTGCAGAATGCGGTCATAGTCGTCGACCGAGGTCTCAGTCAGTCGTTTGTTGAGCGTGCGACCGGCATTGTTCACGACGATATCCAGTCGTCCGAAGCGCTTCGCGGCGAGTTCGACCGAGCGTCTGGCCAGGTCCTCATCGGCGACATCGCCGACTAAGGTTGCCACGTCCTCGGCTTCCAATTCGCGTACGCTGTCGCTGAGATCGCTTGCCACGATCCGGGCGCCCCGCGCCCGCAGCAGTTCCGCCGCGCAGCGGCCGATGCCGCGTGCCGCGCCGGTCACGAGAGCGACCTTTCCATCCAGGTTCCAGGAGGAAGGCAGTGATGTCATGGGGTATCTCCTTGGTCAACCGGCATCGACCTGGATCGGGGGATCAAGCCTTTCTTGCCGTTGCGACAGAGATAGAGCCATGGCATTGTCGCGATAACCCGCCCGCCGTTAACCTCTATGGTAAGCCTGGCTAACCAATGGACATCGATCTCAATGCAATTGCCGTCTTCGTCACCGTGGCCGAGGAACGCAATTTTCGCGCTGCGGCAGACCGGTTGGGCGTGACGCGCTCAGCGGTCAGCCAGAGCATCCTCAGGCTTGAACAGAGCCTTGGCATCGCATTGCTGCAGCGCACGACACGCAGCGTCAACCTGACCGAAGCGGGCGAGCGCCTGCTGGCGAGCGTCGCACCGGCGATCGCCGACGTGAACGCGGCAATCGAAGCCACCACGGAGTTGCTGGATCGCCCGCGCGGCCGCCTGCGGATCGCGGTTTCGTCGATCGCCGAGGCCTTTCTGTCAGGACCGTTGCTGGCGTCCTTTGCAGAAAGATTTCCCGAGGTGCATCTGGATATTGTGGTCACCGACGAGGAATTCGACATCGTTGCCGAAGGCTATGATGCGGGAGTGAGGCTCGGCGAAGTGATCGAGCAGGACATGATTGCCGTGCCGGTATCGGGCGATCAGCGACAGATGGCCGTCTGCGCCCCGCGCTATCTCGAAAAGTTCGGAGCACCCGCCCATCCGCGTGAGCTTGTGGCTCATCGCTGTATCGGCTGGCGGCCGACGCCGGGAGTTTCGCCCTATCGCTGGGAGTTCGGCGAGGACGGGCGCGAGTTCGACGTGGCAGTCGCGCCCGAGATCACGACCAACGACATGTGGCTGATGATCCGGCTGGCCGTTGCGGGCGCCGGGATCACGTTCGGCATGGCCGATACATTCCGCCCCTGGCTCGACCGCGGCGAGCTCGTGCCAATCCTCGACGGCTATCTTCCGCCGTTTGCGGGTTTCTATCTCTATTTCCCAAGCCGACGAAATATCGCGCCGAAGCTGAGAGCCCTCGTGGATCACCTGCGCGGCGCGCGTCAGGCGCGGGACCGCGGGTGAGCGCTACGGGATCGTAGTGAACGCTCGGCGCTATTGGTCAGAAACCTGGCTGAAAGCTGAATGGTACCGTTGGCTGGGATCGAACCAGCGACCTCCGGATCCACAATCCGGCGCTCTAACCATCTGAGCTACAACGGCACGTTTGCCTGAGCGGGATCGAGATGAAACGTTCGGGACCCGCTCTGTCGTTCGGCGATGCGTCCATACGGGCTATCGGAGTTTAATTCAAGGCTTTTGGCAAGGCAAAAGCTCGCTCCGGCATCGAGTCATTTTCCGCCGGACAAAAGAAAAGGCCGGCGGGAGGAGGTGCCGGCCTTTTCCTGTTACGAGCCAGCGGGAGGAGGTGCTGGCTGGTCACCCCGGTGAGCAGAGGGAGGAGGTTCCACCCGCCGGGTATTCACTTGAACCACTATATCGCACATCTATTTGTCTGACGAAATGCGACCTTTTGATGCATCGTCAAACTGTGCGCAAATATTAGGCGATCTTGATTTCTTTCACGGCCTTCTCGAAGGCGGTCTTGATCGGCTTGGATACGTCCTCGGCCGCCTTGGCAGCAACCGCCTGGAAGTCCTTAGCCTGCTCGACGGTCATTTCGACGCGCTTGCGCAGGAAAGCGGTCTGCAACTCGACGACTTCCGACAGCGACTTGGCGCCGATCAGCGCTTCGAAATGCGAGAAGCCGGCTTCGGCATTGGCGCGCAGGGCGGCGATGGTCTTGAGCGACAGGTCGCTGGAAACGGACTTGGCGGTCTCATAGGTCGACTCCAGAGCCTTCTGGGTCTCCTCGGCGCCGGTCTTCAGCTTGGCGTAGGCCTCTTTCGACTGCTCAACGCCCTTTTCGGCGAAGGCACGGATCTGGTCGGTGGCCTTCGAAGCGTCGAAGCTCGGGAATTCAACGTTTTCGATCGTTTCAGCGGTCTTGGTCCTGGACATTTTCCATCCTTTTCAGCGGCAGCGGCTTTGACAAAATGCCGTCTCGTTCATCTATCATGGCAATATAAAGGCAAATTTTGTGCATTGCAACATGTTTGTTGCATCGCACCATAAAATATTTGGTTCGCGGCGTTAACCACGCGCCTAGAGATTCCGCTGGTTGCACGCTATGACTTGTGGACCTTCGCGCCGTCGGCTTTTATTAACAAAGCGTTAACCGCAAATTGCCCGCTCTGTGAGGGTCGCCAAGCGCATGCCGGCTGAAAACTACTCCTTCCTTGACGTCGCCGTGCTCGACGCCGTCCGCCTGCGCTTCGCCGCAGGCGACGCGATCGCCATTCTGTCGGCAGATCTCGAGCAGGTGATCTGGGCCAACGGGCCCGGCGCGGCGGTATTCGGCTATCCGGACATCGGCGCTATCATCGGCGCCTCGGCAGGGTTGCCGCTGATCGCCCGGCGCCAGATCATGGCAACCAGCGGTTTTCCGCAGATCGGCCGCGACCGTGCCATCACGGTCCGGCTGGCGACCGGCCTGACCAGCCGCGCCGTCGGTTTCCTGGCCAGCGCGGTGACCATGCCCGATGGCGAGGAAGCAATCATGCTGGCGCTGCCGGCGGCGCAGACCGGCTCGCGCAGCGCCGCCGAGATCGCCGACCGCGCCATCGGTGGCTTTACGGAAGACGGCCACTACATCGCCTTTGTCGATGCCAAGGGCAATATCGACGCCGCATCGGACGGCTTTTCGGCGCTCGGCATCCGGCCTGAGACGCTGGCCGCGCTTGTCGCCGACGTGGCGAACGAGAGCGACCGCATCGTCAAGCGCCTGGTTCCGGGTGGGTCCAGCTCCTATCCCGCGGGCCTTGCCCGGCTGACGGAAGAGCGGCACCTGCTGGTGGTGATCGACGAGGACCGGCTTGACGGCGAGGCTCCCGATGGCGAACGCGCCGGCGGGGAAACCGAGGCGGCAGCGGCACCGAGCGGTGGCGATCTTCCCCAACCAACGGACCAGGACAACGAGCAGCCGATCGCCAGCAGCGGCGCGGCGGAGATCGACCTTGCAGCGATGGAAGGCACCTCGGCATCGGCGGAGCACGAACCTGCCGACGCGGCCGACGATCACCGCACGGTTGGCAACGCGCCGACGCAGCATGACCATTGGTACTTCAATGCCGGCGACGACGCGCAGGTCCCGCCCGGCGCAGCTGCGTCCAGCGAAGTCGAGACCAGCCCGGACGCTTCGCAGGCCAGCCCGGATACTTCGCCGGAAAGCGCCGCAAAAGCCACCAAAGCCGCCTCGCCGGCCGAACACCGCGCTTCGGCGATCGATCGCACCGCCGCGCCCATGCGTTTCGTCTGGCGTACCGACGCGGAGGGCCATTTCAGCGCCCTGTCGCCGGAATTTGCCGAACTCGTCGGCAAGCCTGCCGCCGACGTGATCGGCCGCCGCTTCGAGGATGTTTCGGCCGCCTATGGCCTCGATGCTTCTGGCGAGATCGCCGGCCTGCTCGAACGGCGCGACACCTGGTCCGGCCGCTCCGTGCTGTGGCCGGTCGCCGGCACCGATCTGAAGATACCCGTCGATCTGGCGGCGCTCCCGGTTTACAGCCGCAGCCGCGTTTTCGAAGGTTTTCGCGGTTTCGGCGTGGCCAGGAGCGGCGATGCGGTGGTCGATCCGGATGCCGTCGGCATGGCCCTTGTCGCCGAGGAGAAACCTGCCGCGACCATCGGGCCGAAAGCCGTCGAACCTCTCCCCGAGATACCTAAACCCGCCGATCCGTTCAGGGGCGAAGTGCCGGCATTGACCATCGTGCCAAAACCCGAGCGGCGCTTTGCCGACAAGGTGATCCGGCTGGCCGAGCACCGGCAGCCGGCCAACGACAAGGGCCTGTCGACGCTGGAACGCAGCGCGTTTCGCGAGATTGGCGAGCGTCTCAAGAAGGACAGCACCCCGGCCGAAGAACAGCCCAGCGCCGGAAAGCAGAAGCCGGTTGAGAAAGTCGAGGCAGCCGGCAAGGCCGACGAGCCAAAGCTGAAAGAAGCCGGCCCGACGGACAAGGGTGAGATGCCGGAACCAGGTCCGGAAAGCGAGGCGGCTGCCGCCGAACCGCCCGAGGCCGATGCCGAGGACCAGAAGGACCTCGCCCGACTTGACGGCGAGCAGCCGGATGAGGTGGAAGCAGAGGCGCAAGCCGGCGAACCCGTCACACGCCCTGTTTCCGGATCGCTGCTCGACTATGCCGACCGCGAACCCAGAGATGAGGCGCAGGAAGGCGTTGAGCCCAGCACGAACCGTCGAACGATCGTCGCCGAAGCGCCGCGGGATGGCGACGACGACAGCATGACGGCCGAAGACTTCCGTGACGCCGAGGACAGCGAGGATTGGTCCGAGGACAGCGCAGCCGCAGCCGACGCTGCCGGCCATGTGCCGCCCGTCGAGCGGCCGCAGGCACAACCGCTCAAACTCGACGGCTTCGTGCCGTCGGCGTTTGCCGGAGAGGACAACACGGGGCCGGATACCTCGATCCTCGGCAAGCTGCCAGTGCCGGTGCTTATCCATTCCGGCGACCAGCTGCATTACGCGAACGACGAATTCCTCGGATTGACCGGCTATGCGACGCTCAATGCCCTGGACGAGGCTGGCGGGCTCGGCGCGCTGTTTGCCGACCCTTATGCCGACGACGGCAGTTCGGATGGCGGCGACCGCGCTCTGCGGCTGAAAACGCGCGAAGGTCAGGAGTTTCCGATCGATGCGATTTTACGCTCCGTGCCCTGGGGAAACGGCAAGGCGCTGATGCTGGTCGTACGTCGTTCCGGCGACGACGAGGCAGCAGCCATTCCACATGGCGCCGCCGAAGACCAAACGCAGCCGGATGTTTCCGAGCTCAAGGCACGTATTGCCGAAATGCGCACTATCATCGACACCGCCACCGACGGCGTCGTGCTGATCGGCCGCAACGGAACGATCCGTTCAATTAGCCGTCCGGCGGAAGCGCTGTTCGGCTTCGACAGCGACGAGGTGACCGGCAAACCGTTCGTCTCGCTGTTTGCGATCGAAAGCCAGCGCGCGGCGCGTGACTATCTCGAGGGGTTGTCGGAGCCCGGCGTTGCAAGCGTGATGAACGATGGCCGCGAGGTGATCGGGCGCGAGGCGCAGGGGCGTTTCATTCCGCTGTTCATGACTATCGGCAGGCTGCCCAACGACAGCGGCTTCTGTGCGGTGGTGCGCGATATCACCCAGTGGAAGCGGGCCGAAGAGGACTTGACCCAGGCGCGCGCAGTCGCCGAACGCGCTTCGTCGCAGAAGACCGATTTTCTGGCCCGCATTAGCCACGAGATCCGCACGCCGCTCAACGCCATAATCGGCTTTTCCGAGCTGATGGTCGACGAGAAATTCGGGCCGGTGGCCAATGACCGTTATCGCGACTATCTGCGCGACATCAACCGTTCGGGCAACCACGTTCTCGACCTGGTCAACGACCTGCTCGACATTTCGAAAATCGAGGCCGGCCAGCAGGAGATGGCCTATGAGGCGGTGTCGCTTAACGACACGCTGGCCGAAACCGTGGCGATGATGCAGCCGCAAGCCAACCGGGAACGCGTCATCATCCGCTCCAGCTTCGCCTCGCGGCTGCCGGAAGTGGTGGCCGATCTGCGCAGCGTGCGGCAGATCGCGCTCAACATCCTGTCGAACGCCGTCCGCTACACGCAGGCTGGCGGCCAGGTGATCGTGTCGACGGCTTACGAGATCTCCGGCGATGTCGTCATGCGCGTGCGCGATACCGGCATCGGCATGAGCCAGTCCGAGATCGAGCAGGCGCTGAAGCCGTTCAAGCAGATCAACGCGCTGAAGCGCGGCCGTGGCGACGGCACGGGTCTTGGGCTGCCGCTGACCAAGGCGATGGTCGAAGCGAACCGGGCCCGGTTCACCATCAACTCGACGCCCGGCGAGGGAACCCTGGTCGAAGTCGCCTTTCCCTCGACCCGCGTGCTCGCCGGTTAGCTATGGTTGCGCAAGAAAAAAGGCGTCCAACAGGACGCCTTGAGAAATTGGAATTGCTGTCACAACGGGGCTTGAGCGAATCAGATCCTCTCGGGGCTAAGAGGAACGGGATTTCTCCCTCAAGTTACGCACGACTATTGATGCCGGGCCTTAACAAATCCTTACCGGCACGCCGGAAAATTTACCAATGTGTACCACTCATGAAATCTAGGTAAATTCCGAAGAGATAATTTGTTAACGATACCTGGGACCTCAAAACGGCGCCACCTTGGATCCCGGGGTCAGTCGGCAAGCTGCGGCAGGCTGCGGAACAGCTCGAGCGCTTCGGGATTGGCGAGCGCTTCCTTGTTCTTGATGGCGCGGCCGTGCACCATGTCGCGTACCGCGAGCTCGGTGATCTTGCCCGATTTGGTTCGTGGAATATCGCTGACGGCGACGATCTTGGCCGGCACATGGCGCGGGCTCGCCCCGGTGCGGATTTTCGCGCGGATGCGTTTTTCCAGCTCGGCGTCGAGCTCAACGCCGGCCGCCAGCCGCACGAACAGCACGACACGCACGTCATTGTCGAAATCCTGGCCGATGCACAGCGCTTCGAGGATTTCCGGCATCTGCTCGACCTGATTGTAGATCTCCGCCGTGCCGATCCTGACACCGCCCGGATTGAGCGTGGCGTCGGAACGGCCATGGATGATCAGGCCGCCATGGGCGGTCCATTCGGCGAAATCGCCGTGGCACCAGACATCGTCGAAACGTTCGAAATAGGCGGCTTTGTATTTCCTGCCGTCAGGGTCGTTCCAGAAGCCGATCGGCATTGCCGGAAACGCCTTGGTGCAGACGAGCTCGCCCTTCTCCTGGCGGAGCGGGCGGCCGTCATCGTCCCAGACATCGACGGCAAGGCCGAGCCCGGGCCCTTGGATCTCGCCGGTCCATACCGGTTCGATCGGCACGCCGAGCACGAAGCAGGAGACGATATCGGTGCCGCCGGAAATCGAAGCCAGATGCACGTCCTTCTTGATGCCTTCATAGACGAAGCGGAAATCTTCCGGCGATAGCGGCGAGCCGGTCGATGAGATGGTGCGCACGCTGGAAAGATCATGCGTGCGGATCGGCTTCAGGCCGGCCTTGCGCACGGAATCGATGAATTTGGCCGAGGTGCCGAAATAGGTCATCTTTTCGGCATCGGCGAAGTCGAACAGCGCATTGCCGTCCGGGTAGAACGGCGAGCCGTCGTAGAGCAGCAAGGTGGCGCCCGATGCCAGGCCCGACACCAGCCAGTTCCACATCATCCAGCCGCAGGTGGTGAAGTAGAAGAAGCGGTCGCCGTCGAGCAGGCCGGCATGCAGCCGTTCTTCCTTGACGTGCTGGATCAGCGTTCCGCCGGCCGAATGGACAATGCATTTGGGAATGCCGGTCGTGCCCGATGAAAACAGGATGTACAGCGGATGCGAAAACGGCAGCCTTTCGTAGGCGACAGGCCTTGCGGCAAAGGGTGACAGCGCCTCTTCCAGCGCAGCCGCCTTGCCGATGGTCGCGGCGACGTCGAGCGAGGTGCCGAGATAGTCGACAATGAGGACTTTGCGGACGGTGGCGAGCTTGCCCGCCACGGCCGCGATCTTGTCGGCGACTTCGATCGCCTTGCCATTGTACCAGTAGCCGTCCGGCGCGATGAATATGACCGGCTCGATCTGGCCGAACCGGTCGAGAACACCCTGCTCACCGAAATCTGGGGAGCAGGACGACCAGACGGCGCCGATCGAGGCGGCCGCCAGCATTGCAGCAACCGTCTCCGGCATGTTGGGCATCATCGCGGCGATGCGGTCGCCCTTCTTCACCTTGAGCGACAGGAAAAGCTGCTGCAGGCGCGAGGTCAGCGCATGCAGCTCGTTCCAGGACAGCCGCCGCTCGACCTTGTCCTCGCCGCGAAAGACGATTGCGTCGCCAAGCCCGGTTTTCTTCAGGAGATTCTCGGCGAAGTTCAGCTTCGCATCAGGGAAGAAGGTCGCGCCGGGCATCTTGTCGCCATCGACTAGCACGCGTTCGCCCTTGTCGCCGACGATGCCACAAAAGTCCCAGACCAGGCTCCAGAAGGTCTCGCGATCATCGATCGACCAGCGATGCAGGTCGGCATAGGAGGAGAAAACCTTGCCGGCCATGTTCGCCGCGGCGTTCATGAAGGCGGTCATCGGCGCCGCGTCGATCTGCTCTTGCGTCGGGATCCAGAGCGGTGCGTCGTCAGCCATCTTTGTTCCTCCTCAAAGCACGTCACGTTTGAAGAGATTCACGCGACGCGCTTTAAACTTTTGTCTTTATGCATGTCGTTTATCCCAAAACCGCTGCGCACTTTTGGGCGACATGCATTGGCATCGCTTATGCATATCGCGATGCAGCAGAGCAAGATTTTGTTGGACCGCGCCGGTCAGGGTGTGCGCAAATGCCATCGCCGGGCCATAAAGACTTGAAATGCGTCAGCCGTCGGTTACACCCGTCGGGCGATTTTGTCGGAATGGAAGCATACGGGGCGATATGCCATCACCTTTGATCCGACGCGGAATATGGGCGATCGGCGCAGCCGTCATCGTCATCGCGCTGGTTGTCGCAGCCTTGCCGTTGATCGCCTCGACCCGCATCGTACGCGACCGTATCGCGTGGGAAATGAGTGCGTGGAGCGGTTTCCGGGTCACCATCGACGGCGCGCCGCGTATCGAGGTCTGGCCGAATTTCCGGGCGATCCTGAGCGACGTGACGCTGTCGCAATGGACAGAGACGGATGCGCCGCCCGTGGTCGAGGCCGAACGGGTCGAGGTCGACCTCTCAGCGATGGCGGCGCTGCGTGGCGATGTGGTGTTTTCGACGGCGCGGCTGGTACGACCGACGATCCGGGTTCAGCGTACCGCGAGCGGGTTTTTCCTGCCTGTGATTCCCAGCGGTGGGCGCATTACGCGTTCGATCGATGCTGCCCGCGCGGTGATCAACACAAATCCAGCCAAGCCGGATCTCGGCAAGCTGCCGACAGATCCGTTCGGCACAGTCGAGTTCAGGGACGGCCGCGTAGTGGCTGCCATCGGCGGCAAGGACCAAGAGATATTGAGCAGCCTGAGCGGCCAGGCGAATTGGGCCGCGATGAATAGCAATGCGACGCTGTCGGCGACCGGGATATGGCGCGGCGAAAGTGTTGCCATCGACGCAGCATCGCCGAACCCGCTCGTGCTGTTTGGTGGCGGCACAGCACCGGCCACATTTTCCTTCAAGGCGGCACCGGCCAGTTTTTCGTTCGACGGCCGCGCCAGCATGTCGGAGAACGGCTATTTCGACGGCCAGGCGAAATTCGCCGCACCTTCGCTCCGACGCGTGCTCGAATGGTCGCAGGCCGGCATCGCGCCCGGTGCCGCAATCGGCTCGATCTCGGTTTCAAGCAAGATCACGGCGACGGCCGGGCGCGTCAAATTTGAAAACACGGCCCTGACCCTCGACAACAACCCGGGAATGGGTGCGCTGGACTTCACCTATGGTGAGGCACTGCCGGTGATCTCCGGCACACTTGCCTTCGATACGCTCGACCTCAGATCATTTCTCTCCGCCTTTACGCCGGTACCATCCGCCGGCGGCACCGGCCCGGGCGAAATCGACACAAGCTTCGCCGACCGGATCAATCTCGATCTCAGGCTGTCGGCGGCGCATGCCACCGCCGGCGCCATCCAGCTTGCCGACGTCGCCGCCACTGCCCAGGTCAAGAACGGCCTTGCCGTCTTCGACATCTCGGATGCATCCGCCTTTGGCGGCAACGTCCAGAGCAGCGTCCGTTTCGACCGCAAGCCCGCCGGCACGGAAGTCGAGATCCGGCTGCTTGCTTCCGATATCGACGGCGGCGCTTTCGGCACCGCGGCCGGAATGACGCGGCTGGTGCCGATCGGCACTGGAACCGTTTCGGTCATCCTCAAAGGGCCTGGCAGAACCTGGGACTCGATTTTCGAAAACGCCAATGGCTCGCTGTCCGCGACGTTCGGCGCGGGTGCGCTGAGCCGGCTTAACCTGCCGGCGTTCCTCAAGCACACCGAACAGGGCGGATTCTTCGCGCTCGAGGACGTCTCGGACGGAACGCTGCCGATCGACGGGGCCGAGCTCAAGGCGAGCATTTCGAACGGTGTGGCGCGCATCGACAAGGCCGAGGTGAATTCCGCGCAATACAAGATCTGGCTTTCCGGCATCGCATCCTATGCCGGACGCGGGCTGGCGCTGTCCGGCGGCATCGTCCAGCCGAGCCAGGCTGCCACGCAGACGAACGGCCAGGGACCCAATCAGTCGTCCTTCTTCGTCGGCGGCACCTGGAGCACGCCGTTCATCTCGCCGATAAGCCGCGGCGTTTCGGGAGAGTAAGCAGCAGCTTCAACCGCGCTGCGCGGCCTGCTCGTCGCGTTGGCGCTGCACCTCGCGGCGTTTGTTTGCGAGCGAAGCGATGATCACGCCAACTGCGACGACCGCGATCAAGATGGTGCAGGCTGCGTTGATTTCCGGCGTCACGCCAAGGCGGACCTGGCTGTAGATCTTCATCGGCAACGTCGTGGCGCCGGGTCCCGAGGTGAAGCTGGCAATAACCAAATCATCGAGCGACAGCGTGAAGGCCAGCATCCAGCCGGAGACGATAGCCGGCATGATAACCGGCAGCGTGATCTGGAAGAAGGTCTTCACCGGTGGCGCACCGAGGTCCATCGCGGCCTCTTCCAGCGAACGATCGAAAGTGATCAGGCGCGACTGAACCACCACCGCAACGAAGCACATGGTTAGCGTGGTGTGGGCAAGCGTCACCGTCAGAAAGCCGCGGTCAAGGCCGACGGCGACGAAGAGCAGCAGCAGCGACAGGCCGGTGATGACTTCCGGCATGACCAGCGGCGCAAACACCATGCCGGAAAACAGAAGCCGGCCGCGAAAGCGCGTGTAGCGTGTCAAGGTGAGCGCCGCCAGCGTGCCGAGCACGGTCGCCACGCTTGCCGAGATGACGCCGACGCGGGCCGTCACCCAGGTGGCGTCCATCAGACCCCGGTTGTGGAACAGCGACACGTACCATTTCGTCGAGAAGCCACCCCAGACGGTGACCAGCTTCGATTCGTTGAAAGAGAACACGACGAGCAGGACGATCGGCAGGTAAAGAAAGGCAAAGCCGAGCACGATCGAAATGATGTTGAAGCGGCTCCAGGTCGCGTTCATTGGTCCTGCTCCTGGGCGCGCGCCTGGGCTCGCTGGAAGAGCATGATCGGCACGATCAGCAGCAGCAGCAAGATAACGGCGACGGCGGAGGACACCGGCCAGTCACGGTTGGCGAAGAACTCGTTCCACAGCGTTCTGCCGATCATCAGCGTCTGCGAGCCGCCGAGCAGGTCGGGAATGACGAACTCGCCGACGGCGGGAATGAACACCAGCAGGCAGCCAGCGATGACGCCGGGCAGCGACAGGGGGAAGGTGATCTTCCAAAAGGCGCTGGTCGGCGGACAGCCGAGATCCTTGGCGGCCTCGATCAGAGAATGGTCCATCTTCTCCAAGGACGAATAGAGCGGCAGCACCATGAACGGCAGATAGGAGTAGACGATGCCGATGAAGATCGCCGTATAGGTGTTGAGGATGATCAGCGGTTGGCTGATGATGCCGGTGGCGAGCAGCAGCTGGTTGAGCAGGCCCTCGGGCTTAAGGATGCCGATCCAGGCGTAGACACGGATCAGGAACGAGGTCCAGAACGGCAGGATCACCAGCATCAGCAAGGTCGGGCGAATCGTCGCTGGGGCGCGCGCCATGCCATAGGCTATGGGATAGCCGACCAGCAATGTCAGGACCGTCGAGATGGCGGCGACGATGACGCTCGTCACATAGGCATTGAAGTAAAGCGCATCCTGCGTCAGCCAGGTATAGTTGTCGAAATTGAGCGCGCCGAATTCCGAGATAAACCCGGAAATGCCGCTGCGGAAATCGAGCACCGGCGTGTAGGGCGGCATGGCGATCGCAGTCTGCGACAGCGAAATCTTGAAGACGATGATGAAAGGCACGAGAAAGAAGAACAGCAGCCAGAGGTAGGGGATGATGATGACGAGCTGGCTAACGAAGGCGGCTCCCAGCCTGACCAAGGCGGATTTGCCGGCAGCGCTTGCCGGAGAGCTTGTTGCGGCGGTGACAGCGGACATGATCAGTCCCTACCGTGTCAGGACGACGCCGGCGTCGGGGCGGAAAGAAACCCAGGCGCGGTCGTTCCAGGTCAATGGGTCCTCGGTGAGGCGTGCCGCGTTCATGGTGCTCGCCCGCACCACCTGACCGTCGTCCAGCCTGACGTGATAGACGGTCATGTCGCCGAGATAGGCTATGTCGTAGACCTCGCCTTCGATGGCGTTGACGGCACCGGCCGGCTTCGTGGAGGACACCTTGATCTTCTCCGGCCTGATGGCGAAGGTGACGGATGTTCCGGCGGCGGCACTGCCGGCATTTTCGGTCCGGATGGTGATGCCGTTGCCGGCATCGATCCTCGCGCTGCCGGCCTCGCCAGCCGCGATCTTGCCGTCGAACATATTCACATTGCCGACGAAGCCGGCGACGAAGCGGGAACCCGGCGCTTCGTAGACCTCGGCCGGCGTCGCCACCTGCATCACCTCGCCCTTGTCGATGATGGCGATGCGGTCGGCCATCGTCATCGCCTCTTCCTGATCATGGGTGACGACGACGAAGGTGAGGCCGAGGTTCTGCTGCAGGTCCATCAGCTCGAACTGGGTCTCCTCGCGCAGCTTCTTGTCCAGCGCGCCAAGCGGCTCGTCGAGCAGCAGGACTTTCGGCCGCTTTGCCACCGAGCGCGCGAGTGCGACGCGCTGGCGCTGGCCGCCCGACAATTGGTGCGGTTTGCGCTTGGCGAATTGCTCGAGCTTGACCAGCTTCAGCATCTCGGCGACGCGCTTGTCGATGTCGGCCTTGGCCATGCCTTCCTGCTTGAGGCCGAAGGCGATATTGTTCTCGACCGTCATGTGCGGAAACAAGGCGTAGGACTGGAACATCATGTTGACCGGCCGCCGGTAGGGCGGAATGCCGCGCAGATCCTGGCCGTCGAGCAGGATGCGGCCGGCGGTCGGCTCCTCGAAGCCCGCAAGCATCCTGAGCAGTGTCGATTTCCCGCAGCCTGAGGCCCCCAGCAAGGCAAAGAATTCGCGTTCGAAAATGGTCAGCGACAGGTTGTTGACCGCTGTGAACTCACCGAATTTCTTGGTGACGTTGTCGAACTGGATGTATGGCTTGGCGTTCGGATCGTTCCATGGCGCAAAATCCCTGCGGATGCTGCCAAGCGATTTCATGTCCCACTCCGTCCTGCTGCTTGCCCCATGAGAAAGCGGCTCCGGCAACGGCTGCCGGAGCCTGGTCAGATTGCTATTGGCCGGTGACGATCTTGGTCCAGGTGCGGGTGATGATGCGCTGGGTCTTGGGATCGTAAGGCGATACGGTGTAGAGCTTCTGCAAGGTGGCTGCATCCGGATAGATCGCCGGATCTTCCAGGATCGCCTTGTCGATGAACTGCTGCGAAGCCTTGTTGCCGTTGGCATAGAGCACATAGTTCGACGATTTGGCGATCACTTCGGGCTTCATCATGTAGTTCAGGAACTCATGCGCTTCGGCGACATGCGCTGCACCGGCCGGGATCGCCATCTGGTCGAACCACATCTGGGCACCTTCCTTCGGCACCGAGTAGCCGATCTCGACACCCTGCTTGGCTTCGTCCGCGCGGTTGCGGGCCTGGAAGACGTCACCCGACCAGCCGACCGCCAGGCAGATGTCGCCATTGGCCAGGGCGTTGATGTATTCGGAGGAGTGGAACTTGCGGATATAGGGCCGGACCTTCAGCAAGGTTTCTTCGGCCTTGGCAATCTCATCGGGCGACGTGCTGTTCGGATCGAGGCCCAGATATTTCAGTGCCGCCGGTATGATGTCGGCCGGCGAATCCAGTACATAGACGCCGCAGTCCTTCAATTTGGCCAGGCTTTCGGGATTGAAGAACACGTCCCAGCTGTCGATCTTGTCGGTGCCGAGCGCTGCCTGCACCTTCTTGATGTTGTAGCCGATGCCGACCGTACCCCACATGTAGTTGATCGAATATTCGTTGCCGGGATCATATTTGGCGGTCCGTTCCATGACCGTGTCCCACATATTTGAAATGTTCGGCAGTTTCGACTTGTCGAGCTTCTGGAACACACCCGCCTGGATCTGGCGTGCAAGGAAATTGCCGCTGGGCACGACGACATCGTAGCCGCTGCCGCCGGCGAGCAGTTTCGTTTCCAGGATCTCGTTGGAATCGAAAGTGTCGTAGACGACCTTGATGCCGGTTTCCTTGGTGAAGTCGTCGATGATCGAACTGTCGATATAGTCCGACCAGTTGAAGACGTTGACGACGCGATCCTCGGCATGCGCGCCAAAGGTAAAAACTGCCAGAAACGCCGAAGTCGCCGAAAGCCAGAGCGCTTTGCGGGTCATGCTATTCTCCTTTGATGAGTGTTCCATCGCCAGCTCGTCGCGGCGTCCGCGCGGCTGGGCATTTGCTTCAAGGTATTGGGCTTGCAGGCAGGCGACAAGCGCGAATTGCCGGCGCCATTATGGTTCGGCGGCGAGCCGACAGCGAAGACCTGGCGTGGCGTTGGTGGTGTTCCGACGCCGTCGGAAGCTTTCGCTACGGCGCGGGCAGGGAGACGACGATATTGTCCGGCCTCAATGCGGCCGGCATGGAGACTTGGCAAGATACGCCTGTCTTGTTGTTGCCGTGATCGCAGCCTGCCCGCGCGGCTGCGACGTTGTCAATGGTTCATCTCGCTTTGACGCGCGCACTGCATCAATTAGGTGACGGCACACCGATGACGCCCGCTCGCGCGGGCCGCGTCTGGCGCTTGAACTCGAGCCCGATATGGACGAGGAGCGCGGTGACGACGACGGCACCGCCGACGATGGTACGCGCCGACGGCACCTCGGAATGAATGAGCCAGACCCAGATCGGGCCAAGGATCGGTTCGAACGTGCCGAGCAGCGCCGCCACAGCGGCCGGAACAAGCCGGGCACCGGTGGCGAAGAAGGCGAGACCGAGTCCCAGATTGATCACGCCAAAGGCAAAGAGGAAGCCCATATCGTGGCTGGAGACGCCCAGCGCCGACGCCTGCGATGCCGCAAAGGCGGCCGCCAGCATCGTGCCGAGGCAGGTCGCCGGCGTCATGCGCACATGGGCAAAGCGGCGCGTGATGACGGTGGCGATCGAGAACATGACAGCGATGAGCAGCGCCAGCCCGTCGCCGATTGGCGACACCGCGCCATCGAGCGATTCCGACACCATGATGGCGACGCCGACAATAACGGCGGCGATCGCCACCCAGGTCGCCACCGCCACCCGTTCGCGAAACAGCGCCCAGGCAAACAGCGCCGCCAGAAGCGGCACGCCGGCCTGCATCAACAGGATGTTGGCGACGGTGGTATAGGCAAGCGCCACGACGAAAGAGGTCGACGCCGTGGCGAAGCAGAACGCCACCGCAAGGCCGGCCAGGCCCATGCCGCGAAACAGCTTCAGCGTGCCACGCCAGCCATCGCGCCAGACCATGAAGCAGAGCAGGAAGGCGGCGGCCCAGACCGAGCGCCAGAACACCACCGTCCAGCTGTCGGCGTTGTCGATGAAGCGCGCAATGCTGCCGCCGAAGCTCCACATCAACGCCGACAGGAATACCAGCAGGAAGCCGACGCGTTCGCCTTGCGGCGACACGATCGGCGAAGCGGCAACCGGAGATGATGCGGTATCGGTCATGGGTATGACTGTCGGCGAATTCGGAGCAGCACGATGTGCAATGGACGACAGAGACGTGCCTCATTCGCGTAACGCAAAGCAGAAGGCCGGGCGTGATCCAGTTCGATGTTCCGTTTGGCGCACTGATGAGGGCGCATCGCCCTCGCCCGGCGATGATCCGAGGCGACCTGTCGACGATGGCTTTACGACGTGCCCCTATTGCCGCGGATAAAGCGCCAGAGACCGGCCAGCGGAACCAGCAGGAGCAGGCCAAACTTTTTCAGCGCGATCAGCGCCACGACCAGAAAACCTGCTTTCGCCGCCAGCTTGCCGGCAATCAGGCCACCGACGCCAATCGCCGCAACTGTATCGACGCCCGGCACGAAATCGGCGTATGTCTTGCCGGTATTGAAGTCCGCGAGGCCAAGCACTTCATCCAGGCTTTGCCTTATCTCCGGCAATTGTTCCACCGTCGCGATATAGCTCATCACGAAGACGCCCTCCCTGCCAAGGAAACGGACGTCGTAGTTGAGCGTATGGGCGGCATCGTTGCCAAATTGCAGCTCCTTGGCCCAGTGCAGGCGCTTGTGGGCCGCGTCATAAACCGGCGGCGACGCCCAGCCGATCAGCG
The DNA here is from genome assembly GCF_040318885.1 of Mesorhizobium sp. M0998. NCBI lineage: Bacteria > Pseudomonadati > Pseudomonadota > Alphaproteobacteria > Hyphomicrobiales > Phyllobacteriaceae > Mesorhizobium > Mesorhizobium sp. M0998. The sequence continues at coordinate 298,999 of NZ_JAMYND010000002.1, forward strand.
TAATGGGCGCATAGCCATCCTTTACCCTCTGATCGTTGCCGGACAGAGTGTCTGACTGCATGTTGCGCAGCAGTTCATTGTAATCGATGGACGCGGCGTCGCTGTCGTCGACGTAACCGATCTTTTCCCAGCGCAGCTCTATCCCCCAATTGTTGTCGGCAATGGGATCATGGGAGACTGGAAAGATCATGCCGAGGGCATCGGAACCAGAGTCGGGCGGATTGCCCCAGGCTTCGGTGAGGACGGAGAGCGTGTCCTTCTTGTCCAGAAAATAGAACTTGTCCTTGAGGTCGAGATGGATGCCTTCGGCAAGATTTATCGCGCCGGTCTTCGGATCGATCTTGTCCAGGAACGCCTTGCCGGCATCATTATACTGTTGATAGGACTTGAAGAAATCCGAGGACTTTTCAGCCAATGCGGGATCGGCGGAAAACGCGAGCGCCAAGCCAAGCCAAAAAACTGTCCTGCCCATCATTGATCCCCCGACCGTTGCGCAGTTCTTTTTTTTGATACCGTACCGTCAATGCTGAATCAATATTCGGCTGAATCAATATTTTGGCCGAACCAATATTTTGGCCGGCAACCGCGAACCAGCTTACTGGTTGCCGCCGCAGGAACAGATGAGGTCCTTTGGTCGAAGATTCAGCCGCAATATTGCTGGAGCCGAATCACTGGAAATCGAACGCCGACAGTCCCGTGACCATCTCGTCGAGGCCGAGCGGACGTGTAACGGGTGGCTCGGCGCGGGCGAGGCAGCCGATGCGTTCGCACAGCCGGCAGGCAGGGCCGACCGGCGTAGCCAGCGCAGCGGCGCTCTGTCCGGTCTTGCCGACGGCGGCCGGCCCCGGCAATGCCGCTCCATAGACGACCTCGTCGCGAAAACCGATGTCGCAGCCGAGCAACAGCGCCGTGCGCCGCGGGCGCTCGGCAAACGAGCCCTGCGGCCCCTCGAGCGTGCGGGCAATGCAGAGAAACGCTGCGCCATCTGGCATTTCCACTGCCTCGACCAGGATCTGGCCGGGCTGAGCGAAGGCGGCATGGACCGGCAGCTTCGGACAGCCGCCGCCGAAGCGGCTTTGCGGAAAGCCGTGGCTGCCCGCCTTGCGGAAGCGATTGCCGGCATTGTCGATCTCGAGCATGAAGAACGGCACAGCCAGCGCACCCGGCCGCTGCAGGGTGGTCAGCCGGTTGGCCGCCTGCTCGAACGAAACGCCGAAGCGCGACCGCAACATGTCGATGTCATAGCGGGCGCGGACCGCCGCCGCGTGAAAAGGCTGATAGGGCATCATCAGCGCGTGCGCGGCATAGCGGCCGAGCTCGAAACGCGCCAGCCGGCGGGCTTCGTCGGTGGTCAGCTTCAGCACCTGGATCTCGGCGGCGACAGCGACGCTCATGCGGATCAGGCAGGCCTCCATCGCCACCTCGCGCAGTTGATCGAATGGCGACAGCCGCTCGGACAGGAACAGGCGCTGCGAGTGACGGTCATAGCGACGCCGCCAGTTGGGCATGGTGGCGACCGGCAGTACCTTGACGACGATGCCGAATTCACGCCGCAGCCAGGCCTTCAACGCACTGAACAGATCGTCGCCGGGATCGAGCACCGACGTGAATGCCTCGGCTTCCTCTTCGAGCGCGGCAAAATGGTTCGGCCGGCGTTCGAAAATCTCATGCACCTCGTCGATCGGCAGCCTGGCACCGGAGAGGGCGGTGGCCTTGCCGTCACGCGCGAGCAGTTCGTTGAGATCGGATAGCCGCTCGGCCTGCTCGCGATAGGCGCGAAACAGCTTTATGACGGCAGCGGAGGCGTTGGGCGCCGCCTCGGCAAGCTCGATGAGTTCCTGGTCGCCCGGCAGTTCGCCGGCCAGCAACGGATCTGAAAACACTTCCTTCAAGTCGGCAACCGACCCCCTCGCCTCGCCTTGCAATTCGTGCGGGTTGACCTTGTAGACAGTTGCCAGTCTCAGGATCAGTTGCACCGTCAGCGGCCGCTGGTTGCGCTCGATGAGATTGAGATAGGACGGCGAGATGCCGAGCCCTTCGGCCATCGCCGTCTGGGTCAGCCCCTTGGCGTTGCGGATGCGACGAATGCGCGGCCCGGCAAAGATTTTGTGGTCGGCCAATCGACTGCCCTTGACAGAAATTTACATCCGCTGATGGCATGGCGGCGTTTTACAATCATGACAAATTTACAGCTCTCATCAGTCAAACACAACACAGGTTTTCTCTTATTTTCTGGCTAACCTGGAGGTTTACCTCGCTTGCCTCGTGCCGGCATGTAAATGATGTCACACATGGCGCACGCATTTTTCCTCTGCGACGCCTTCCGAAAACCGGCATCAAAACCGCCTGGAGTGACCAATGACCGACTTTTACAACCTTGTCCCGTCGGCGCCGCAAGGCCGCTTTGATGGCATCGAACGGCCCTATTCGCCGGAGGAGGTGAAGCGGCTGCGCGGCTCGGTGCAGATCCGGCAGAGCCTCGCCGAAATGGGGGCAAACCGGCTGTGGCAGCTCATCCATGAAGAGGATTTCGTCAACGCGCTGGGTGCCATGTCGGGCAACCAGGCGATGCAGCAGGTGCGGGCGGGGCTGAAAGCGATCTATCTGTCGGGATGGCAGGTCGCCGCAGATGCCAACACCGCTTCCGCGATGTACCCGGACCAGTCGCTCTATCCCGCCAATGCGGCGCCCGAGCTGGTCAAGCGCATCAACCGCACCTTACAGCGCGCCGACCAGATCGAGACTTCGGAAGGCAAGGGGCTGTCGGTCGACACCTGGTTCGCGCCGATCGTCGCCGATGCCGAAGCCGGCTTCGGCGGGCCGCTCAACGCCTTCGAGATCATGAAGGCGTTCATCGAGGCGGGTGCGGCCGGTGTCCATTACGAGGACCAGCTGGCTTCGGAGAAGAAATGCGGCCATCTCGGCGGCAAAGTACTGATCCCGACCGCCGCACACATCCGCAACCTCAACGCGGCGCGGCTTGCCGCCGACGTCATGGGCACGCCGACGCTGGTCGTGGCGCGCACCGACGCTGAAGCGGCAAAGCTCTTGACCTCCGACATCGACGAACGCGACCGGCCCTTCGTCGATTATGGCGCCGGCCGCACGGCGGAGGGCTTCTACCATGTCAGCAACGGCATCGAGCCCTGCATCGCTCGCGCCGTCGCCTATGCGCCCTATGCGGACCTGATCTGGTGTGAGACTTCCAAGCCCGATCTGGCGCAGGCCAGGACGTTTGCCGAGGGCGTGCGCAAGCATCATCCAGGCAAGCTGCTTGCCTATAATTGCTCGCCGTCTTTCAACTGGAAGAAGAATCTCGATGACGCGACGATTGCGAAATTCCAGAAGGAACTCGGCGCCATGGGTTACAAGTTCCAGTTCATTACGCTGGCCGGTTTCCACCAGCTCAATTTCGGCATGTTCGAGCTCGCCCGCGGCTACAAGGAGCGGCAGATGGCAGCCTATTCGGAACTGCAGGAGGCGGAATTCGCCGCGGAAGCAAATGGCTACACCGCCACCAAGCACCAGCGCGAGGTCGGCACCGGCTATTTCGACGCCGTCTCAATGGCGATCACCGGTGGCCAGTCCTCGACCACGGCCATGCATGGATCGACCGAGCACGCCCAATTCAGGCCGGCGGCGGAATAGCGGAACAGCAGACAAACAGAGGGAACGCCCAAGCGGGCATGGCAACACAACAGGCAAGGCAACACAGGGAGAAGACCAATGGCATCGATAAGCCGCGTCAAGGAACGGGCCGAAGAGCAGGCCACCAGCATGAATGTCGACCAGCAGGCGACCATCCGCATGCTGGCGAACGATCTGCACAGGCTCAATCAGTCGGTAATGAAGGCGGTCGAGGCCGGCGTCTCGGTCGAACTGGTGCGCTCGGCACGGCACCATGGCGGCGATGGCAACTGGGGCGATCTGCTGATCCCGGTCATCGTCACGCAACGGAGCCACGACTGATGAATTCTACCGCACCGCGCCTTTTTTGAGCGCATGTTATCGCACCCCGCACGCCGCGGCTCTGCCTAGTTCGGCAGAGCCGCTAGTGCAACGATTTCAATGACAAGATCAGGCTGCGCAAGTGCTGCAACGCCGATAACTTCCGAGGGCGGCGGGTTGTTGTAGCTGCAGTGCTTCGGGCAGTGCTCGGCAAAGAATTCGTCCAAGACGTCCAGGCGAAAATTAGGAGAGCTCAGAACGCCGCCATCGGGAAATGGCCCCTTAACAAAGAAGGTCAGCCGGATGAGATGCTCGAGCGCAGTGCCAAGCTCTTCCAGATCTGATTTGATGTTGGTGAGAATTGCGCGCCACTGCGCGGCCGCACCGCCGACCGCGCCGCCGCCGCTTTTGCCGATCGGATCGTAGTCCTCGGCCGTCGCGGTGTTTCCAGAAAGGTAGACAAACCCCTTTGCGCCGGTAACGACCGTACCCTTTCCCCATGGCATCAACCGGCCATTTTTGAATTTCTTGTGAGTCACGAGTTCCATTGTCATCTCCCGTCGGTCAAAGAGACGTGTGTAGCCAACGAGGAAGGGTAGTCCGGCGAGGCGATGCGACAAGCTCGCGACAGACTTGCCTCGACTTCATCCAACCTTTCGTCAATCTGGCTATAGCTGCTAGTTGACGCGTTCGCGCTGCACAGCCAAACTTAGCTGAGCCTGTCCGGTTGTGGTGGCGACTTCTCCTTTCGAGCGGCGGCAAAGAAAAGCATTTAATTTTAATTTTAATGTTTCTTGCGATATTCTCCTGATACGCCATTTGAGCTTGACATGAGCAGTGATCTCACGCCAATTACCTCTCGAGTTTCAACCCTGCATTGAAACATTGAACAACGGCCTGCCCCGCCATGTGCCCTGCGAATCGCGACATCGAGACTGCAAAACAGCTGCCTTTCGTCAGCCGGGACATGGAGACGCGGATGCTCCCGGATTTCTCGCGGGTGCTGGTGGTCGGAAAATCACCGATCAACCGGGTCGTGGTTTCAAAGATCGTCGAGCGGTCCGGCCTCAAACCGATCTCGGAAACTCCCGAAACCGCGGCAAAGGCCTTGCACGCGCTGATTCCCGGCACTGTCGTTCTCGACGGCGGTGCGGAGAACGGGGACTGCGACGCCTTGCTGTCGGGTATCGATGCACTGCGAAGGGCGTCAGGCAGATCGCTTCCGTCGGTGATCCTGCTTTCAGTCAAGACCGGCACGCCGGAGAGCCTGGGCCTGTCCAGCGTCATCGACGCAGTGGTCGTCAAGCCGATCACCACCGAACGGCTGCAGCCGGTGATCGACCGGTTGATCGGAATTAGCCGCAACTGACGCCTGCCGCGATGCCTCGGCTGCAGACCTGATCAATCAATCTCGCCGATATGCTCGATCAAGCCCGGCAGTTCACCGAGATTGGCTATCTGGCGAAAGCGTGGTGCCGAGACCGGCGGCTCGACATGTTCCAGCACCCAGGTGAGCTCATGCGGAACGTGGATGCCCCAACTGCCGGCTTCGATGGCCGGCACGACGTCCGACTTGAGCGAGTTGCCGACCATCATACCCTTTTCCGGGCCGTCGCCGTGGCGGCTGAAGATGCGGGTATACGTGGCCGCGCTCTTGTCGCTGACGATTTCGACCGCATGGAACAGCTCGCCCAGGCCGGATTGCGCGAGCTTGCGTTCCTGGTCGAACAGGTCGCCCTTGGTGATCAGCACCAGGCGGTAAGCGCCGCCCAGCTTTTCCACGGTCTCGCGCGCATGGGGAAGCGGCTCGATCGGATGGCTGAGCATCTCGCGGCCCGCGGCGAGAATTTCAGCAATGGTTGAGGCAGGCACCTGGCCTTCGGTGACCTCGATCGCCGTCTCGATCATCGACAGCGTAAATCCCTTGATGCCGAAGCCGTAGACCGCGAGGTTGCGCTTCTCGGCCTCCAGCAATCTTGCCGAAATCCGATCCTCCTCGGCGTGGTCGGCGAGCAGCGCGGAGAGGCGCTGCTCGGTCATGCGGAAGAACTGTTCGTTCTGCCACAGCGTGTCGTCGGCATCGAAGCCGATCGTTGTCAGTTTGCGGCTGTGTTGCATTCGACGTCTTCAATTGCGGCGTTGCGGGACGCCGACCCTAGACCAGGATGTTTTTATCCGGAAGTCGTTGTGTTTCCCCGGCTAGTCGAGGCGGACGCCAGCCGGCTCCCCTTCCCTTTCGTCGCCGGCAACGGCTATACTCCACAATCTGCAACAAATCTGGTGATTGATGCCGCCTGCAAAAAAGGAAGTCCGTCCGTCGAGCCGCGGAGGACGCGCCCGCACGCCTGCCTTCGTGAAAAACCAACGTGGCGTCAAGAACTGGAAGGAAGTCAGCGCCTGGCTGGAATGGCGCGGCATCGAAGATATCGAATGCATCACACCCGACCAGGCCGGGGTTGCGCGCGGCAAGATGATGCCATCGAAGAAGTTCACCTCCAACACCTCGCTGGCGCTGCCTTCGGCGGTGTTCATGACAACGATTTCCGGCGGCTATCCGGAGGACGGCAACGGCTTCCGCTATCCGGAGGACGACGGCGACCTCAAGCTGATGCCTGACCTCTCGACGCTGACGGTGGTGCCGTGGGAGGAGGACCCTACTGCGGCGGTTATCTGCGACCTCGTCCATCAGGACGGCCGCTCGGTCGAGTTCACGCCGCGCAACGTGCTGAAGCGCGTGCTTGCCGCCTATGACAAGCGTGGACTGAGGCCGGTCGTGGCACCCGAGATCGAGTTCTACCTGGTGCGCAAGAACCCCGATCCGGACTATCCGCTGACCCCGCCGGTAGGTCGATCGGGGCGGCCGATCGGCGGCGGCGCCGGCTATTCGATCGCCGGGGTTAACGAATTCGACGAATTGATCGACGACATCTACCATTTCTCCGAAAGCCAGGGCCTGGAGATCGACACGCTGATCCACGAGGAGGGCGCCGGCCAGCTCGAAATCAATCTGCGTCACGGCGATCCGATCGAGCTCGCCGACCAGGTGTTCATGTTCAAGCGAACCATCCGCGAGGCGGCGCTCAAGCACGAGATCTACGCCACGTTTATGGCCAAGCCGATCCAAGGGCAGCCCGGTTCGGCCATGCATATCCATCAGTCGATCATCGACAAGAAGACCGGCAAGAACGTCTTTTCGGCGGAGGACGGCTCGGAGACCGACGCCTTCTTGCACTTCATCGGCGGCATGCAGAAACATGTGCCCAACGCGCTGGTGATGTTTGCGCCCTATGTCAATTCCTACCGGCGGCTGACGCAGTCGGCCTCGGCGCCGGTCAACAACAAATGGGGCTACGACAACCGCACCACGGCCTTCCGCGTGCCCCGCTCCGACCCGGCGGCGCGGCGCGTCGAAAACCGCATCCCCTCCTCCGACGCCAATCCCTATCTGGCGCTGGCGGCATCGCTTGCCTGCGGACTGATCGGCATGACCAACAAGATCAAGGCCGAGCCGCCGGTTCTGACGACCGCCAACGAGGACCAGATCGACCTGCCGCGCAGCCTGCTCGAAGCCGTCGACCTGTTCGAGGCTGACGAAGAACTCGGCGCGCTGCTCGGCAAGTCATTTGCCGCCACCTATGCGGCGATCAAGCGAGCGGAATTCGAGACCTTCATGGAAGTGATCAGCCCGTGGGAGAGGGAGTATTTGCTGCTGAATGTGTAGTAGGGGAGTAGGGGAGTAGGGGAGTAGGGGAGTAGGGGAGTAGGGGAGTAGGGACGAATGGCTGAGAAAACGGGTTCCTACAAGGATTTGATAGTCTGGCAGCAGGCAATGGACCTTGCTGTGGCCGTTTACGGCGCGACGAAATCATGGCCCAAGGAAGAACTTTATGGACTCACCAGCCAAGTGCGGCGCGCTGCAAGCTCGGTGCCATCGAACATTGCGGAGGGATATGGCAGAGAGATCCGAGGTTCCTATCAACAATTTCTCCGTATCGCTCCAGGATCATTGAAGGAACTGGAAACTCAGCTTCTGATCGCCGAGCGTACCGGCATCGCGCCGAAGGCGACGGCGGCTTCATTGTTGGCGAGTACCGAAAGCGTTGGGAAGCTTCTTCGCCTCCTGATCCGCAAACTGTCACCCGACTAGCTCCCTACTCCCCTACTCCCCTACTCCCCTACTCCCCTACTCCCCTACTCCCCTACTCCCTTAGCCGAGCATCATGACCTACCAATCCCCAATCTCCCCCGGCCGCTCCTGGTACGAAGACACGGCCAGGCCAAGGCCCGAATATCCGGCGCTCGACGGCGACCGGACATGCGATGTGGTGATTGTCGGCGGCGGCTTTACCGGTCTGTCGGCGGCGGCTCATCTCGCCAAGACAGGCGCGGATGTCGTGCTTATCGAAACGCATCGTTTCGGTGACGGCGCATCGGGCCGCAATGGTGGCCAGCTCGGCACCGGACAACGGGCCTGGGCAGAGGAACTGGAAGCGGAATACGGCTTTTCCCGCGCCAAGGCGCTGTTCGACCTTGCCGAAGAGGCCAAGGCGCATCTGCTCGACTTTGCCGCGATGCACCAGATCGAGATCGACTATATGCCCGGCCAGATGTCGGTGGCGCACAAGAAGCGCTATGTCGACGACTACAAGGCGCATGCCGAGATCATGGCAAACCGGTTCGGTTATCCGCACATCTCATTCATGGATGCCGCGGAGACTGCCGAGCGGCTCGGCTCGACGCATTATTTCGGCGGCACCCGCGACACCGGCACCGGCCATGTCCATCCGCTGAAGCTGGTGATCGGCACCGCGAAAGTCGCGGCAGAGGCCGGCGCAAAGCTTTTCGAGCAGACGCCGTCGACCGGCATCACCTCCGGCGGCGGCAAGGTCAGGGTTGTGACGCCGAAGGGCACGATCACCGCCGCTAAATGCCTGATCGGGGTCAACGCCTATGGCGGCACGCTCGAACCGGTGAGTGCCGCGCATATTATGCCGATCGGCTCCTTCATCGGCGCGACGGTGCCGCTGGGAGCCGATTCCAAAGTGTTGCCGGGTGGCGAGGCGGTCGACGATTCGCGCTTCGTCGTGCGCTATTTCCGCAAATCGAAGGATGGGCGGCTGCTGTTTGGCGGGCGCGAGATCTATGCGGTCAACGATCCCAAGGACATCCACATCCACATCCGCCGGCAGATTGCTGAGATCTATCCGGCACTGAAGGACGTCGAGATCACTCATGGTTGGGGCGGCTACGTCGGCATCACCGTGCCGAGAAAGCCCTTCGTGCGCGAAGTGATGCCCAATGTGACCTCGATCGGCGGTTATTCCGGCCACGGCGTCATGCTGTCGAACTTTTTCGGCAAGCTTTATGCCGAGACGGTCGCCGGCAACCGCGACCGGCTGAAGCTGATCGAGGACCTGAAAATTCCACCCTTCCCCGGCGGCCGGCGTTTGCGCGCGCCACTGCTCTTCCTTGCGCTCAACTGGTACGCGTTGCGGGACAGGATCTAACCAGACGTTGCAGAATCCTTAACCAGGGCGCAGAATTCCCGCCAAGGGCGCAGTGATGCCACAATCGCGGGCGAAAGATGATGCTCGTGGGCAGCTGAACGGGGAATTTTTGCGGGCCTGCCCGCTTTTGGTTTGGGACCGATGCCGATCGAAATGCCGGCTCTCCGGCATGGGTCGTAAGAACATCGGCCCGCAAATGGAGGTGGCAAGTGTGAGAGAGCCCTTCAGTTTCGGCGCGCCGGAACGACGGCGCCTTGCGATGCAATTCGGTTACGATATGCGGCCGACGTTCTGGCACGGGGTCCGGTCGAACGCGCATCTGGTGATAGCCGCGCTTGGCACGGTCGCACTGCTCGGCGTTGCCGCGGTGGCACTGTGGCTGGCATTGCCGGCAAATGAGCGACAAGCGGCCGCAAGTCCTGAGCAGATCGTTCCGACCATCCCGGTCAAGACGACGAAGATCATGCCTGCCAAGGTTGCTGCGGCGCCGCGGACGACGGGCAAGGCAGATGCGGTTTCCCCAGCGGTGGCCGCAGCGGAAGCCGAGATACCAGCGCTGGCTCCCAACGATCCGCGCTGGACAGGGCCAAAGACGGCATCGGCCGCCGCCACGGCAGCATCCGACCAGTTGGCAAGCCAGACCGAGCAGGCGGCCGATAAATCGTCTGCTTCGGTGGCATTCGCCGACCCGGCAGCAAAACCCGACGCTGCGGCATTGTTTGCCAAAGTCGCGGCTCCCGGCAGCTCAACGAAAAACAGCGGGCCCGATGGCGCGCAGACCGCCGCCATCCCCACGCCCAAGCCGCAACTGCCGACGCAGACCGCGAGCGAAGACGACAACAGCACCAAGGCAAATTCCGGAAGAGCCAATACTGCCGGTACCGGACGCATCCTGAGATCCGTCACCATGCGCACCGGCCCAAAAAAGAATGCGGCCGCCATTCTCACCGTGCCGGCCAAGACCTCGGTGCAGGTGATGAGCTGCAAGCAATGGTGCCAGATCGTCTACAACGGCAAGCGCGGCTGGATTTACAAGAGCTACGTCAAAACCGGGGCGTAGGGCCGGCAGAGCGATTGCGGGTCGCTCGCCGTCAGCCAGTCCTCCGCCGGAGGCCCCGGCCGTTCAAATACAACGTCCGCCGTCGACTTCCAGCGCCACGCCAGTGATGAAAGCCGCTTCGTCCGAAGCAAGCCAAAGCGCGGCATTGGCTATGTCGAGCGGCGTCGAAAGCCGGCCGAGCGGGATCGACGCGCGGAACTTCTCGCGGATCTCGGGTGTGTCGGCGCCCATGAATTTCGCGAGCATGCCGGTCTCGCCGGCAACTGGGCAGAGGCAGTTGACGCGGATGTTCTTCGGCGCGAGTTCCACCGCCATCGATTTGGTCGCGGTGATCGCCCAGCCCTTCGATGCATTGTACCAGGTGAGGCCAGGCCGCGGCCTGATACCGGCCGTGGAGGCCGTCGTCAGGATGACGCCACCGCCTTGCCGTTCCATGACCGGCACCACTGCAAGCGCTGCGTGGTAGATCGCCTTCATGTTGACTGATGTGATCAGGTCGAAGGTCGCTTCGTCGACTTCCAGCATGTCACCGTTGCGATGGGTGTAACCGGCGTTGTTGACCATGATGTCGATGCGGCCGAAGGCGCTCATTGCGGCATTGACCATGTCGTCGAATTCGGACCGCAGCGAGACGTCGGTCTGGGTCCAGATCGCCTTTTCGCCGATCTCGCCGGCAACGCGCTCTGCGCCCTTGGCGTTCAGATCGGCGACGACTACCCGCGCGCCCTCCTCGGCAAAGCGCCTGGCCATGCCCTCGCCAAAGCCCGAGGCAGCGCCAGTGATGATTGCGACCTTATTTTTGAGGCGCATGCTTTTCTCACTCATCGTTGAAAGCGATCGATGACGCGTTTGGCCAGGCCATCGAAAGATGTGCGTCCATCGACGATTTCTCCTTTGGCTTTCGCTGCCATCCGGCTCTATGCTGCAACTGCGAAGGCTCCGGAAGCATCGCTTGCCGACAAGCCTCCGGCCAGCGCCGGTGTCAAGAGCACACGCGGATGTGACGCAATGGCACTGGCAAGTTTAAATCGATTAGATTATATCAGCCGCGTTATCGCGACCGGCGTCACAGCGGACAGACCATGACCAGCCAGATCATTCCCGTCGACCCTTTCGACTTCATCATTTTCGGCGGCACCGGCGACCTCTCGGAACGTAAGCTTCTGCCGTCGCTGTACCACCGGCAGCGCGACCACCAGTTTTCCGAGCCGACGCGCATCATCGGCACATCGCGTTCGAAGATGACCGACGAGGAATTCCAGTCGTTCGCCAGGCAGGCGATTGCCGATCATGTGAAACCGGAGGATATCGACGCCACGGAACTGAAGACGTTCCTCGCGCGGCTCTCCTATATCCCGGCAGATGCAACCACAGGTGCCGGCTTCGACAGGCTGAAGAAGGCGATCGGCGACAGCGAACACATCCGCGCTTTCTATCTGGCTGTGGCGCCGGCGCTGTTCGGCGACATCTCGCACAAGCTGAAGGAGCACGGGCTGATCACGCCGAATTCGCGCATCGTGCTGGAAAAGCCGATCGGCCGCGATCTCGCTTCGGCGCGCGCGCTCAACGACCTGGTCGGCGACGACTTCCATGAAAGCCAGATTTTCCGCATCGACCACTATCTCGGCAAGGAGACGGTCCAGAATTTGATGGCGCTGCGTTTTGCCAACGCGCTCTACGAGCCGCTTTGGAATTCCGCCAATGTCGATCATGTGCAGATCACCGTGGCCGAGACTGTCGGCCTGGAAGACCGCGTCACCTATTACGACAAGGCCGGCGCATTGCGCGACATGGTGCAGAACCACATGCTGCAGCTGCTCTGCCTGGTCGCGATGGAGGCGCCGTCGTCGATGGACGCCGATGCCGTCCGTGACGAAAAGCTGAAGGTGCTGCGGGCGCTGAAGCGCATCAACGGCAACGAAGCACCGAAGCACACGGTGCGCGGGCAGTATCGTGCCGGCGCCTCGGCCGGCGGGCCGGTGAAAGGCTATGTCGAGGAACTCGGCAAGAACAGCAACACCGAGACTTTCGTTGCGCTCAAGGCCGAGATCGGCAACTGGCGCTGGGCGGGCGTGCCGTTCTACCTCCGAACCGGCAAGCGGCTGGCGACGCGCGTTTCGGAGATCGTCATCGAATTCAAGCCGATCCCGCATTCGATCTTCGGCGAGAGCGCCGGGCCGATCTCCGCCAACCAGCTGGTCATCAGGCTGCAGCCCGACGAGGGCGTCAAGCAGTTCATCATGATCAAGGACCCGGGGCCGGGCGGCATGCGACTGCGCCAGATTCCGCTCGACATGAGTTTTGCGCAATCCTTCGACGGCCGCGCCCCCGATGCCTATGAGCGGCTGATCATGGACGTCATCCGTGGCAACCAGACGCTGTTCATGCGCCGCGACGAGGTCGAGGCGGCGTGGAAATGGATCGACCCGATCCAGGACGCCTGGGAGAGCGGCAGGCAAGAGGCGCAAGGCTACACCGCCGGCACATGGGGCCCCTCGGCCTCGATTGCGCTGATCGAACGCGACGGGCGGACATGGCACGAGAGCAATTAGGCGGCGCCTACAACTGGCACGAATTTGCCGGACGCCAGGAGTTGGCCACAGCGCTTGCCGGCCACGTCGCCGGCCGTCTGTCAAAGGCGATCGCCGAGCGCGGCACGGCGCTGCTTGCGGTCTCGGGCGGCACGACGCCGGCGAAATTCTTCGCGGCGCTTTCGACCGTTCCGATCGCCTGGGAAAAGGTGACGATAACATTGGTCGACGAGCGCTTCGTGCCGCCCTCATCGCCGCGCTCCAATGCCGGCCTGGTTGCCGCCAACCTGCTGCAGAACGCGGCCGCCGCCGCGAATTTCGTGCCGCTCTACCACGCCGCGGCAAGTATCGAGGGTGCAGCGGTCTCCGACAGCGAGGCGCTGCAAGTGCTGCCCTGGCCACTCGACGTCGTTGTGCTCGGCATGGGAACTGATGGCCACACCGCCTCGTTCTTTCCGGATGCCGAGAACCTGGCAAGATTGCTCGATCCGTCGTCGCAAAGGGTCGTGCTTCCGGTTCATGCGGCAAGCGCCGGCGAGCCACGGCTGACGCTGTCACTGGCGCGGATCATCAAAGCCGCCTTCATCGCGCTGCATATCGAGGGCGCGGAAAAACGCAGCGCATTCGAGGCCGCGCTTGGAACTGGAACACGAAAGCCCATTCGCGCCGTGCTCGATGCCACTCAAAAGCCCGTAGAGGTTTTCTGGGCACCCTGATCTCAACTTGGCTGCAGGTCCCGGCAACAGCCGGAAGGTGTTTGCGGGACCTCGCCTGAAAGGACCGACCGCCATGACCGCAAGACGCGATATCGAAGCCATCACCCAGCGCATCCGTGAGCGCTCCAAGCCCGGTCGCGAGGCCTATCTCGGCCGCATCGCCGAAGCCTCGAACCGCACCGCCAACCGGGCCGTGCTGTCCTGCGGCAACCTGGCCCATGGCTTTGCCGTCTGCAGCCCTTCCGAAAAGGTGGCGCTTGGCGGCGACCGGGTGCCGAATCTCGGCATTATCACCTCCTATAACGACATGCTGTCGGCGCATCAGCCTTTCGAGACGTTTCCGAGGCTGATCAAGGATGCGGCGCGCGAGGCCGGCGGCATCGCCCAGGTGGCCGGCGGCGTGCCGGCGATGTGCGACGGCGTCACCCAGGGCCAGCCCGGAATGGAGCTGTCGCTGTTCTCGCGCGACGTGATCGCCATGGCCGCGGCAATCGGCCTGTCGCACAACATGTTCGATGCCGCCGTCTATCTCGGCGTCTGCGACAAGATCGTGCCTGGACTGGTGATCGCGGCGCTGACCTTCGGCCATCTGCCGGCGGTCTTCATCCCGGCCGGGCCGATGACGACCGGCATTCCGAACGACGAAAAAGCCAAGATCCGCCAGCTCTATGCCGAGGGCAAGGCGGGACGGGCCGAACTGCTCGAAGCGGAATCAAAATCCTATCACGGGCCGGGAACCTGCACTTTCTACGGTACCGCCAATTCCAACCAGATGCTGATGGAGATCATGGGCCTGCACACGCCTGGCGCTTCCTTCGTCAATCCTGGCACGCCGTTGCGCGACGCGCTGACCAGGGAAGCGACGAAGCGGGCGCTGGCGATCACCGCGCTCGGCAACGCCTACACGCCGGTCGGGCGGATGATCGACGAGCGCTCGATCGTCAACGGTATCGTCGGCCTGCACGCCACCGGCGGTTCGACCAACCACACCATCCACCTGATCGCCATGGCAGCGGCGGGCGGCATCGCCATTACCTGGCAGGATATTTCCGACATCTCGGAAGCCGTGCCGCTGCTGGCGCGAGTCTATCCGAACGGCCTTGCCGATGTGAACCACTTCCACGCCGCCGGCGGGCTCGGCTTCCTGATCCGCGAACTGCTCGACGCAGGCATCCTGCACGAGGATGTGCAGACGGTGTGGGGCGAAGGGCTGCGCCCCTACGCGGTCGAGGCCAGGCTCGGCGCCGACGGCGGCGTCGTGCGCGAGGCTTCGCCGCGCGAGAGCGGGGACGAGAAGGTGCTGGCACCGTTCAAGAAGGCGTTCCAGCCGAGCGGCGGTCTGAAAGTGCTTTCGGGCAATCTCGGCCACGCCGTCATCAAGACATCGGCGGTCAAGCCGGAGCGGCGCGTCATCGAGGCGCCGGCCAAAGTGTTCGACAGCCAGCAAGGCCTGAACGAGGCGTTCAAGGCGGGGTCGCTGACCGGCGACTTCATCGCCGTCATTCGGTTCCAGGGTCCAAAGGCCAACGGCATGCCGGAATTGCACAGGCTGACCACCGTGCTCGGCATCCT
Source organism: Mesorhizobium sp. M0998 (assembly GCF_040318885.1). Classification (NCBI taxonomy): domain Bacteria; kingdom Pseudomonadati; phylum Pseudomonadota; class Alphaproteobacteria; order Hyphomicrobiales; family Phyllobacteriaceae; genus Mesorhizobium; species Mesorhizobium sp. M0998. The sequence goes on from NZ_JAMYND010000002.1 coordinate 314,333, forward strand.
GCAGGACCGCGGCCAGCATGTGGCGCTGGTCACCGACGGCCGCATGTCGGGCGCTTCAGGCAAGGTGCCGGCGGCGATCCACGTGACGCCGGAAGCGGCGGAGGACGGGCCTATCGCCAGGATCCATGACGGCGATATCATCAGGCTCGACGCCGAGGCCGGGACGCTGGAGGTACTGGTGCCAGCCGGCGATTTCGCACTGCGCCGGCCCGCGGACAGCGACCTCATAGGCAATGAATTCGGCTTCGGCCGCGAGCTTTTCGCCGGGTTCCGGCAGTTGGTGGGACGCGCCGACCATGGCGCCAGCGCCTTCGGTACGGCGTGATTTTTTCGGCAATAAGTAAGAGCGGCTAATGGCTGCTCTCCACTGGATTTATTGAACCGTCAGTTCGGCTCGCGCGCCGGCCCTGACCGTTACTGTGCCTTCCTTCGAGCTGTTGTCCGATTTCTCCGAAACCACCGCGTAGTCACCGGCCGACAGGGTGGCTTCATACTTCTGATCATAGGCGTAGCCAACCGACTTGCGGGTTCCGTCGATGGCCTTCCTGGCCTCGAATATCTCGATCTTCGAGGCTCCTGGCGCGGTTATCGTCAGCATGCCGGCGTTCATCGCGATCTTCAGATCCTGATGGTCGCCAACCTTGACGCTGAACGGCTGCTCGGCCACCGCAAGGTCGACCGTCGCGACCATTACATAATCGTCGGGCGGCAGATCGAACTTGCTGTCCGGACCGTAGGCATAGGTCACCTCCTGCCTGGTTCCGTCGATGTTCTTTTTCGCCTGGAGCACCTTGAAGCCGACGCCAGAACCCTCGGCCTTGTCGCCGCCGGCAGCATAATAGGCGTTGGCGACGATACGCCCGACGCCGACGATGATGTCCTTGTCGATGACCCTGCCGGCGGCAAGCGGGATCGTCTCGATAACCATGCCCTGGCCGATCGTGACCGTCACCTTCTGGTCACCGGCCGGCAGCACGACTTTCGTGTCACCGTAATAGGTCGGCGGGGTGTCGACGCCGGGATAGCCGATTACGACAGCCGCGCCGTCATCAACGTCCGCTCCTTCGCTTGGCCGCGGGTGGATGACCAGCGTGCCGGCATTCAGGTTGAAGTGCGGTTTGGCGACCTGGCCAGGCTCTATCTTGATCTTCTGTTCGGCCCTGGCCTCGCCGGCACGCGCGACGACGATATAGTCGCCCGGCTCCAGATTGCCCTTGTAGGTGCCATATTCGGTGGTGACGGGATCGCCGCGCGTGCCGTCGGAATTCGCCTTGTGGATCTCCCAGGCATTGCCGTCGGTGACGGGATCGCCACCCTCGGCAAGCACGACGGTGGGCGCGAAATTGGACTCCGCCGGCGGGGCGGGCGCCGGCTGGGGAGCAGGCTGCGGGGCGGGAGTCGGTTCAGGGGCGGGTGGCGGAGGCGCAACGGTCTCGACGAGGGCGTCCTGCAATGCCTTTTCATCCGACGCTTCGATATATTTGCCGCCGGTATTGTCGGCGAGGCAACCGACCTGCTTGCCCTCGGCCGCCGTCAGGCCGAAGCCGACGACATTGACGGTGAAGTCGACGCCAGCAGCCTCCAGTTCCTTGCCGAGCGCACAGGGATCGCCGCTACATGTCTCGATGCCATCGGTGATGAGAACGACCGTCGCCTTGTCCTCGGTGTATTTCAATGCTTCCGCCGCTTGCTTCACCGCAGCGGTCAGCGGCGTCTTGCCCTGAAATTTCAAGCTGTCGGCCGCGGCTGAGATCGCACTTGCCGAGCCTGCCTGCGGTGGCACGATGAGTTCGATGTCGTCGCAACTGGCCTTCTCGCGATGGCCATAGGCCATGAAGCCTATTTCCTCCTCGGCCGGGACCGATTGCAGCACGTTCCGCAGCGATTGACGGGCGATTTCGAGCTTGGGCTTGCCGTCGATCTGCGCCCACATCGAGCCGGAGGCATCGAGAATGACGATGACGCGATCGGCGGCGAAGCCGAACCCCGTCGTCCACAGCAACAGGGCCGCCGCAGCGACGCTCTGCACAAATCCCGCCATCAAAAATCTCCCCCGTCAGTCGCCGCCGCTCGGCGCCGGAAAGCTATTTGACGCCGGGTCGCGACACAAGCCCGGACGGAGTACGAAGCTGCGTCGCCTCTCTGCCAAACCCTCAATAGGCCGTGCGGCGTTCCTCGGAAGGCGGCCGGCCGAATTGCAGCCGGTAGCTCTGGGCAAAATAGGAATGCGAGGTGAAGCCGGTGGCGATTGCCACGTCGAGGATCGGCATGTTGGTCTGGCGCAGCAATTCGCGCGCCCGCTCGAGCCTGAGCCGCATATAATAGCGCCCGGGCGTCACACTGAGATGGCGCAGGAACAGGCGCTCGACCTGGCGCACCGACAGGCCCGCCGACTTGGCGAGCTGCACCGCCGACAGCGGCTCGTCGAGATGGTCGGCCATCAGCTCGACGATGCGGCGCAGCTTCTCCGACTTGCCGGTGAGGTCGCGTTCCGGCCCGACGCGCTGGCGGTCCCCGGCCGAGCGGATGCGCTCATGCTGGAACTGGTTGGCGACGCCATTGGCGAGGCTCGAGCCGAAATCACCGCGCACGATCTCCAGCATCAGGTCGATCGATGTGGTGCCGCCGGCGCAGGTGTAGCGCTTGCGGTCGATCTCGAAGACGTTGCCGGTGCAGTTGATGTCCGGAAAGCGTTCGAGGAAGCCGGCGCGGTTTTCCCAATGGATGGTGCAGCGATAGCCATCGAGCTGGCCTGCTTCGGCGAGCAGATAGGAGCCGACCGAAAGCGCGCCGAGCGCATTGCCGCGCCGGCCCCAACTGCGCAGCGCTGCCAGCACCTTGCTCTTGCCGGGAAATTCCGTCGTCAGCCCGACCGAGACGAACAGGATATCGACCGGCGGCAGATCGGCAACCGCGTAGTCGATCTTGAGCGGCAGGCCGTTGGACGCCATGACGGCGTCGCCGTCGGCCGACACCGTAGTCCAGCCATAGAAATCGCGGCCGAGCAGCCGGTTCGCCGACCGGAACGTGTCGATTGCCGCGGCCAGCGAGAACATGGAGAACTTGTCGACCAACAGAAACCCGAACTGCCGCCCGCCCTGAACGGGATCATTGGTGACCGGCCGTTCTAAGGGAACAGTGAGGTTCGGCAAGGACGCTGCTTTCTGGTCAGAAGGAAGGCCGTTTCAATCCGGCTGCGAGATAGGCGGAAGCTAGCGTGTTGGCCATCAGCATGGCAATGGTCATCGGTCCGACGCCGCCAGGCACCGGCGTGATGGCGCCGGCCGCCTTCGCTGCTTCGGCAAAGGCGACGTCGCCGACGAGGCGCGTCTTGCCTTCGCCCTTTTCAGGTGCGGCGACGCGGTTGATGCCGACATCGATGACGGTGGCGCCAGGCTTGACCCAGTCGCCGCGGACCATTTCAGACCGGCCGACGGCGGCGACCAGAATATCGGCGGTGCGGGCAAGCGCCGGCAGGTCCCTGGTCCGGCTGTGTGCGATGGTGACGGTGCAGTTGGCGGCAAGCAGAAGATTGGCCATCGGTTTGCCGACGATGTTCGAACGCCCGACGACGACCGCATTGAGACCGGACAGGTCCTTGCCGCGCACCCGTTCGATCAGCAGCATCGAGCCGGCCGGCGTGCAAGGCACGAAGGCGGTCTCGAGCTCGCCGGTGCCGAGCTTGCCGACATTGATGAAGTGGAAGCCGTCGACATCCTTCTCAGGCGCGATGGTCTGGATGATCTTGCCGGAATCGATATGGCCGGGAAGCGGAAGCTGCACGAGGATGCCGTTGATGGCCGGATCGGCGTTGAGCTGGCCGATGATCTTCAACAGGTCCGGCTCGGAGGTTTCGGCCGGCAGCGTGTGCTGAACCGAATGGAAGCCGCATTCCTTGGCGGTGCGGGATTTGGAGGCGACATAGACCTGGCTCGCCGGATCCTCGCCGACGATGACCACGGCGAGACCGGGCTGCCGTCCGCCCTTTTCCGCCAGTTCGGCGGTCAGGGCCTTGACCCGCCGCACCACGTCTTCGGCGACGCTTTTTCCGTCAATCAACTCAGCCATGAACCACCCTCGACGCCTATCGCGTAAGCCTGCCGCGTTAAAACATCCATGCGGCGCGCTCCAGATATCTTTTATGCAGGCCGTTGCCCAGAACCATGCGCTGCGGGCGGACATGCAGCGCGGCATTTTCACGAAAATCGAGCCGGGCAATCCCGTCAATGCGCCGTCGCATGCCGTTAACTCGAAACCGGCATGTTTTATTCGACGCTCAGAAATAGCGGCGATGCGTGCGGTTTTCGGTGAGCTCGCGAACCGCCTCCCGGAATTCGCGCAGGCTGGCGCGGATTTCCTCGATCTGGCTTTGCTGATCGGCGGCTTCCGAGGCCTGATTTGCCTTCCTCGACCAGGCCTGAGTATGGGCCGAATGCGGCGGCGCGGGTTGCTGCGGATAAGGTGCCAGACCGGCATAGAGCGGCTGCGGAGGGAAGGCGGGCGGCATCGCTGCGATGGAATTTGTCGCGGCGGAAGTCTCACCGGACGCCATCTCCTCCGGCGCTCTGCCAGGCATGAGCCGGCTCAGCGCCGACAACACGGCACCGATCGGACCAGGACGTTTGGTACGCGCGACCTCGACCGGCTGAGCGGGAGGCGGCGCTGCCCGGTATGCTGCGTGATCGGCGGAACCGGCATCGGGGCCGCCAAGGGAGCCAGCGGGGCCGAAAAACCCATCGGCAGCTGCAGCCTCTTCCATCAGTATGGTGCCGGCCTTTGGCTCATCAGGATCGGGCTGGCTTATGCCGGCGGCTGCCAACAGGATCGGACTGGCACGCGCTTCGCGGCGCGAGCGGGCAAGACGATGGCGTGTGGCGGCATCCTCGCGCCATGACGGGCCTGCGCGGTCTTCTAGCGAAACCAGCGATGCTTCGTCCTCGCCGCGCACCGCCTCGACGAGCGACAGCAAGGACTGCTCGTTCCTCCAGTGTTCACGATTTTTCCTATAAGCCATGGTTTCTGGAGCCTTCCCCTCGGGCTGGGACGTAGCGACCGCCACTGGTTAAGCGATGCTAAACAGGCATAGGAAATAAAAGGTTAATTTGGTCGCCGCGCGACTGCGCGACTACATGCGCATCCCAACCGCAAGGTCGGGGTTTCCGCCTGATCACGGTCCCAACAGGGCTTCCCCGTCCTGCCGCGAACGTCTATGGGGAAGCCATCTCTATGGGAGGCTTTCGATGTCGATCAGGCTTGTTCTCGCCGGTTGCGGCAATATGGGCTACGCCATGCTCTCGGGCTGGCTGAAAGCCGGCAAGCTCGCTCCGGCTGCGGTGTTCGTGGTCGAGCCCAATGCCGAGTTGCGCAAGCGTGCCGAAGCACTGGGCTGCGCTGCCGGCGCGGATGCTGGCGCCATACCGGCCAACGCCGTGCCGGCCCTCGTCGTCCTTGCGGTCAAGCCACAGGTGATCCGCGACGTCACGGCTGGCTACATCCGCTTCAACGATGGCCGGACCACCTTCCTCAGCATCGCCGCCGGAACGCCGGTGGCCACGTTTGAAGGTATTCTCGGCGACCGCGCGCCGATCGTGCGCTGCATGCCCAACACGCCGGCGGCGATCGGCAAGGGCATGATGGTGGTGTTTTCCAACAGGCTGGTTTCCGACGAGACTAAACGTTTCGTCGCCGACCTGCTCTCGGCGAGCGGGCAAGTGGCCGATATTGACGACGAGGGCCTGATGGACGCGGTGACGGCGGTTTCCGGGTCGGGGCCGGCCTATATCTTCCATTTCATCGAAGGGCTGACCGTGGCCGCCGAGAAAGCCGGCCTGCCGACCGGGACTGCCAAGCTCTTGGCCATGCAGACGGTCTACGGCGCCGCCTCGCTGGCCGCCGAAAGCGGCGAGGAGCCGGGCGTGCTCAGACAGCAGGTGACCAGCCCCAACGGCACCACGGCTGCGGCCCTTGCAGTACTGATGGGCGAGGACCGGCTGACGCGCCTGCTCACCGAGGCGGTGGAAGCGGCGCGGCTGCGGTCTATCGAGCTGGGGAGGTAGGGCTTCTGGGGGAGCCGGTCGGCGGTGACGGTCGACCGTTCCTTTCGGCATTAGCTACCGGTAGAAAGCCGTTACGCGGCGTTCCTTCGCGCCCTCCACTGTCCTGCCGACATCAAAATCGCGATAGCCTAGAATGTCGACAGATATCAGCGATGTCCCCACAAGTCGTCGACCTCGTCCTTGTTCACGGGCCGCCCGTCTTTGCCGGCTTTGGCTTTGAGAATCATCGGCAATGGCCGCGAGCCGCTCTGCCAGAGAAAGGCGTCCCTTTTTCCCGCTTCAACTCGGATTCACGAATCTCAGCCATCACCAAGATTCCCACACAGCATCTCGTCCTGCAGCCGGCGCAAGGCGAATAGCCTGGTCGTCGGGTCGGGCGCGGCACTGTCGGCGGTGAGCAATTCGCCTTTCCTCACCGGTTTCAGCACCTTGCCGCCTTCGAGCAGACCGACCGGCACGGCGCGATGGGCGCGGGCCTGTTCGACGGTCATGGTCCAGGAGCGGTAGCAGGTCTCGCCGATCGCATCGAAAACCTCGCCTGCCGCCAGATCCCGCTTGGCCACCGCGCAGACCTCGGCCACCGGCTGCGGCAGCGGCACCATGTCGGGCTTGCCGTAAAGCGCGATGCGAGCGGCCGTCAGCGGCACTTCCAGCGAGGTCAGATGGTAGGGCCTGAAGAAGCTGTAATAGGGACCGTGGCCGATATGCAGATCGTCCATGCGCTCGATGATGCGCGGATGCGTCGCCTCGACGATGACGAAGACACCGGGCGCCACGCCCTTGCCGACGGTGTAGTCGACGACGCCCTTCTTCGACAGAATGCCGCCCTGCTCGCGCGGGATCAGCACCTTGACCAGCTCGTCGCGATCGGCCTTGGGGCCGTGCATGCCGGGAACGTCGGGCACCAGCCCGGTGGCGTTGGCAATGGCGCACATCTCGACCATGGTTTTCGAGCCGTCGACGAACTCGACCAGCATGCGCGGATTCATGTTGCGGCGCAGCGCCTCCTCGCGGTAGTCGTCGGGAACGGCGTCGTGGTTGAGCGGGTTGTTCTTGCCCTTGCCGGCGGAGACGATGGTGTAGCCGAGCGCCGAGGCGAACTCGATCAGCTCCATGCAGCTCGACGGCTCGTCGCCGGCGCCGACCGAATAGACGACGCCGAGCCGGTCGGCCTGCTGCTTCAGATAGCAGCCGATGGTAACGTCGGCCTCGACATTCATCATCACTAGGTGCTTGCCGTGCTGCATCGCCATCAGGTCGAAATCGGCGGCGACCCCGGGCTTGCCGGTGGCATCGATGACGACATCGATAAGCGGATTGGTGACCAGCATTTCGTTCGAGGTGACGGCAATCTTGCCGCTTTCGATCGCCTGGCTGACCTTCGAAGCGCTGTCCGCTTCGGCTGCCATCGCCTGATCGCCATAAGCAATGCGGATGGCGTCACGCGCCGTATGCGGGCGGCGCGTCGAGATCGCGCAAACCGAAATGCCCGGCATCAGCATGCCTTGCGTCACCAGGTCGGTGCCCATCTCGCCCGAACCGATAACGCCGATGCGCACCGAGCGGCCTTCCGCGGCGCGCTTGGCAAGATCGCGGGCAAGCCCGGTCAAGGCGACATTGGTCATACTGGAACGTCCACTGCTTTAAGTCTTTGTTTTTATGCATGTCGTTGTCCCAAAACCGCGGCACACTTTTGGGCGACATGCATTATGAAGCGGGAATAGCAGGGAACGGCAACCCATTGCCAATCGAAACCGGCCGCGGCCACCTTTTCCTGTGCGCTATTGCAATTCGGCCAGCAAGGCTTTTGCCTCGGCAAGGTTCTTGGCGGAGCCGGCGGCAAGGTCGTCCATCTTGCGCTCACTGAAGATGACGAGCGCATGCTCGCAGGCGCCTATCGCTTCCTCGACCATTGCCTTCTGCTTGCGGGCAGCACCCAGATCGGTAAGCACATCGCATAGGCTGTCCTCGGTGAAGGCGACGCCCGGCACCGAACCGATCTTCTTCTGCACAGCGATGGCCTCGCGCAGGATCGGCACTGCCTCCTCGAATTTGGCGACGTTGTTTTCGGCGCGGCCGGCGAGCGTCAGCTGATAGCCGATCTCGTTTTGCAGGCTCGCCCAGCGGTCGGGGTCGCGGTCGCGGCCGACCTCGTCTGCGAGCGCCCGGTTGACGGCGACCGCTTCGGCGAACAAAGCCGGCGAAGGCTCTTTCGCGCCGATCATGCCAAGCACATTGGCCAGGCTTGCCTGCGTGCTGGCCCAGGGTTCGGAGGCGCGGTCGCGCGTGCGCACGCTCTGGATCGAGCGATAGATGCCGGCCGAGCGCTTCAGCAGGGGGACGTCACCGCGCCAGTAGCCCAGCGTCGACAGCGCGCTGGCCAGGTTTGCCTGGTTGCGCAGCCATTCGTCGGCATCCCTGTCGCGGGTCATCACCGTCAGTGCCGCCTCATAGGCCTGGACAGACTTGGCCATGGCATCCGGGTCGGAACTGGCGTTTGCCTGCATCATGCGGGCATTGCCGAGGTCGCCTTCGACCGAGGCCCAGAGCGAGCGGTCGGGCAACGTGGCATAGACGGCCAGTGCCTTTTCATGCGCGGCCGCCGCCTTCTGGTAGAGCGATGGGTCATTGGCGCTGCCGGCAAGGTAGTAATAGGCAGTGCCTAGTTCGTTCTGCAGCTGGGCGTGATCTTCCGGCACCGTGGCGAGGTCGTAGAAGGGCAGCGCCGCTTCTAGCGCCGTCGCCGACTGGCGGAACGCTTCGCCGTCCTGCGTGCGGTCGCCCAACACCAGGAGCACGTGGCCCAGGCCCCATTGCGTTGCCGCCCAGGCGTCAGGATCGCTGTCACGGCTCTGCACCTCGAGCGCCGCACGATAGGCCGCCGCCGAGCGCTGGAGCGCCTCGTCCGGACCGCCATTGGCCTTGCCGAGCATGGAAAGTGCTGCACCCAGCCGGTACTGCGTCTTCGCCCAGTCCTTCGGGGCGCTGTCCTTGCTTCGCACGGTGAGCGCTGCACCATAGGCGGCGACCGCTTGTTCCAGCACCGCTTTGTCGCTGGCGCGGTCGCCCCAGGTCGACAAAGCGTTGCCGAGACTGTGCTCGATCGAAGCAAACTCGATTGGAGCAGCGGCGGCGGTATAGATCTGCGAGGCCTCGCGATAGGCGGACGCCGACTTCCGGAGATAGTCGATGCCGGTGTCCCGATCGCCAAGCGTCGCATAGACCGAGCCTAGATTCTGCTTCAACGAAGCCCAGTCGAGCGGAAGCTTTTCGCGCGGATATTCAGAAAGTGCGGCCTCATAGGCAGCGATCGCCTCGAGCAGCACGTCGTTGCCTTCCTGCCTGGCGCCGAGACGCTGCAAGGCATTGCCAAGCGTCAACTGGCCGTTCGCCCAGCTCGCCGGCGCATGCTCGCGCGTCCATACCGTCAGTGCGGCCTCTGCCGCCTCTCGAGCACGCTGAAGCGTGGCGATGTCACCATTGATCTGGCCGATCGATTCCAGCGCCGAGCTCAAATTATTCTGGATCGTCGCCCATTGCGCCGGGGCGCGCTCGCGCGTCATCTCCTCGGTCGCAGCCTGATAGGCGGCCACCGCCTGCTCAAGCGTCGGCACGTCTTTTTCACGCTCGCCAAGGCGAAACAAGGCCGCGCCGAGATTGACCTGGCTCAACGCCCAGTCGAGAGGGACGCGCTCCCTGCGGTATTCGGTCAGCGCGGCGCGATGCGCTTCGATCGAAGCGCGGAAACTGTCGGTCGTGGCCTGGCGCTCACCGATCTCGGACAGCACGATGCCGAGATTATTCTCAGTCGCCGCCCACTCGAGCGGCATTTTTTTCGCCGCTTGCACCGCGAGCGCCGCGCGGAAGGAGGCGACGGCCTTGTCGAGCAGCGCGATACCATTCTCGCGCTGGCCGAGCCGCCAGTAGACGGTGCCGAGATTGCCAAGCGTCGAGGCCCAGTCGTCCGGATCGGCGTCGCGTGTGTAGACGGTCAGCGCCTGGTCGAAGGCGGCAGCCGCCTTGTCGAGGTTTTCGCGACCGGCCTCGCGTTCGCCCAGCGTCGACAGCGTGGTGGCGAGATTGTTTTGCGTGGCAGCCCATTGCCGCGGGCTGTTTTCGCGCGACACATAGGTCAGCGCTATTTCATAGGCAGCGACCGCCTGCACCAGAAAGGCATTGTCGCCAGAGAAAGAACCGTGCGCGGAGAGCGCCTGGGCCTCGGCTGCCTTGTAGAACCAGGCTTGATGGTCGTCCCATTTCTCGACCTGCTCATAGGCCTTGGCATAGTCCTGCGCTGCCGCCTGATAGCTGAACGAAATTTCGTAGGTTTTGGCGCTGTCGCCGAAAACCTCGGCAAACTCGAACCGACGCGCCTTGAGGTCGGCTTCGGCCTGGTCGACGGTCTTCGACAGTTCGCCAACGCGGGCCTTGGCCTGTTCATGGATTTTCTGCGCTGCTTCGAGTGCGCCTTCTTGCACCGCCTGCTCGGCCAGTCTTGAAAGCCGCACGATTTCCGGATCCTGGCTCTTCAGCGTCGCCTGCTCAGCTAGTACCTGTTTCAACCGCTCGGTCTGGCCGCGCAGCAATTTGTCGAGCTCGGCCGCATCCCTGGGTTTCTCGGTGCCCAGCGTCTTCAGCATGGCGTAGAGCGCATCCATCGGTACGCCGCCGTCGCGGGCGATCGTCTCGATCTGGCGGCGTTGCGGGTCGGGCAGCGTCGAGATCGTCACCAGCAGCCGGCGACGCTCGCTGAGTATCTCGCCCTCTTCGCCTTTCGGCACCTCGGCGGGCGTACCGAAATAGAGCAGCCGGCGCAGGCTCTCATTGACCCACGGCCGCTGCCGGCCGCCGGTCTTGAGATAGACCTCCTCGCCGATCATGCGCAGCACGGTGCCGAATTCCTCGCCGCCCATCATGTCGATGTGACGTAATATGGCTGCCGCATAGGGGCTGTTGCCGTCTGCGGGACCGTCGAGCGCCACCTTGCCGGGCTCGGCGGCAAAGCCGATGACCTGGCCCAGGCTGTCATCCGCCGAACCCTTGGCCGGCGCTCTGCCGTTCAGCGCCACGACGCTGCGGGTTTCGCCAAGGCCGCCGGCGCCGATCGGCTTGCCCGCTTCGCCCGGCGTCAGTTTGAGCAGCGTGCCCGGTGGAAACGGATCGTTGCGGCAGGCATCGAGCAGCACGATGGTGACCGGCACCTTGGCCTTCAGCTCGGCCACGATCGATGACAGCGGCACCAGCTTCTCGCCGGCATCGTCGAGCGCTGTAATGTCGGTATCGACCGGCACCAGGAAATTCTCGCCGCCGGCTTCGATGCCGTGGCCGGAATAGTAGATAATGGCGACGTCGGCACCCTCGGCATCGTCGACGAAGCCTTCGAGGTCGCGTCGCAATTTGCGCGCGTCGCGATTGGTCGCGACATCGGTTTCGAAGCCGAGCCTGTCGAACATACCCTCGATGGCGCGGGCGTCGTTTTCCGGATTGGGCAGCTTGCCGACATGCTCATAATCGGACTGCCCGATGACGAGCGCGACGCCCTTAAGCGCCTTCGGCTCTTCAGCCCGCGCAGGAACCAGCGCGCACAAAAGTGCAAGCAGCGCGGCAAACGCCACGCCTATGCGCCCTGTTGCCCCTGAAAACAGCATCGTCGTCCCACCCCAAACCCAGCGCGCCATCTTCCGCAACGGCATGGCATCATGATGGCCGGCGCGTGGCAAGTGTTCGGGCAAGAGGTGTTCTTGTCGTGGGGAAGGGAGGCAGGAATGTCATGCTGCTCCGCGCCCCCTCCTGTCCCGCCGGCCTCTCGCCCCTCGCCCAGCGCTGCGCGGCCGCTACTTGTTTGTTGACAGGCATGCGAGGCCTACATGTGGAATTTGGCAGCAGAGGGCTGGAGGCTCCTCAAGCAGAGCGTCATCGGCTTCATCGACGACAATGCGCTGAGCCATGGGGCGGCGATAGCGTTTTATGCCACGACCTCGCTTGCGCCGATCCTGCTCATCGTCGTCGCTATTGCCGGCATGGCCTTCGGGCACGAGGCGGCGCAACTCGCCCTTTCGGCACAGATCGCTGGCCTGATGGGGCCGCAAAGTGCCGAGCTGCTGCAGGCGACGATCGAGAGCGCCTCGCAGAAGGAAGCGGGAACCCTTGCCAGCATTCTGGGGCTGGTCACGCTGTTCGTCGCCGCATCCGGCGTGTTCGGCGAAATGCAGCTGGCGCTGAACGAAATCTGGAAAGTCAAACCGAGCGGGGCAACGATTTCACGAATGGTGCGGGCACGCATTGCAAGCCTGGGCCTGGTCGCCGCGCTTGGTTTCCTGCTGCTGGTGTCGCTGGTCGTAAGCGCTGCAATTTCGGCGCTCGGAGAGGTCATCAACGCCGACCTGCCGTTCGGCACCATCATCCTGAGCGCCATCAACGGGATCGTCTCGTTTGCCCTGATCACACTGCTGTTTGCCGCAATCTACAAGGTGCTGCCGGACCGCAGCCTGCAATGGCGCGATGTCGGCATCGGCGCCGCGGTCACCGGGTTTCTGTTCACCATCGGCAAGTCGCTGATTGGCTGGTATATCGGAACCAGCGCCATCTCATCATCATACGGCGCGGCCGGCGCCCTGCTCGTCGTGCTGTTATGGGTCTATTATTCAGCGGAGATATTTCTGCTGGGCGCCGAATTCACGCGAGCCTATTCGGTTCGACATGGCAGCCGGTCCGATTTGAAGAACAAGGTGGAATTGCATGGCAAATGAGTTCACGCCGAAATTCGACCTAGCCGACGAGGTGGTGGTGGTCACCGGCGCCTCGCGCGGCATCGGCCGCGCCAGGACAACCGCACTGGGTCAAACCTAGTGTCCGGCTTCCTCATTCATTGCCGGCAAGCCACGGACCATATTCGCCATCAGTCTTCCGTAGAACGGCCACGCGAGGAAATCCTGCGAGAGCCAATGCGGGCCGATATCGGTTGCCCAGGCAATCGTGCGGCCGCGGCCATGGCTATCGACGGCAAGGAGCGGCCAGTCGGTGCCGCGATGGTGGCAGGTCGCCAGAAGCCGGGACGAACCGTCGCGCCTGAATTCCAGCTTGTTCATGCCGAGAATCGGCGGCAAAGGCCCCTCCACCCCGGAAAAAATCGGATGTGACGACTGCAGGATGGAGGCCTGCAGGCCTTGCGGCACCTCCATGCCGTCGCAGTAGGGTAGGCAATGGACCGGCAGAACGTCCTCGACCGGGGTGTCGTGGAAACGCGCCGTCCCGAACATGCCCTGAAAGCCCATATAACCGCCGGCCAGCATCAGCCCGCCGCCACCTTCGACATAGGCCTTGAGCACATCGAGGCGGTTGACGCCGACACGCCCGGCGCGGGCATCCGGCGTCACCAGCAATGTCAGGGCGCCGACATCGGAGATCACCACCGCCTGATATTGGGCGAGCCCATCGAGGTCATAGGGAAACTCCGCGCTGCAACGCTCGCCGCCGATCTGCGTGACCGCGATGCCTTCAGTGGCCAGCGCGGCATTGAAGGCCGTCGCGCCATTTGTCAAGGCCGCACTTGTAAGCACGTCGCTGCCGATGGCGATCGACGTCGTCGCCGCAAAGGTTTCGCCCGCAAGCAAGATCTTCATTGCCGCCCCGCACTGTTTTCATTTCGAGAGGTTTTTGGGAAGGGCGCCGGATGGACCGGCGCCCCCTAGAACTCAAGCTCTACAGGATCAGAATTTGAATTCGGCCAGATTTTCGGGAGTTACGATCTTGGCCGGACCAAGGATCAGTTCGCCGCCGGCGCCAATCGTGTATTCGCCGAGCCTGCCTGCCGTGAACTTCTCACCCTCCTTGCCGGTGATCTTGCATTGCGCAAACGCCTGGGCCGTCTGATAGGTAAGATAGCCAAGATCGGTGACGTTCCACCAGATATCCTGAGCCGCTTCGTCCTTGATGTATTTCGAGATCAGAGTGGCCGGCGCGAGGCCGGTCAGCTTGACCTTGCCGATCATGCCCGCTTCCTCGAGTGCACGCGCGGCCGCGGGAAGGCCGATGCCTGCCGGGACGATGATCACCTTGAGATCGGGAAACGCCTGCACCAGCGCCAATGCCTGCTGCTGGTTGATCTGTTCGCTTTCTTCGCCATAGGCCACCTGCACCAGCTTCATTTTGGAGAACTTCGGCTCGGCCGCCATTTTCGCCTTCATGAAGTCGATCCAGGCATTCTGGTTGGTCGCCGTCGGCGTCGACGACAGGATCGCGAATTCGCCTTCACCGCCGCTGAGGGCGAATGCACTTTCGAGCATCATCTCGGCGAGGCTGTCGCCCTTCACCTGATTGACGAACACCGCACGCGCATCGGCGGCCACATCGGAGTCATACGAAATCACCCTGACGCCCTGCTGAACGGCGCGCTTCAGCGCAGGCGCGACGGCGTTGGCGTCGTTGCCGGCAATTGCGATGACTCCGACCTTCTGCGAGACAAGGCTGTTGATGAATTCGATCTGCGCCTCGGCGGTCGCCTGCGATGGGGCGACCTGGGTAGCGGTGCCGCCAATTTCCTTGGCTGCCTCTTGTGCGCCTCCAAAGGCCACTTTGAAGTAGGGATCCGTGTCGAGCTTGGGCAGGAAACCGACCGTTACGGGTTCCTTGGCGCACTCCTGGCTGAAGGCCAACGAGCTTTGCGCAAGCAGAACCGCGGATGCGAGCAGGGCTAATCTAAACGCTTTCATTGTGACTCCTCCGTCAAAATTCGGGCTTGAAGGAAGGGGCCCGAGATCACCCCTTTGTCTCGCGCATTGCGCGGGATCTGCTGAGCATCTCCTGTGTGGAGCGCCAGTAATTGCCGATCAGCAGCGAGCCGATCAGAAGCAGGCCGATGATCATGCCCTGCGCGTCGCCACCGATCTGGTTCAGCGCCAGCACGTTGCGGATGATGGCGATCAGGACCAGTGCCAGCATGACGCCGGTCAGGCGGCCCTTGCCGCCAAAGACGCTGACGCCGCCGAGCAGCACGATGGTGATGACGTCGAGCTCCATGCCGAGCGCATTGTTGGCGCGGGCGTTGGAAAGGCGCGCGGTATAGACGATGCCGGCCATCGCCGCGACGACGCCCGAGACGACGAACAGGTTCAGCACCATCCGGCGCGTGTTTATGCCGGAATAGCGCGCCACCTCGGGGCTGCCGCCGAGCGCGTAGATGCGCTTGCCGGTCGGCGTCTTCTGCAGCACGACCGCAAACACCGGCGCCAGCACCAGGAAGGGCACGATGGTCCACGGTATCTCGGTGCCAGGCAGGTTGTTGATGCCGAAATCGACGACCGCGGGCGGCAGGATGTTGATCGAGCCGGTGCCGAGCAGGATGTAGCCAATGCCTCGATAGAGCGCCATGGTGCCGAGCGTCACGACCAACGACTGCAGTCCGAGGCCCGAGACCAGATAGCCGTTGAAGGCGCCGAGCAGGCCGCCGATGACGAGCGTCAACGGGATTGCGGCAAGTGTCGGCACACCGGCCTGGACCAGCAAGCCAAAGACGACGGACGTCAGCGCCAGCACCGAGGCGATCGACAGGTCGATCTCGCGGGTGATGATGAGCAGCGTCATCGGCAGGATCAGCAATGCCTTTTCCGAGGCGCTGGCGGCCAGTTGCGAGAGATTGAAGCCGGAAACGAAATTCGGCACGAAGATCGCGGCATAGAGGAAGATGGCCAAGCAAGAGGTCGCCAGCAGCAGATCCCAGAAGTCGATCGAACGGAGGAACTTTTTCACCGCGCCCTCGCCTGTCTTGCCTGCTCGGCCCGCCGCACGATGAAGGTGTCGATGCCGATGGCGACCAGGATCACGAGGCCGTAGACGCCCTGCAGCCACAGCGGGTCGACGCGCACCAGCGTCAGCCCGTTCTTGATGACGAGCAGCGTGAGCGCGCCGAGGATGATACCGAGCAGTGTGCCCGAACCACCGCGGATGGCGACGCCGCCGACCACCGCCGACGCGATCACGGTGAGTTCGAAGCCGAGCGCGACGCGTGCATCAATGGTCGCGTAGCGCGATGCCCACAGCGCGCCGCACAGGCCGCCGAGCAGGCCGGCCATGCCAAAGGCCAACAGAATGCGGCGGTCGACGGGGATGCCGATAAGACGCGCGCCGTCGGGATTGGAGCCGGCGGCGAACAGTTCGCGCCCGATCGCCGTACGATAGAGCAGCACGTAGCCCAGGCACAGGATAACGATCGCGATGATGACGATCAGCGGCACGCCGGCGATCTTCAGGCCGGTCATGTCGAGCCAGGCTTGCGTTACTTCGTCGGCGCTGATCTGGTCACCGGCTGCCCAGATCGAGTTGAAGCCGCGGAAGATCGACATCGAGGCCAGCGTGACGACGATCGCCGGGATCTTTCCCCTGGTGACGACGAGGCCGTTGATCAGGCCGGCGACGCCACCGACGGCGCATGCGGTTATCAGGCCAATGCCGATGTCGAGCCCTGGATAGGCCTGGACCATGCTGGCCGCCATGTAAGCCGACAGGCCGATCACCGCAGCGATCGAAAGGTCGATGTTGCGGGTGATCAGCACCAGCATCTGCGCGAGTGCCGCAACGACGAGCAGGGCGGCATCCATCGACACGGCGGTCAGGTTTGCAGCGCTCACCATGCGCGGGTTGATGATGGTGACCGGGATGGCGACCGCCAGCATCGCGGCGAGCAGACCGAACTCCCGCCGCTTCAGTATGTCGAGCGGTCCTTTTCTCTTCTCCTCGCCGGTGGCCTGTGCCGCATCGGCGCTTTCGCCGGCCTTGGTCGCTGCTTCCAGCACCTTTTCCTGAGTGGCTTCGCCCCTGGCAAATTCGGCCGTCCGATGGCCTTCGCGCAGGACGATGATGCGGTCGCACATGCCGATGAGCTCGGGCATTTCGGAGGAGATCAGGATGATTGCCATGCCCTGGGCGGCAAGGTCGGCGACCATCGCATGCACTTCCGCCTTGGTGCCGACGTCGATGCCTTGCGTCGGCTCGTCGAGGATGAGGACGCGCGGTTCGGTGCGCAGCCATTTGGCCAACACCACCTTCTGCTGGTTGCCGCCGGACAGTTCCTTTACCGGCTGCGCGTAGCCGGAAAAGCGAAGCTTCATGCGCTTCAGCCAGTCCGAAACCAGATTGATCGCGCGGTTCGTGCCGTAGAAACCGGAGCGGGCTGCCTTGTCGAGGACTGGCAGCACCGCGTTGTCGAGGATGGAAAAATCCATCACCAGGCTCTGGCCCATGCGGTCTTCAGAGACATAGGCGATACGCGCATCCATGGCGTCGCGTGCCGACGCGAAGCGCACTGCTTCGCCGTCGATCAGGATTTCGCCGGCATCGGGCTGGTCGATTCCGAACAGCACGCGCGCGATCTCGGTCCGCCCGCTGCCGACCAGGCCGCCGAGCCCGAGCACCTCGCCGGCATGGAGCTTGAGGTCGATATTGGAAAAGCCACCGGCGTGCGAAAGCCCCCTCGCCTCCAGCACCAGTGCGCCGGTGGCGTGGCTTCGTTGCGGATAGAGGTCGGTGACCTCACGGCCGACCATCATGCCGATGGCAGCGGCGCGGCCAAGCTCGGCCTTCGGCTTGACGCCAATGAGACGCCCGTCGCGCAGCACCGCGATGCGGTCGGCGATGCGGAAGATCTCGTCCATGCGGTGGCCGACGAACATCATCGCCACGCCGTGCAGCCGCAGGTCGGCGACGACAGTGAACAGCCGCTCGACCTCGCGCTGCGACAGGGCGGCCGTCGGCTCGTCCATGATCAGCACCCGCGCGTCGAGCGACAGGGCGCGGGCGATCTCGACCAGTTGCTGTTCGGAGGTGCGCAACATTCCGAGCCGGGTTTCGGCCGGCACGTCGAGGCCGACTGTCGCCAGCACCCTGCGCGCGCCGGCAAGCATGGCGGCGTTGTCGATGCCGCCGAAGCGGTCGCGCGGCATATGGCCGAGATAGATGTTCTCCGCCACCGAAAGATCAGGGAAAAGACCGGGGTGCTGGTGCATGACCGAGATGCCGGCAGCCTGGGCGTCGTGCGGCGAATGGAAGACCACAGGCTTGCCATCGACTTCGACATGGCCGCCGGTCGGGAGATACACGCCGGCCAGCAGCTTCACGCAGGTGCTCTTGCCGGCGCCGTTTTCGCCAAGCAGAGCCAGCACCTCGCCTGAGCGCAATTCGAAGGACGCGTCCTTGAGGGCGATCGTGCCGCCGAAGGCTTTTGTCGCCTGAACCAGGGCAACGGGGACAGCCGCGTCGCTCTTCACCATGGCGTCGGCTTCGCCTAATGCGCCCAAGTGCAGCACCTTTCCTCCCTTGGTCCTGTTTTTTCAATTTGCTATATTAAATGGCCGAATGCCGCAACTGGAAAATTGACTTCCATGGCCGCGAAGGGCACTGTCGCGTCGCGCACGGGTGCGATTGGAGTGCTCGACCGCGCGGCAGCCTCAAAGCTGCAAGCGGATGGAGTGGCTCTGCGGGAATGAATGGGGAGGCGCCGGTTTTGTCCGGAAAAGGCAGCAATTCGGTCAAGGTTCGGCATTATAACGAGCGCTTCGTGCTTGATGCCATTCGCCGCCTGAAGGAGGCATCCAAGTCCGATCTGGCGCGCGCCGCAAATCTGACGCCGGCCGCGGTCGCCACCATTGTCGACGGGCTGGAATCGTCCGGATTCGTAAAGCAAGTGGGAAAAAGGTTCGGGCAACGCGGATCGCCGTCCACTCTCTACCGACTTGCACCTGAGCGTATCTACAGCGTCGGCATCAAGATCGGCCGGCGCGCGCTGGAAGCCGTGCTCGTCGACTTTGCCGGCGAGGTCCGCTCGCGCGAGTCGCACGAATATCGCTTCCCGGATCCCGACATGGTGCTCAAGGCCGGCAACATGTCGCTGGCCAATTTCGACAAGCTGGTCGAGGGGCTTGGCGATGCCAGCATCGTCGGCGTCGGCATCGCCTCGCCATATTTCCTCGGCGGCTGGAGCGAGGAACTCGGCTTTCCCGACGATCTCGGCAGCCGCTGGGAAGCAATCGATCTGACGACATTTTTCGCCACAAAGCCGAAGACCCCGGTCTTCGTGGAAAACGACGCGTCATCGGCCGCACTCGCCGAGCTCATCCAGGGAACCGGCGCGCGGTTCCGCGACTTCATGCATATCTCGATCGACACCTTTGTCGGCGGCGGACTGGTGCAAGGCGGCAAGGTCCACACCGGGCCGCACGGCAACAGCGCCGCGCTCGGTCCTTTGCCGGTCTCGCCTTCAAGCCTCGATTCGGTGGCGGCCAAGCCGGCGCGCTACCAGAGCCTGCTGCATCGCGCTTCGATCTATGTGCTGGTCAATCATCTCAAATCGCGCGGCATCGAGATCAACCGTGTGCGCGAACTCGATCCCTTGCCGCCGGGGGCGCGCGAGCCGCTGTCCGAATGGATCGACGATTGTGCCAATGCGCTGGTCGAGG